>JADJWS010000003.1:0-308405 GCA_016716235.1 Candidatus Defluviilinea gracilis
GGAGATGGACGTGGTGCGCGAACGCATCCTAGCGTAGGGAAACGTCCCGATGGGCGAACGTCGCCCATCCACCGACACATCCGCCCCATTTGGTGCGAGGAACTTTCGCGCGCGCACGGGTCAGGCTTGTTCACACGCGGCGAGACTTCAAATCTCTTATCTGTTGCGACTCTCGCAACACTCGGCATGCGCAGGAACTCGATAACCTCAGCCCGATCAAAGACAAACGCTACATCCATCACTACAACTTCCCGCCGTATTCCACCGGGCGAAGGGAAACGCACGGGCGGGCAAAGCCGACGGGAGGTCGGTCACGGGGCGTTGGCAGAACGCGCGCTTGAACCAGTTATCCCTGCGGAAGATTCGTTCCCGTACAAGTTGCGAGTCGTATCGGGAAGCGTTGTCCTCCAACGGCTCGACCTCGATGGGTTCCGTCTGCGGCTCGACACTTGCGTTGATGGATGCGGGCGACGCCGAACAAAGCCCCGTCTGGCCGGCGTGGCGATGGGGACTCATCACCGATTTGAACGGCTCAGCCGCTACAAAATCCTCACTGACATCTCATGCACCGAAGATCATCTCGGCGACATGGATTTCAAAGTGGCGGGAACACCGGCCGGCATCACCGCCCTCCCGCAAATGGACATCAAGATCAGCGGCTTGAGCGCGCAGATGATGACAGAAGCGCTCGAACAGGCGAAGGTGGCGCGCATCCATTTGGAAAGATGCCGGCGGTGTTGCCCGAATCGCGCCCTGACATCAAAGAACACGCGCCGCGCATCATCACCGTAAAAATCCTCGCTGATAAGATCGACGCGTCGATCGGACCAAGCGGAAAGAACATCCGCGTACTGCAAGAAGAGACCAGCGCAAAGATCGACATCGAAGAAAAACGGCATGGTGTACATCGCGTCCACCGATGGCGCCGGCGTGAAGATCACGCAGGGAACGCATCGCTGGACTTGGCGAAGAGGCTGTCGTTGGGAACATCTACCCGGCAAAGTCGTTCGCATCGCGGACTTCGGCGCGTTCGTCGAAATCCCTGCCTGGCATGGACGGGCTCGTCCACATTTCGCAACTCGCTTCTGAGCGCGTGAACAAAGTGGAAGAGCGGTCGGCATGGGCGAAGAGATCACCGTGATGGTGACCGACATTGACGGACAAGGAAAGATCTGACTCTCGCGTCAGGCTGTGCTTGAAGGTTGGACGGCAGAAGAGGCGCGCGAGAAAGATCAATCCGCGCTGAAGCGGCGGAGCCGGAAGACCCGGCGGAGATCGCGGGCGCGGAGGGGATCGGCGTGGCGGTGATCGCGGCGGCAGAAGGTAGAACGTGGATGATTAGAAGATTAGAGGATTAGAGGAGTAGAGGATTGAGGGTAGAGAGTGGAAAGCGGATGATGAGGGAGGCATCGTCCGCTTTTTTTTGTTGGGAGGTGTTAGGTGGATTGAGGAGTAGAGTGATTGAAGGATTAGAGAATTAGAGAATTGGAGAATTAGAGAATTGAGAATTAGAGGATTAGAGAATTGAGTGATTGGAGATTAGGTGTCGAGGGGGATTTGACGGCGAGCCGCCGCGTTGGATGACGGGTGTAGATCATGGTGGTTTTGACGTCTTTGTGACCGAGGAGTTCCTGAATGGTGCGAATATCGTAGTTATTTTGCAGGAGTGTGGGTTGCGAAGGAGTGACGGAAGGTGTGAGAGGTGACATGTTTATCAACCCTCGCTAAGCGCGCCGCTTCTTTCACGGCTTTTTGACTGCCGTTTCATGTAAATGATGGCGGCGGGTTATACCCGTCCCTGGCTCTTTGAAGAGGCTGGCGGCAGCGAAGACGTATTGCCATACCCATTCTTTGCTGGCGTTTGGATATTTCCGCTCCAGAGCAAAGGGCAGCTAGACAGAGCCGCATCCTTTTGCCAGGTCTTTTTGATGTATTCGTCTGACTTGCTCCAAATGGCGTTTTAGCGGCTCGACGACACTATCAGGCAGAATGGTAGAACGATCATCGTCGCCTTTGCCATCGCGGATCATCACTTGATGGTTGGCAAAGTCAATATCTTTGACGCGCAGGCGCATGGTTTCCATCACGCGCAAGCCTCCGCCGTACATGACCTGCGCGATAATCTTGTTGACGCCGCTCAAATTGGCGATCACGGATTTGATTTCTTCTTTCGAAAGCACGACGGGGACGGTCTTTGCTTTTTGGGGGCGAAATTCGACAAGGGCGTTTTCATCCAGCGCGATGCGCAGAACATGACGATAGAGAAAGAGGATCGAACTTAACGCCTGTGTTTGGGTAGAGCCTGGGGGTTTCGGGTGGGCTGGCTGGTTCATTGGAATATTTGCCTTTGAATATGTGGGCGTATAATGCTGTACATAGGCAATTATACAGCCTACAGGCTGTATAACCACCCAAACGGTGTCTTATACAGCCTACAGGCTGGTTAAGACATAGTTAGGTTTTCTAGGTAATCTTGGAAATATATGATGGAAAAGAAAAGGCATCACCATTACGTCTGGAGATACTATCTCCGTCCCTGGTCATCAAACGGAAAGATTGCCTGTTTACGGGAAGGAAAATTGTTTATGCCCAAATCTTATGGGCATAGGTCAAGAAAGAGATTTCAAAAACTCAAAGAGTTAATCCCGATGAAATAGCATTTATCAAAAAAAAAAAATCTTGCAATCGCACCCGCTCAAATAAACGCCTCCAAGAAACACACTTAAACTTACTGAAACAGTTCACTTTGTTTTCCAATTTAGAAAATATATTGAGCAATGGGCGTCAAAGACCCAGAACGCGTCTGTTGGAGATGATAGAAACCGCCATTCACAATATTGAAGAAGATTTACATACCGACATAGAAAACACAGCAATAAAATATCTCGATTCAATTTTGCAAGAAGACATTAGGTTTTACGACAAAGATGAAGATTGCATGGAATTTTTGTTGTTTTTGTCGGTACAACACCAACGAACTGAGAAAATTAAAAAAAGTGTTCTCGAAGCCAGTTCGTTAAAGATGTCAAGATGGTTGTGTTTGAAAATGTGGAATGTGTTACGACATATATTTGCCATAAATGTGGCTTGGGTCTTGTACGCAGAAAGAAATTTTTTAGGATGATACTGCTCAAAAACGAAAGCCCTATAGAGTTTATTACAGGAGACCAGCTGTGATAAACACATATTTCAGTATTGGGTAAGAAGACTCCTCCAAACGAATTAGAACCGTATTATCCAGTTTCTTCGCCTAAGTGGCATATTCTAATTAGCGAGCGAGAAGTAATTAAAAGGAACCTAATTTAAAATTACTAAACGGAAAATGATGTAATAGAATACAATAAAATGATTGTGGAAAATTTCAGCAACCAAATTTACGCAACGTCAATGGTTGTCTTGGAAAATATAAGGATTTGCAGAAGACGAAAGCCTTAACAAAGCGTGCACCTGACGTGTGGGATTCTGCGGCATTTTCAAGCATTTTTCTGGCTTCGAGTTTTTCCTGCTCCCAAGCATTGTCCACGCCCGCCCACACGCAGGTAACGCAAACCGTTGGGCGTTTCCACGCAAAATATATTCTAAGGACAATCGTGAAAAATTAAACAATTCATTGTTTTACGACACCGAATAAAGAAAACTTCACTATAGAATATGAAATTATTAAATCCCAAGTGGAACGCGCCATTGAAGTAAAAGACAACTGGAAACACGTGATTGCTGAGACAACCGTTAATGACGACATAACAATAGAAGACCTAGTATCTCGCATTGCATTAAAAGTATCCGCGCCAACCTACGACGAAGACGAAATAGCATTGGATACGGTTTATTTAAGGTCAATGACCCAAATTTATTAAAATCCATCCCTTTCGACCACACATGACTCCTTGGTTTTGCGAAATCTGGAGAACACATTGATCTCTCTCAAGCTGAAACAATAAAAGAAAAAAACATCAAAGATGGGGATGTACTTATCTTTGGACCTGGTTTTCATGGAGGTCCACCTGACCCGTTGACAATTATTGCTAGTATAGCCACTGTTGCACAATTATTTCTTATGATATTGGAAATGTGGAGACAACGAAAGAGAGAGATCGAACTTCCTGACAAGACGCTAATAGATAATAAACATCGAAAATATGTAGAAGAAATTCGTGTCTGCATGGAAGATGGCAGTTGGTTGCACATTAAAGATTATTATATTCGTCCAAACACAATAAACGGTTTTATTGAAAAATAAGCCGTTTCGGATCGAGTACGAAGCCCGATTATGCACTGGTTATTTTTTCAGACGCTTCAAAGTTTAAGATAAAGTTAACCACAAGTGTAGACCGAGAAAATTTAAATGAACTATTAGAAATGTTTGAACGGGAAAAATAGGTGCATATCCCCCAAGAACGCCCAACAAAGCGTGCACTTGACGGGTGGGATTCTGCGCCATTTTCGGGCATTTTCTACACCCGAACAGAATCCTGCTTTTGGAGTTTTATCTACGCCCGCCCACCCGCAAGTAACGCAAGCCGTTAGACCCTCGAAAAATTCCATCTCATTCTTTCTCGGGTAAAACTCATCGGATGACATCGCAAACTACCACCCCGCAATTATTCATAAATTGGTTGAGACTTTCGAGCAGAATTTAGATTCGTATCGTTTCAGCAAAAACGAAACCGAATTGCGCCGTCAGTTTTAGACCCATTTTTACTGCGCTTGGGCCGGATGTTGCCAACGAAAAAGGCTATGCTGTAGCGGGAAAAGAAGTTGACACATGAATTTTCGGTAGATGTTGCAGGTCAGCAGAAAAAAGCCGATTATGCTTTTCGTGTTGGACGTGGGGAAAAGTTCGATTTTCTGGTTGAAGCAAAAAAGCCATCGGTAAAAGTTGAAACCAGCCAAGAAGCGGCTTTTCAAATCCGCCGTTATGGTTGGAGCGCAAAACTTCCCACCTTATCTCTTGACCAACTTTGAACACTTCGCTATTTATGATTGCCGTACAAAGCCAAATTACAGCGATAAGGCTTCAATTGGGCGAATCAAAATTATTCACTACAAAGAATATGTTGAAAGATGGAATGAGATTGTAGAAATCTTCTCGCCCGAAGCGGTGCGAAAAGGTTCTTTTGCCAAATACGCCGAAAGCATGAAAGGCAAAAAAGGTACTGCGGACGTTGACGACGCATTTTTACAAGAGATTGAACGCTGGCGGGAATTGCTTGCTAAAAATATCGCCTTGCGAAATGAAACGATTGATATTGCAGGCTTGAATTATTCCGTTCAAATGACAATTGACCGCATTGTATTTTGCGAATCTGGCGAAGAACGTGGAATCGAGCCGGAAAATCAATTACAGGAAACTATCATCAGCCATGATGATGTTTACCAAGAATCATGCGAGTTATTCAAACGAGCGGACACAAGATATAACTCTGGTCTTCTTTCCATTTCAGCCAAGAAAAAGAACAAAACAGCCGCCCTGATGATTTGACGCTTTCTAATTGACATTGACGACAAGATATTGAAAGACATCATTTCAAATTTGTATTATCCAAAAAGCCCGTATGCTTTTCTTTATATTCCTTCCGATATTTTAGGGCAGGTTTACGAGCGTTTTCTTGGCAAGGTGATTCGCTTAACAGCAGGACACAGTGCAAAGGTAGAAGAAAAGCCAGAAGTCCGCAAAGCAGGCGGTGTTTATTACACGCCTACTTATATCGTGGAATACATCGTAGAAAACACAGTTGGAAAACTTGTTGAAAAGAAAAGTCCGAAAGATGTTGCTTCACTAAAATCATGGACCCTGCTTGGGGGTCGGGGTACTTTCCTGCTAGGCGCATATCAATTTTTATTGGATTGGCATTTGAATTGGTATGTTGAAAATGAGCCTGAAAAAGCCGAGAAAAGCAAAGCCATTGTAAAAGTTAGCGATGGTTACAGGTTAACTACTGCGAAGAAAAAAGAAATCTTGCTCAACAATATTCATGGCGTGGACATTGACGCGCAAGCGGTAGAAGTGACCAAACTTTCTCTTTTGCTCAAAGTATTGGAAAATGCCAGCGGCTTGGGCAGTTAGGAGTTCAAAGGAGCGAGTTTTGCCCGACGGGAAGTATCATTAAATGCGGTAATTATTAATTGGCTTTGATTACTTTGAAGGCGGATTAATGCCCGATGAAGAAGAACAAGCAAAAGTTAATCCGTTCAATTGGAAAAATGAATTCAAAGAAGTCTTTGCAAAAGGTGGTTTTGATGTTGCTATTGGAAATCCGCCCTACATTGATTCTGAATGGCTAACAAAGACAAATCCTTAGAACCCCGTAGATAACTGTAAAAACAAAACACTATCAAAGCGCAAAAGGCAACTGGGATATTTTCTGTGTGTTTGTAGAAAAGAGTCTGGAAATTTCAAAGCAATATTCAAGCATGATTATCCCGAACAAGTTGCTTTCGGCTGGTTATGCTCGCGCCACAAGAAATTACATTACTCAAATCACTCAATTATTGGTTATCCACGATTACTTAGCGTCTCCCGTGACTCCCCGTTCGCAGTTTATCCTAATTGTTTATATAGTCAAGGCACCGACTAATTTTAGCAAATCAGGTTTTATGAATTAAACGAATCAAACCGAAACAGCGTGAAATGGCCGAAAAAGAACAGCCTATTGAACGTGGGAAAAAATTAAATCAACTCTGATGGAAATAGTTGGTTCACTTTTAGCGGGCAGGACAATGACTTTATAGAAAGATTTAGAACACTCTGTAAACGCCTTGATGAAGTTGCTACCGTAAATGGAGAGGGCAATCAGTATCCGAAGCATACGAATACAAAGAGTATGTGATTAATGAGCCAAAAAAAAGAAGATTACTTTTGCTTTTGTAAACACAGGAACAATTGACCGTTACGCTGTTTTATGGGGTATTTATCAAACCACATATATAAAAGCAAAGTACGACATGCCTGTTATTCCTAAAAAATATTGGTCTAAAATGGCTGAGAAAACAGGTTATCAAAGCCAGAAAGCAGGAAAATTATTGTAGGCGGAATGAATAAACGCCTAGAATGCGTAGGTACAGATGACGGCAAATTACTGTTGCTGGCAAATCTATCAATAATTACATCTAGCGAAATTGACTCGCCCAATATCTTCTTCGTTTATTAAATAGCAAGTGTTGCTAACTTATTATTACCGCAATAACTTTCAGGATATCTTTAGGCGGTTTTTTGAGAATTGGACCGCCGCAATTAAAAGAATTGCCAATTCAAAGTTATTGAAAAAGATAGTCCGCAGTTCAAAAAGATGGTTAGTCTAGTTGAACAAATTACTCATTCATCGAAACGGCTTGCAGAAGCAAAAACGCCACAAGAGCAAGAGATTAGAACGTCAAATTCAAAAAACAGATTCATTCAATTGACTCGCTTGTTTATGAGTTATACGGATTAAGTGATGAAGAAATAAAAATCGTGGAAGGTCAGTAGTAAAATGGGTTCAGGTCTTTTAATGGCAAAGAGTCTTGCAGGTCAAGAGCGCCCAACAAAGCGTGCACCTGACGCTGGGGATTCTGCGGCAATCTCAAGCATTTTTCTGGCTTCGAGTTTTTCCTGCTCCCAGGCATTCGCCGCCCGCCCCCAGCGCAGGTAACGCAAACCGTTGGGCTGTTCCTTTGAAAATTTTGGTAGGAATAAATAATGTCAAATCCAAGTGGATATAGGGATACTTTACTTAGTTTCCTACACCAACCCAATTTGTTTGTCATTGAGGACACAAAAACAAGCATGAAGTGTCCATTTGAAATAAGCCCTAATCATTTTCTAAGTTTTGCAGAAAATGACCTTGCCTCAAAATTACCGCACAAGTATGTAAACGCCTTAGCAAACATCAAGCGTGCGTTAGATTGTCAAGTGTTATCTATTTTTCTTTCGCTTGGAATGCCCACAAAGAAAATCAAAAAATTGGGGCTGGAAAGAAAATTGCAAATAATACAAAAATTAGGTTTGGTTTCGCCACGAATATTGAACAAGGTTACTGCCGTCAGGAATTTAATGGAGCATGAATTTACCAATCCTGACAAAGAAACAGTAATAGACATGAAAGATGTTATTTCTTTGTTTATTGCTTATACTGACACAATAATGATGAATTTTTCTGATGAAGTTGTTGTTGCGTTGAAAAATGAAAATGACGAGCCTGATTCTGAAGAGGTGAAGATATATCTAAAGCCAGATAAGCATTCTTTAGAAATTTCGTCAAATTTTTCGCCTGAAAAAATTGTTTTATCGCCCAGTGATGATGATTTTTTTGTTTTCACAGAACGATTGTTATTCATAAGATGGGGTATTGGAACTAATCCGCTAGCAGAGCCTTGATAATGAATAATGCGATTTCTGTTGAACATATATTAAGCCTTCTTTTTAATTACCAAGATAGCATTTTGGGAAGCAGCATTAAAGGGCTTGCAAGACCTTTTGATATTTCTCCCAATGCCTTTCTAAAGTTCGCAGAATCGGATTTACAATCCGAATTGTCTCACAAGGCTGTGAATGCTTTATCAAACACAAAAAGAGCGATAGATTGTCAGATTGAATGTATACTTGCAACAACTGGCATTAATTTACCTGACATTGATTTTCCAGAAAAGTTGAATATTTTGAATGAAATAGGGTTATTGTCACCAATACTCTTGCAAAAGATAAATCGTGAACGTAATTTGCTTGAACATGAATTCGTAAATCCACCATCAGAAAAAGTAGCAGATGCCCTCGATATTGCGACATTATTCATATCGTACACTAATGCAAAAATGCAAAAATTTCGAGATGAAATTCTTTTTGACACGGGAATTATAGGGATAAATGTATTTGATGGATATATTCAAATCAGAGTAGATAGTAATGAAAATTCTATTATTTTAGAACATCCCAATCAACATTATTATTCTGCTATGAAGTGGTTGATTCAAGTTAGCAACGAATGGTGGTAAATTCTTTAGCCATCGTTTTGGTAGAGCAAAACAGCCCAACAAAGCGTGCAGTGGATTGGCGGGAGTCTGCGCGACTTACAGGCATTTTTCTGACTTCGGGTTTTTTCCGCTCTTGGAACTTTTTCCTAGCCCGCCCGCCAACCCCTAACGCAAGCCGTTGGGCATCGGGTCATGTGAAATTCAAAATCTGAATCTGGCTGGCTGGCAGTTTTCTTCGCTCGTTGTTTCGGTCTTTGGGTTTCTCATTTCTTCCAGTCCATCTCGCTTTGCCTGCAAGTTGTTTTGCTTTTCAGTTTTTCTGCTCGCTTTTATCTTTTGGCTTTTTATGTTTGCTCGTAAGTTGTTTTTGGGTTTCGCTTCATCCTCTGCATTTACTTTTTTAGCCAAGTCAGTTTGCATTTTCTTTTGGTTGGTTTGTTTTGTGGTGCTTGGGCAAGTTTGGTTTGCTCGCCGTTGTTTTTTCGCAAGTTCCGTTGGCTGGCAAGGTAGGCAAAGTTTTTCGTTTTATGGTTCTCGTTCTGGGCAAATTGTTTCGGTTTTGGTTGGGTTTCATCGTTCATGTGTTTTCGTGATGGTTCTGTGTTTTTATGTTCAGTGTCGCCTTGCCTGTGTCGTATAAAAAGGTTTGTTGTGGGTTTGTTGGTTTACGTCCACAGTTGGCAAGCCCTCAAGTCCCATGCCCAACAAAGCGTGCAGTGGATTGGCGGGAGTCGCCGCGTTCTGAAGTAGAATTGCACAAATATCACGGTTTCGTTGGTTTTGGTCACTCCCCCGCCAACCACTAACGCAATCCGTTGGGCGTTTTCTTGCAAAACAATAAGGAAAATTTATGTATAGTCACGCACCATCAGAGTACACTTGTCCATATTGTTTATTTGTTCAAAGTAAAGAAAACGACCAGATTCCAATGGCGCAAACCGATATAGTGGTTCAAACTGCCGATTTAACAGCGTTCATTGCAACAAGAAAATGGATTAATAATCAAGGTCATGTGCTTATCGTCCCCAACCAACATTTTGAAAATATCTTTGATTTGCCTTCAACACTTGCAGAGCAATTTCATACTTTGACTAAAAATATTGCATTGGCGATGAAATCAGAATATCGGTGTGATGGTATTACAATTCGGCAACATAATGAACCCGCAGGAGACCAACACATTTGGCATTATCACCTGCACGTTATTCCACGCTATAACGATGATGATTTTCAGAATTCCAAAAGAGTTTCGTTTGAAGCCAACGAGCGAGCCGAATACGCTCAAAAGTTGAAAAAGTGGTTTGAAACTTCTCGAAGTTCATAGATTGCAAATGTCGAGTTGATTAAGTAACGTTTTGGCAGGCTTTATTTTTGGTCATTTCTGAAAAACACGTTGTGTGTAAAATCTGGTCAAGTTGGCGGTGTCGTCATTTTTTAGGCGGCGAGTCTTGCACAACACAAAAACGCCCAACAAAGCGTGCACCTGACGTGTGGGAGTCTGCGCGATTTATGAGCATTTTTCTCGCTTCGAGTGTTTCCTGCTCCCAAACATTGTCCACGCCCGCCCACACGCAGGTAACGCACACCGTTGGCACGCCCCTTGCGCAACAAGGTGAAAACCGTTCAAGTAAGCAATTCGCCTTTTTAACTGTCTTATCGTTAACCCAATCAAGGAGATTTTATGAGCGATAATTGTTGTTCGCAAACGTCCGCAGGAAGTATGGTTTGCGAATTGCCACAAGTGACAGTTCAGCATAAGCCATCCGCAGAAGTATTTTGTCCTGAATGTAACCAAAAAGGAAAGGTTGTTCAAGGTCAAACTGTCAAGGCACTTTTGTCAGTTTCGTTGCGTTCAATTCAAGATACAGAGTATTATTTTTGCCGCACGCAATCTTGCCCTGTTGTTTATTATTCGGCTGATGGCAAGTCCGTTTTTACAACATCGCAATTGCGTGAGCGTGTTTATCAAAAAGAGCCAAGCGCAGATGATGTATTTGTATGCTATTGCTTCAAGCATACGGTATCAGAAATTCGTAATGCTTCACCTGAAGCCCGTGTTTCGATGGTAAATGATATTAATACTGGCATCCAAGCCAATCAATGCGCCTGTGATTTACGAAACCCGCAAGGTTCCTGTTGTTTAGGAAATGTGCGTAGTTTGATAAAGAACATAGAGCAGGTATCTGTCCCATCATAAAGCACTTTCTGTTATAAGTTGTGGAGTCTTGCAAAACAAAAGCGTGCCAACAAAGCGTGCACTTGACGGGTGGGATTCTGCGCCATTTTCGGGCATTTTTCTACACCCAAACAGAATCCTGCTCCCAAAGTTTTATCTACGCCCGCCCACCCGCAAGTAACGCAAACCGTTAGCCGCCTGTCCTGCAAATATATATAGGAGTGAAGTATGAAAAAAACGACCTTTGCAGTCCAGCAAATGGACTGTGCATCTGAAGAACAATTAGTACGTTTGAAACTTCAAGAAGTCAGCAATATATCTTCTTTGCAGTTTGACCTTCCCAATCGCCAGTTGGATGTTTTCCATACAGGCGATTATCAATTAATTTTTGAAGCACTTAACAGTTTGCAACTCGACACAACTCTGATTGAAAGTGGCGCAACAGATGAGTTTGTACCAACTGGCAAGGATAATTTAGAGCGGAAATTGCTTTGGCAGGTTCTGTCTATTAACTTTTTCTTTTTTGCCCTTGAAATATTAATGGGTTTCATCTCCAATTCAATGGGGCTTGTTGCCGATAGTTTAGATATGCTGGCAGACAGCCTTGTTTATGGGCTTGCACTTTTTGCGATTGGCGGAACAATTGCCAAGAAAAAGAATATCGCCAAAGCAAGTGGGTATTTCCAAATAGTTTTGGCTATTTTTGGTATTACCGAAGTAATCAGACGTTTTCTTGGGTTTGGTGATGTTCCCACATTTCAAATGATGATTGTTATTTCATTGCTTGCTTTGATTGGAAACGCAACCAGTTTGTTTTTGCTTCAAAAAAGTAAAAACACAGAAGCCCACATGCAAGCCAGCATGATTTTCACCTCCAATGATGTGATAATCAACATCGGGGTTATTCTCGCTGGTATACTGGTTTTTGTAACAAACTCCAAAATTCCTGATTTGGTTGTCGGAGCAATCGTATTTATTATTGTGGCACGTGGCGCATATCGTATATTGCAAATTGCAAAGTAGTCTATTAACAAAAACGGCGGCTAACAAAGCGTGCAGTGGACAAGTGGGATTCGTCGCCGTTTTCAAGCATTTTTCTGGCTTCGGATTTTTCCTGCTCCCAAACATTATCTCAGCCCGCCCACTTGCCACTAACGCGAGCCGTTAGGCGCTGACTTGCAAGTCATTGATAAAATTTAACAAGAGTTATTTCCAAAAGCAAAGGAGCAGGTATGATTGACCCAACAGGTTTACCAATTCTCTTAAAAACTTTAGATTTTTTGTTTGGAGAGGCTCAAAAAATCCTGCAAGAACGCAGAGAACGTCGCGCCTCAAAAAATATTAATGTTCAAGACAGCAATAAAGATAGTCATCAAGCCTCAAATAATAGAAGTTCAGAATCTATCGGGTCGATTAATGAGGCAATGTCTACTCAGATTTCCGAAAATATCCTCAAGAATGAAATTTCAGAACTTGAACATTTGTTGAAACTAAAGGACACATACAGCAAGAGATATCAACTTGCTAAAGAGAAAATCTCGATTTATGGAACACTTGACACACCCTACAAAGTGCTGCATGAACTTGAAGAAGCAGAAGAAGGCATCGAAGATGTTGTCACGAAATTAAAATCTACGTTGGCAAAAATTTACAACAAGGAAATAGTTGTCAATAATTAAATCTTTATATACAAGGAGAATGAAACATGGCAATAGACTTAGATTTTCGAGTAAATATCGACAATTCATTTTCAATTCAAGCACTATGGCAAAGCATTTTCTCAGACGATCAAAGATTAATTAATTTTGCAGTTGCTAAAAAGGATGGCGTGTTGTTTGAATCTGGTTTTCAGGAGCGATGGAAAACAATTGACGTGCAATTGCAATATTTTGTTTGGTTAACATTGACAGCCAAAGAGCAAAGAAAATTCATACTGGCATTAAATGCCGATCAGCAAAGGCAAATACTACTAGACATATCTACCGCCGAGCGAGAAGAATTATTTAATGTAATGAGACCTCAAGGCGTGTTAAAACTAATAAGTACAATGACAACTTCTGAGCAGGCTAAAATATTATTAAGTCTTTCAGAAACGCTTAGAATTAATCTGCTTAACTTCCTTTCTGAAAGCGACAGACAAGACATCCTTGAATCGGGAAAGCAAAATAAATCTTTAGGGGAATAAAAATGCAAACTATTCAATGGTTTTTTCAAAAAATCAACCTTCCAAGCCTTGAAGAAATTAAGAATGGAATTTTCGAATTAGGAAAGAAAGTCGTTTCAGCCGTAAAATGGCTTCTCTATGGAACTCAGGAGAAAGACGAAAGTGGCTCTGCGAAGGCGAATGAAGGAAGCAAAAGCCATCCTTCTCCAATTACACAACAACCAACATCCCTGCCAGAAGAATTCAAAGGTATTGAAATCAAAGATCAGATTGAAGAACTCGAAATCAGGGAGGCACTCTCTCAACTTGCAAGAGATGGGAAAGAGTTGGAAGAAATACAAACAGAAGAAGAGCACCACAGAAATTTATTGTGCAAATACAGAACCAATAGACGTATTATTGAAGAAAAAATAAGTGGTTACGGGTCATTAGAATCACCCATCAGTTTACTAACTGAATTTGAAGAAGTTAAAAAGTCAATAAAAAGCGTGGAGCAACGAATTGATACAATAACAGAAAGAAGGGCTTTATTGATGGAAAACATCAATCAAGCAAAGGAAAAAGCAAAAAGATATTCAAAGTAAATAGTGAAATCAAAAAGCGCCTAACAAAGCGTGCACCTGACGTGTGGGAGTCTGCGGCATTTTCGAGCATTTTTCTGGCTTCGAGTTTTTCCTGCTCCCAAGCATTGTCCACGCCCGCCCACACGCAGGTAACGCAAACCGTTGGGCAGTTCCCTGCAAAGGATAAATAGTATCAATATGCAAAAAAAGATTCTTGGATTGAGTTTATCGCTGGCTGTCCCCGTAATTTTCACATTGTTCATCAATCCAGTGTTCATTAAACTTAATATCAATGAACCAGTTTCTACCTTGATAGGGTTTGGTGTATTTTGGGGCTTGGCTTTTGTGATGCTATTTTTTACACAAACCGTCGAGAATCAACCACTGGCAACTATTGGCTGGAAATCCCTATCTTGGAAATCAGGGCTAATAGCAGTTGGATTGGGTGTTTTGTTATCACTATTAGTCCCTGTTCTCACGTTATTAATTAGCAAAGTTTTTCCGCCGTCAAATTCAGGAACAGTAGCACAAGTCGCATCTAATTATTCTTGGTGGATATTACTCTTAAGCGTGTTGACAGCAGGTATAACGGAAGAGATTTTGTTTCGTGGTTATCCACTAGAACGATTACAGAAAATTACAGGGAATAAATGGATTAGCGGGTTGATTAGCCTGGTATTTTTTGTGGCTGTTCATGCCACAGGATGGAATCTCGCTCACATTGTTGGCGTGGTGGTTCCATTAGGTATTATCCTTACTGGTTTATACTTTTGGCAAAGAAATTTGTTATTCGTGATGATTGTTCATGTGGTTATAGATTTGCCGTTAGTTTTTATAGCATTGTTATCATAAAAACTGCCCAACAAAGCGTGCACTTGACGCTGGGGACTCTGCGCGTTTTTCGGCAGTTTCTCTACCTCAGCCGTTTTCCGTTTGGACGGCGTTCCGCCGCCCGCCCCAGCGCAAGTAACGCTCACCGTTAGGTGTCTGCTTCGTTAAATCTTTCAGGCGCTTTGCAAAAATAAGTTGTGTTTCAAATTGGCGTTTTGAGTCTTGCAAATCAGGATTTTGGTTTTTAGCAAAGTTTCTTGTTCAATAAAATCGGGCATTTTTAGCAGTGGCGGTTTCCAAAATTTTATTGGCTTTAAATTAGCTCATGGTTTTGGTTCAAAAAGTTTCGTGTTAAATTTACTCAGGTTTCTGAAATCGGCTTCAAGATTTTCAGTTAAAGTTTTGGCAAGCAAGAGGTTTCATTTTGTGGTTGTCGAGCTTGTCGAGACACAAAGTCCGTTTTTCATGGCTTGCGCTCTTTTTGGTAAAGTCAGGTTTCTAAAATCGGCTACATTTTTTTAGAAAAAGTTTTGGCAAGTTTGGGTTAGGCTTTTTTGTCAGGTTTATTTTTTCTGGCAAGTAATTTCTTTGTAAAGTCAGTTTTTGGCAAAGGTTTCAGTGGTTGTTGAGCTTGTCGAAACACAAGTTCTAAACTTTGGCGTTTTGGTAAATCAGTTTCGTTTTCGCTGGCAAAGTCGGGCTTGTAAAAAATTGTGGTACGTGTAAAATCAAGTCATAAAAGGCGTGGTTCTGTTTTCAGGCAAAAGGTCTTGCGCAACCCGCAGTCACCTAACAAAGCGTGCAGCGGATTTTTGGGAGTCTGCGGCTTCGAGAAGCATTTTTCTCGCTTCAAGTTTTTTCTGCTCTCAGGCATTTTCCCAGCCCGCCCAAAATCCGCTAACGCAAACCGTTGGGCTGTTCCTTTGAAAAATTATGACTAATGAAAATAGTGTTTCTCTAATTCATGAAACTGTAAGAAACTTGCTTTCTGTACAGCAAAGCCAAAAAACATCACTTGAAAATAAAGCAAGTATGTTAATGGCTTTTGCTGGCGGAATGTTTGCTTTACTCATGGGAGCAAGAGAAACTATTATCCTTATCCCCGTTAGTGGTCAAATTCTTGTGCTTATTGGTATAGTGCTATTTGCAATCTCGGTTATTTGCTCAACTATTGTATCTTGGGTAAGAAGTTATCGAATTGACCCAAATCCAGAAGTTTTAGCGCACGAATATCTAAATCAATCACCCGATGAAACAAAATTGCAAATGATTTCAAATATGATTGGGTCTTGGAAAGAGAATTCCGTCATAATAGAACGAAATGCTATCATATTACGGCTGGCATTTGTGTCACAATCATTAGCGTTCACTTCGTTAGGCGTCGCCTTGTTTATATCGCTATTTTAGGAGCGGAGACAATGAGCAAATCTAAAAAAGATAAACCTTTATCACTCCCTCCAGAAAACCCAAACCTCAAACTCAAAGGTTCTTCAAGAACACCTACGCATTTTGACCAGCGGGGGCAGAAAGTAAGCGACCAATATAACGCAACCAATATTGAAATTCATGGTAATGTCGCAGGTAGTACTATAATAATTGGCAATGAAAATGAAGTTGCGCTTGATAAAATTATCATTTGCCCAAAATGTAAACACGAAAATTCTAAAACCGCAAAATCTTGTGTTAAATGTAGCACTTTACTAATATTTACTTGTCCAATATGCAAAGCCGAAACACCTATGAGTTCAAAGTTTTGCTCTGGTTGCGGGCAAGAAATTTCCTTGCTAATTGAACAGAGCAAGAAAAAAGACGATGAAAAATGAGTAAGTTCTTGTACGCATAAAACAGCCCAACAAAGCGTGCACCCGACGCTGGGGATTCTGGCGCGATTCCAAGCATTTTTCTACGCCTCAGCATTTTCCCAGTCGGACGGCGTCCCGCCGCCCGCCCCAGCGCGGGTAACGCAAACCGTTAGCCCGCTTCGCGCAAAAGATTATCACGTTATAAAATCTGCAATAAATAAGGAGATGGAAAATATATGGAAGTTTCTTCAATCATTGCAGGCATCGGTGGTGTTGCCTTGTTAGCAGGAATTTTTGGAGGTGGTATTGATGTTGAAAAATTCAAAATACCTGCTATCTCAACGCAAATTAGAATATTATCTGTAATTGTCGGAATTGTTTTACTTATTATCGCAATAGTGCTTTCAAACCCTAATGTTGGCGCAGGTTGGATAATTGGGGGTTCTCCAGTTGAAGTTGAATCTCGTGAAGCAACTGTCACACGACATGAAGTAAACAATTGGAATTTTGGTGAAACAACAACTGAAATTTCTGGTAAATGCGCTGAAGATGTTCACAATCGCCCAATTCCATTTATTTCTTATGAAGCAGGCGATGAAATTCCAAAAGGCTATTTGATATTAACTGATTTATCGGCTGGCGGAAAATATCACTGGTCTCAATTTCCTGTAGAAGCAGTATGTATTGATTTTAGTACTGGATTATTTGAGACAACTGATTCTTTTATTGCACCAAATGGTGGCTCTTATTGGAAAATTATTCCTTGATAGACAAAAGCGGGCTAACAAAGCGTGCAGCGGATTTTTGGGAGTCTGCGGCTTCGAGAAGCATTTTTCTCGCTTCAAGTTTTTTCTGCTCTCAATCATTTTCCCAGCCCGCCCAAAATCCGCTAACGCACACCGTTGGGCTGTTCCTTGCACAAAAGGTATGAATGAAAAACAAAAACATTGTTTCAGTTTGGTTTGTCGTTTTTATCTTGGTATCATGTGCGCCAGCGGCTAAAGTTGTTCCAACAGAAGCGGCTATTCCAACTTCGACCTTTACATCTGATAATTGGAAAGAATATTCAAGTAAATTTACATCAGATGCTGGAACAATCCAATATAGCCTTGATTACCCTCAAGATTGGTATGTTTATCCAGGTTCAACCAAAAGTGAGCCAGGTTTAGAAGGTCAGACTTACATTCAAGACTTTGTACGCATTGGCGAAGTAGGTGGTGATACCTCAGACTATCAAGTGGCAGGTACAGTAAGATTAGAAATCTATGCACTACCTTGTGCAATAACAGAGGAAGGCTGTAATCCTGCGGGATTATCTATTCTCGCACCGAATTTATCAGCTGTTAAAAAAATAGAAAACCGTTCTGGCTGGACAGTATGGACAGTGTTTTTATACACAAAAAATTATCGTCTTTCACTTGATGGATACATGATAGGAACGCCTGAACAAAATGATAACTTGATAAAAGTTTTGGATAAAATTCTTTCTACTGTAGTTATCCAATAATCATGGTGTCTATCTGTCCAACACAGCCCAACAAAGCGTGCAGCGGATTTTTGGGAGTCTGCGGCTTCAAGGAGCAGTTTTCTCGCTTCAGGTTTTTTCTGCTCTCAGGCATTTTCCCAGCCCGCCCAAAATCCGCTAACGCAAACCGTTAGCCCGCTCCGCTAAAAGGGAAAAGTATTCAATGAGCAAAAACGAATCGGCATCTTCAAATAATCTTGCCCCAGTTATAACCGCCATAATTGGAGTGATTGGCACAATTGCGGTTGCGTATTTTACATTTCGGAGTAATGTAGCCCCTAAAGAACTTGAGATAAGCGCAACTCAAACAGCAGAAAGTTTCAAAGCAACCCAAACAGCCGCCGTATTGTTTGCAGTGCCTACAGATACCCCAAGTATTACGGCTTCCGAAGCGTCATTAACTCCATCACCAACGACATCATCGGCATATCTTTTTGAAGATGGTTGTATCAATAAAGGTGTGTGGAGTTTGCTTGAAGGAAACACAGCACCCGAAAATAATAATTGCTGGAATTTAGAGAACAAAGGTATTTTTGCATTACAAGAAACAGGACTATCAATTAATGTAATCAATCCCCCAAGTTCCAGAGTAAACGGGCTTGTTACAGGCATTTCGTCTGATACAGATATAAGTTTCAAGATGGAAATAAGTGAGTTGGCTACTATTTCTGATTGGAATACTAATATCGCAATCGGATTATTACCGAGCGCAACATCTATCCCAAGCCAAGATGGGACTTCTATCCTTTTTCAATCAGGAGTGCAAGACAAACCTATATGGATGATGTTGCAAATGCCCGACATTAAGCAAATATATCTACCACCACCTCGAATATCAATAAATCAAGTTTACAATGTCAAACTTGAAATTCGTGGAACAAGGCTCATAACGTATTTAGAATACGAAATTGTAGATGATAGAAGTTTACCCAAAGCCCATCCTTTTCTTTGGGTGGGGTACACGGTTGCACAAGGCGCAACGCTTTCTGTAACATTGACAGATTTTTCGTTGATTTCAAGATAATTGAGAAAATGTTAAAAGCAAAAGGTGTTCTTAAAAATAAAAGCAGGCTAACAAAGCGTGCAGCGGATTTTTGGGAGTCTGCGGCTTCGAGGAGCATTTTTCTCGCTTCAAGTTTTTTCTGCTCTCAGGCATTTTCCCAGCCCGCCCAAAATCCGCTAACGCAAACCGTTGGGCAGGTGCTTTGTAATTTGTTCTTATAAAGTAACATTTCAAAATCATCATATAACAAGGAAGGATTAAATAAAATGCCTAAGATTGGATTAGTTACTAAATGGTTGGCACTGATTAGTTTGTACATCACGTTAATAGCACAAACAAGCGGTGCGATTTTATGTTTATTCGTACCGCTTGTTTTCATAGCCTTAGTGTCCTTTTCTCAAGACCAAGCAAGAGATAAGAACTTAAATTTCAAAAGTTTTGCGGGCAAAAATCTATTTTTTCAATTTGGTACTGAAGTTAAGAACTCTACGTTAATCATTCCTTACAAAAACTCAAAAAATACACTTGATGTTAATAACTTCATTTTAGAATTGCATCAACGCATATGTGACGAACTCAACAAGCACTTTGCATCACTAGGAGTTATCAGTACACCAGCCGAAATAATAGTAGATACAAAGAAAAATGAAAAACGCGCATTTTCAAAGATTATATATCGCACCAGCAGAGGAAGCATCGTAAGTCATTTTCTTCATTTTGCTACAACAGGCGAAGAAATTGTAGCGCATTACTCCAGTTATACTCGTGGAACTTACGAATGGTTCAACGTATTAGACTTTATCATTACTAGCCCAGTAAGTATTTGGGGATGGTATCCACGCTGGCTCAATAGCCAATATAGTATATTGGCTTCACTTAGTACAAGTTTTGAAAACTCATACGACAAAATTGATGTAAGAACATTCTATGTTTCTTCTTACACAGTAATTCTAAATATTACAAAATCCATTCTCCAAGAAAAAGGCATCTTGTCTGAGGAACTACAACAAACCATTGTCAACTACATCACAAACGCTCCTCAAATCAATATAACAAATTCACCTGGAACTATTTTAGACAAAGTTGCAAATGTTTTTCAAGACAATACTAAATAATATTTCAGGAGTCTTGCCATGAAAAAGGTAGAGAATAATTCAAAAATAGAAGTCAAGAACTCAAAAAATACTAATTTAACGAATGTTGGAAATATTTCTATTCAAACAGAGGAAGTCGAACATTTTTTAGAAATAAAAAACGCATTCACTGTACTGCATAATAAAGTCGAATTAATACCAAACGGTGCTGATAAAGAAATTGCAAAAACTGCTGTGAAAGAATTAGAACTTGAAGCATCACAAGGTGAAAAAGCGAGCGAAAAAGTTATTTCAAAATGGTTGAAATTTCTTCTTGAAGTTGCTCCTGACGCATGGGAAGTTGCAATTGATACATTTCTGAATCCAATAAAAGGTTTGAGTACTGTGTTTAAGAAAGTCGCAGAACAATCTAAAAAAGAACAGCAAACCAATCCAAAGTAGTAGAGTCTCGCGCAACCCACACCTGCCCAACAAAGCGTGCAGCGGATTTTTGGGAGTCTGCGGCTTCGAGAAGCATTTTTCTCGCTTCAAGTTTTTTCTGCTCTCAGGCATTTTCCCAGCCCGCCCAAAATCCGCTAACGCAAACCGTTGGGCAGATAAGGTCTAACGGGTTCAGTCAATAAACAAAAGGGAAAATCATGCACGAAACGAAGCATTTTGTTTACCATTGGAATACTGTTGTGTTGCAACCAACTTCAATATGCAATTTAAATTGCAGTTATTGTTACCTCCCTGATAGACAAGAGAAGAGATTCATCCAAGATGATGTTGTTAGAAACATAGCAAAAGCGATTGGGAAACGAAACAGAAGAACTATTGTGTTATGGCACGGCGGAGAGCCTTTAGCAACAGGAATTGATAAATTTCGTCACTACATGAACATCTTTGATGAGCATTGTGAAGAAAGATTCCGCCAGCACAGCATCCAAACAAACGGAACGCTAATAAATGAGGAGTGGTGTGATTTTCTAAGGAAGTACAAATTCAGAATTGGCGTTAGCCTAGATGGTAATGCAACTCATAACTTATCCAGAAAAAACTGGTCTGGACAGGAAGCATTTGAAAGCACATTGGCAGGCATTCAACACTTGAGAAATCATAAAATTTCCTTTGGAATAATTGCCGTTATCAATAAGCACAACATCAATAGCCCAGAAGAGTTGTATAACTTCTTATCGTCTCTTCAGCCCAAAAGTATTAGCATCAATTTTGAAGAAAACGAAGGATTGAATCTTGGCAAAGTAAAATTTACAAAAGAAGAGATTGATATTTTTTGGCGTCGCTTATTTTTGGAGTGGCGTAAGAAACCAGTCACGTCTATTCGCCATTTCCGAGAATCGCTTGCTATAATGAACAAACTAATTGATGGTACATATGCCCCTTATGTTGTCAATAGAAATTTTTATCCAACAGTTGACACCGAAGGCAATGTAGTCTTATTATCGCCTGAATTTATTTCAGTGCCTAAAAATGAGCGCAACAAGTTTATAGTAGGCAATGTATTAAAGGACGATCTAGAAACCATCGTAAACAATGGCACAAACGCTTGGTATGTCAAGGAGTTTGTTGAAGGAACTGAAATGTGTGCTGAATCTTGTGATTACTTTTCATTTTGTCATGGCGGACAAGCCAGCAATAAATATTTTGAAAATGGAACTGTCAAATCAACGGAAACTCAGTATTGTTATTCTTCAAGAATTTCTCCAGCAAAAACAATTCTTGAATTTGTAAAAACTGTTCACTAATCACCAAAGGAGATAAAAATGACAACACCAACCCTTAAAGTAGTTTCTGCATTTGCCGAAGATATTAAGAAATTAATTGCAGAGACCGAACCTGCATTACTAACAGATCAAAACGTGTCAAATGCTGTTGTCGAAACTGCACTTGACAATAGTTACAAAGATAGCACTTTCGACGACGCTCCACCGTGGGCAGGCGAGTGGGACAATTGGGAACCTGGTGATGATGATTAAGTAAGAAAGTAGAGCGACAAAAAAATTTAAACAACAATTTTTTGTCGCTCTATAAAATCTGCCCAACAAAGCGTGCACCTGACGTGTGGGATTCTGCGGCATTTTCGAGCATTTTCCCCGCTTTGAGTTTTTCCTGCTCCCAAACAGAATCCACGCCCTCCCACACGCAGGTAACGCCAGCCGTTGGGCGTTTCTTCCAAAACTACTTTGTCGCTTTTGATGTTTGAGTCTATGGGTAAAATCTTTCAAAATGGGCACTCAACAAAAAAGAAGGTCTAAAAATATAATCATTTGGCGTGACAGCGTTGCCGCAGGCGATGACATTTATCCACGACATGAAAAAAGGATAAAGATGGAAAGCGGCGAAACCGTTGAAAGTATGCTGGAAAAAATTCTAGCAATTCATTATTTACCATCTATCATTGATGGAAAGGCAACTTGGATAGTTGTAGGGAAAAATCCTTTAGCAGTTGTGGCGCAACAACGGTCAAAACCTCATTACCTTGTAGAACCTACCGCCCTTATTGAAAATTTGATTGAACGCAAAGACGGTCATCATTTGGAATTCATGTATTGGTGTCAAGTAGAACCCCAAAAGGTGATTGCAAGCATTAAGCAAGGAAAACCTTTACCAGATAAATTTGGCATGGATAAGAAATCAAAAACGAGTTTAGTCGCACGCATTAGAAAGTTATTTTCTACATCATAAGAGCCAAGTTATGAGTAAAATCACACAGTCGATGAGTCTTGCACAACAAAAAAACGCCCAACAAAGCGTGCAGCGGATTTTTGGGAGTCTGCGGCTTCGAGAAGCATTTTTCTGGCTTCAAGTTTTTCCCACTCTCAGGCATTGTCCCAGCCCGCCCAAAATCCGCTAACGCAAACCGTTAGCCACCTTCTTGCAACATAAAACGCCAACAATGAAAGCAAAGTATATCGAGCAATTCCTACGTGTCGAAAGATGGTTTAGTCGTTTGTTGGACGACGCTTTGTCACGCCCTAAAACCCAGCAAATTACCGAAGAATATTTTCAGGATGACTTGTATTCTTTCTTCATCAATTGCTATCATCTGAAAGACTGGATAGAAAAAGATAATTCGATTGCCTGCACAAAGTCTGACACAGAATCTTTTCTGGCAAAAAACGAATACCTGAAATTGTGTGCAGATTTATGTAATAGTAGCAAGCATTTGGTTCTAAACACAAAAGGAAGAAGCCAAAAAAGTCCTAGAGTTGGCGTCCCTGAAATTTACACCAGTGTTGCAATTGATCCCAAAGCGGTCAAAGCAGATTCGTCGCTTCTACAAACAAGATTTCGGTTTTACGTGGAAACTGATGACCATGAATACATTGACGCCCTAGAGTTAGCATCCGAATGTATAAATGCGTGGGCGAATTTTCTCATTTTTCACATGACAGAACGAACGATTGAAGTCATGAAGCATTTCAACAATCAATCAGTGAACGGCATTTTATTTTCTTGCGATAAACCCGTAACCCTTCCGAAACAAATTACCCCAAAGAATATAAGTTCTGCAACTAAGGAATTAGGCAATATAATCCAAGTACAATCTGGCAGAGAGAATCTGTTTGTAATAGTTCGCCTAAAAGCGGCGTATGCTCACGGCGAAGACCGCCAAAAGACACGGGGCGGAGTTCTTCACGGAAAATTTCGTCAAATGAGCGTTTCGGAATTGACCTATTTTGTTGAACAACTGCCTAAAGATAGTTTTATTTGGTTAATATTGGCAATGGAAGAGCAATCAAAAACAGAAAAGATGGCAAAGTCTTTAAATGTTTATATATCAAATATTGAACGGTTAGCAGAAATCGAAAGTGTTCTACATGTCCAGAACGGTGGCTAACAAAGCGTTCTCAGAAACCGTCTTGATCCAAGAGCGGTTGAGATGATCGTACAAGGCGTTGGTCTGAGCAAAGTCAACGAGTTGAGTGGGGAAAAACTGCAAAATCACGAAGGCAGTTAAACGCAAAGCAGGCGCGACGCCTTACGTCACGCCTTTTTGTTAGGTCGCCCCCTCGTCAGGCAGGGATGAGTTGGAAGCCCAGCTTCTGCGCCTTTTTCTTCATATACTTGATCTGTTGTTCTTCATACTTCTTTTCATATTCGGTCACGCTGATCGTCTCATACTCCACCTTGTATTTGAGCATCCGATACACCACTCGCGCGATGGCGTGCGCAGTAGCGACCGTGGCTTGCGCTTTGTCCAGCCGTGATTTCAAACGCCGATAGAACGAGCCAAACACACAGTCTGCCTGCTTGACGGATTGCGCCGCCATGCGGAAGGCTTGTCTACGCTCGCCGTTCGGAGCGTTCCTCAGATTCAAAGATACGATTTACCGTTATGGGGTTGAAGAGGGTTGGTTCAGAGTTAGGGACGAAACCTATAAAGAGAATGCGGTCGCCTGGCTAGAAGATCATGGCTTTCCGCCCATTTTCCAACCCGTCAGCATCGCTCCCGGTCATTCCCTTCCCTTTTCGACGTTCAGCAACATATAATACAGTCATGTCGCTAACCGATACTGCACGGCAAATGAACGAACGGCTATGCCAGCGCCTTAAGCCCGGAGAGGTTTTCGCGCTTGGTCTGGCATTTGGGATGATGGGTATATTCGTCTGGCAACAGGCTAATTTATCATTTGCTTATTTTGATCTTAAAATCTATCTGGAGACCGCGCACGGCAATTTTAGCTATCAGAATTTTTATTATTACTATGGATATTGGATCTTGCCGATTTTCGCTCTCTTATCAAAACTGCCGCTCACTCTGGCATATGTGGTGTGGTGCGCAGTAAATATCCTTGGAATATTCTTTGCGGTCCGTGTGTTTAACGGGAAAGCGTTGATCGCAATAGCATCGTATCAAATGTTTTACACCATCATTTACGGAAGCATCACCGGCTTGATCGTTGGCGGGCTGGCGCTTTGTTGGTGGGGCTTGGCGAACCGAAAATGGCATCTCGCCGGCCTGGGCATCGCCATCGCAAGCGCCAAATTCCAAACCGGACTGACAGGCAGTTTGATCCTCCTGCTTATGGCAGAACTGTCCTGGAAAGACAGGTTGAGGGTAATGGTCATGCCCATTTTGATATGGACAGCATCTCTTATCGCATATCCCGGCTGGCCCCTTCAACTATTAAATAACATTATTAACCATCCTCCGAATGACTTGGGAAGCATATCGTTGTGGCGTTGGGCGGGACCATGGTCGCTTTTATTCTGGCTACCGCCGTTTTTACTTCGCTTAAAACCGCAACGGCGGTTTCTGGCGTTGGTAGCCGCAATGGGACTTGCGCTGCCTTATTTTCAGCAAAACGATTTGTTGTTTCTGCTTGTAATGCCAATCGGTTGGATTGGATTGCTGGGCAATTTGGGTTATTTTATGGGATCGTACGGCTGGGTTGCTCTTCAATTCCTGGTCTTTATTCCGCTGTTGATCTACATCGTACAATTGAGTCCCGGAGTGAAAGAATTATTCACATCCAATTCAAATCATGAACAAAATTGAATATCAATTTCGTTCATGTCGAATAAGCAATAGACAATCTCCTGCCAGCGGGTTCACTTCCCCAGCCTCTCTTCCAACCTCTTCTTCACGTTCTCCCATTCCGTATCCAAAATCGAATAGTACACCGAATGGCGGATGATCCCATCGGGCAGGATCATGTGATTGCGAAGCACGCCTTCCTTCACTGCGCCGATGCGCTCGATGGCGCGTTGTGAGCGTTCGTTGCGCGAGTCTGTTTTCAATTGCAAGCGGATGGCTCCCAGCGTTTCAAAAGCGTGCTTGAACAGCAGATACTTGCATTCGGTATTGACCACCGTGCGTTGAAAGTCGAGTCCGTACCACGTGCCGCCTACTTCGAGTCCGCGGTCGTTGGGCATGATGTTGAGATACCGCGTCGCGCCCGCCACGCGCCCCGAAGCCAAATGGACAGCGACGAACGGCAGGTCGGTCCCTTTTGCCGCGCGCGCAAGGATGTCGCTCACCCAGCCGCGCATATCCTCCGCGTTTTCCATTTTGCCGTACACCATGAAATCCCAAAAATCATGCCCCACGCCGATCTCCGCCAACGCTTCGACGTGTTCAAGCGTCATCGGTTCAAGTCGTACGTGATTGCCGGTCAACGTGACGGGTTTTATTTCAAAGCCAGCCATTCGCTCTCCTCCAAATCTTGTGTTGGTAAATAAGGCATCCTCGGTCCGTCAACGCCGAGCAGTTTACTCAACGCCGCGCGGACGGCAATGCGGTCGTCCCATAAAAATTCTTTCGCGCCGAAACACAACGACTGCTCGTGCCCCTTGCCGCAGACTAGAACGATGTCTCCCTCGCGCGCTTGATTCACAGCAAAGCGGATCGCTTCGCCTCGGTCGGGGATTCTCCAAAACGATTCGTTCTCGCTTCCTCCACTCGACGTGGCGCCTGCCGCCATCTCCTCAAGAATTCCCGCCAGTGATTCAGTGCGCGGATCTTCCGCCGTGAGGATGCACACATCCGCAAGTTCCGCGCCGATCTCCGCCATCATCCGCCGTTTGGCTTTATCGCGCAACCCGGCAGAACCAAACACTGCTATTATGCGAAGTTCCTCAACCTTTGAACCGCGAAGCTCGCTAAGAGCGCGAAGATTTTCTTCTTGCTTAGCGTCCTTCGCGGTCTTAGCGGTAAGGATTTCCCGCGCGGCTTTGAGAGCAGACTTCAACGCATTCGGCGTATGCGCAAAATCAACGATGGCGGTGAAATTCTGCCCCAGGTCAATGCGTTCCATGCGACCGGGGATTCCCTCCAGCGCGGCGATTCCCTGCGCGGCAACTTCGGGTTTGATTCCCAAGCCGTAAATTGTCGCAGTCAACGCGGCGAGGCAATTGGTTACGTTGTATCCGCCGACCAATTTGCACGAGACGGGAATCTCGAAGTCTTTGCTCTTTGCCGTGAAATGGATTCCCGACGGCAAGTGTCTCACCTCCACCGCGCGGATTTTCGCATCCGCGTTCAAGCCATAATCCATTTTATTCGCCCCTGAAATTTTTGTCAGGAATTCAAAAGAGGAGTCATCGCGGTTCAGCACAGCCAAGCGCGGATTGCCCTGCGGCTTTTCGGATGTCTTTTCCAACGCCTCAAAGAGTCGCGCCTTTGCCGCGCGGTAGTTTTCATACGAGCCATGCTGATCCAAATGCTCATGAGTGATATTCGTGACTACGCCGACGTCGAACTCACACGCATCCACGCGATGTTGTTCCCATGCGTGGGATGTCGTTTCGAGGACAACGTGAGTCAAGCCTGCCTCCACCATCTTCGCCAGATAGAATTGCACATCGTGCGCGTCCGGTGTGGTGACGTGGAAACCCGTGTCGAGGACTTCATCGCCGATCACCGCGTTGACGGTCGAGATCATCCCGGCTTTAAGTCCCGCCGCTTTGAGGATGGTATAGAGGATGTTGGTCGTCGTCGTCTTGCCGTCGGTGCCGGTCACGCCGATCATCGTCAAGCGGCGAGAGGGCCACAGGTAAAACGAACCAGCTATCCACGTCAGCGCTTGACGCGTGTTCGTGAGTCGCAGGTAGGGCAAATTGCCAATTTGCGCCACGTCCCTCTCACCCACCACTGCGACCGCGCCGTTGTCAATCGCGGCTTGGATGTAATCGTGTCCGTCCAACGTTCCGCCTTGCATGGCAACGAACAAGTGACCGGGCTTCACCGCGCGGCTGTCAATCGAGATGCCCGTGATCTGCGCATCAGGAACATCTAACATACAGAGCGGCGGAGGAAGTTCAGCAAAAATTTTTCGGAGCGATGGATTCGTGTTCATACTTTACAAGTGAAACCGTCCCGCAGGTTCACGCGCAAGACCAAAATGGTTCAGGAAAACCTGCGGGACGTTTTGTGTAAGTTGTGGTCATAAAACAAAATGGGTTCCGACGAGTATATCGTCAAAACCCATTTTTTGCGTAGCCCAGAAATCACAGAGTTCTCAGAGAAAAACTCAAAATCTCTGTGTTCTCTGTGGCTGAGGATTTAAGCCGCCTGCTTGGTCATCTTGGTCTTCAACCACTTGAGGCGGAAAGTTTCTTCGCGCTCGCGTTCCTCCAGCGAACTGACGATAAATTCGATCTGGTGCTGGTAGTTCGGGATGAAGATATGCTGCAAGGCGTTCACGCGCCGCTGTGTTTTCTTCAACTCATTGGCGAGCCGCCATACTGCGGCAGTGAGCATCGAGAGTTGCGGGATGCGCACGAGCACTTCGCGGAAGGC
This sequence comes from Candidatus Defluviilinea gracilis, assembly GCA_016716235.1. Classification (NCBI taxonomy): domain Bacteria; kingdom Bacillati; phylum Chloroflexota; class Anaerolineae; order Anaerolineales; family Candidatus Villigracilaceae; genus Candidatus Defluviilinea; species Candidatus Defluviilinea gracilis. The sequence continues at coordinate 28,353 of JADJWS010000003.1, forward strand.
GTTGCTGGCTTCATCAAGCACGGCGGCGGTATCGCCCGGGCTGTACAGCAATTTCGGCGGTTCGCCGCGCGCTTCGATCTGCGGGATCGCCACGCCCATGATGCCGCGCAGGCGCAGGTGCACGTCCACGGTTTTGTTGACGGCAAGCGCCGCCCACTCCACATGGTCCGAACCCATCACGAGGCGCGCTTTTTCCATCGCATCGTAGGCGGTGGCAAGCAAAGCCCACACTTCTTTTTGAAGCGTGTCCGCTTCCTTCGCCACGCGCACGAGTTCGCCGGTCAGGGCTTCGCGTTTGCGGTCGAGGATCTCGTACCCCTCTTTGGCGAAACGCAATTCCTTTTTGAGGCGGATCAGGTTCGTGCGGGTTGGCGCGATATTAACTTGTGGCATCGTCGCCTTTGTAATATTGTTTGATCTCGTCGAGCGTGACGCGAGTCAGCTCGCCCTTTGGAAGCATGGACAGCAACTTCCAGCCGATCTCCAGCGTGCGCTCGATGGTGCGATTTTCGGTGAACGCCTGATTGACAAACTCACGCTCGAACGCGCGTCCGAACTTCAGGTACTTCTGGTCCACCTCGGAGAGTTCTTCCTCGCCGATGACGGATGCCAGCGCGCGGATGTCTTGCGTCTTGGCATAGCCCGCGTACAACTGCGCGCCCCAACGCGGATGATCGTCGCGGGTGCGTCCCTTGCCGATGCCGTCTTTCATCAAACGCGAAAGGCTCGGCAGAACGGTCACGGGAGGATACACGCCCGCGTAGTACAACTCGCGCCCCAGCACGATCTGACCTTCGGTAATATAGCCGGTGAGATCGGGCATCGGGTGGGTCATGTCGTCGTTCGGCATGGTGAGGATGGGGATCTGCGTGATCGACCCTTGGCTGGTGCGGATGCGCCCTGTGCGTTCGTACAACGACGCGAGGTCGGAATATAAATAACCCGGGTAACCTTTACGGCTCGGCACTTCGCCGCGCACGTTCGAGATCTGGCGCAGGGCTTCGCCGTAGTTGGTCATGTCGGTCAACACGACCAGCACGTGCTTGCCGAGATCGTAAGCGAGGTACTCAGCCAGCGTCAACGCCGCGCGCGGGGTAACGATACGCTCCACTGGAGGATCGTCTGCCAGGTTGAGGAACATTGCCACGCGGGTCAACGCTCCGCTTTCGGTGAACGATTTGCGGAAGTAATCCGCCACGTCGTTCTTGACGCCCATCGCCGCGAACACAATGGCGAACTCTTCGCCCTCGGTTTGCGGCGCGCCTGCCAAGCGACCTAAAGTTGCCTGACGCACGATCTGCGCGGCAAGTTGGTCGTGCGGCATGCCCGCGCCGGAGAACAACGGAAGTTTCTGTCCGCGCAGGAGCGTGTTCACGCCGTCAATCGTCGAGATACCGGTCTGGATGTAATCGCGCGGGTAAATACGCGCGGTGGGGTTGATCGGCTGACCGTTCACATCGCGGTACACATCGGTGAGCGGTTCGGGACCGCCGTCGATCGGGGTGCCCAAGCCGTCGAAGATGCGCCCGAGCATTTCTTCCGCCACAGGCATGTGAAGCGTGTTGCCTAAAAAGCGGACGCGCGTTCCGTCGATCGAAAGACCGGTGGAACCGGCGAACACCTGCACAACGGCAAAGCCTTCGCCCACTTCGAGCACGCGCCCACGGCGGGTATCGCCGCGCGCGTCCTGAATCTCAACGACCTCGTCGTAACTGACGTTCGACGCGCCCTCGACGACCATGATCGGACCTTCGATGCGCCCGACGCCGACGACTTCCTGACCGCCTAAAACTGTTGCTTCGCTCATTATCTATACTCCGCATCTAATTGACCCATTTGCTGGTCAATCATCTTTTGGATATCGTCCAACTTGTTGATCTCTTCGTTGGTGACCGAGGACTTGGCGCGGATGATGGTATCCACAACGGGAAGGTCGTGGATGAGATTGATCGGCGCGCCGCGCTTGACGATCGCCATGCCGCGCTCGTGGAAGTACAACACCAACTCGAGCAGGCGAATCTGTTTTTCCACAGACGAGTACGCGTCCACGCTATCTGTGGCGTTCTGTTGCAAGATGCCTTCGCGGATGAGGCGGGACGTCTCCAGCACCATGCGTTCCGCGTACGGCAACGCATCGGGACCCACGAGTTTGACGATCTGCGACAGGCGCGCTTCTTCGCTCAACAACTCCATGGCTTTGGTGCGCATTCCAAGCCAGTCTTTGCCGGTCTTTTCGCGCCACCAATTGCCAACGTCTTCGATGTATTCGCTGTAGGAGTCGAGCCAGTTGATGGCGGGGAAGTGACGAGCCGACGCCAGCGATTTATCCAGCGCCCAGAAACAGCGGATAAAGCGCTTGGTGTGTTGTGTGACCGGCTCGGAGAAGTCGCCGCCCGGAGGCGAGACTGCGCCTACCACGGAGACCGAACCTTGAGAGCCGTTCAAATTTTCGACATAACCGGCGCGCTCGTAAAATTCCGCGAGGCGACCGGCGAGGTAAGCGGGATACCCTTCTTCGGCGGGCATTTCTTCGAGACGACCGGAAACTTCGCGCAACGCCTCAGCCCAACGGGAGGTTGAATCTGCCATGAGCGCGACGTGGTAACCCATGTCGCGATAGTATTCCGCGATGGTGATGCCGGTGTAAATGCTGGCTTCACGCGCCGCAACCGGCATGTTGGAGGTGTTCGCAATGAGGACGGTGCGCTCCATCAACGGGCGACCAGAGCGAGGGTCCACAAGATGCGGGAACTCCTGCAACACCTCGGTCATCTCGTTACCGCGCTCGCCGCATCCGATGTAGACGATCACTTCCGCATCCGCCCATTTGGCGATGCTGTGCTGAGTCACTGTTTTGCCCGAGCCGAACGGACCGGGGATGCCAGCCGCGCCGCCCTTTGCGACAGGGAAGAACGTGTCGAGGATACGCTGCCCAGTGATTAACGGGATGTTCGCGCCGCGTCGCTGCACGAACGGTCGCGGGCGTCGAACGGGCCAACGCTGTAACATCGTGACCGATTTTTCTTCTTTGCCGATCTTGATCTTCGCAATCGTATCAGTGACGGTATATTCACCGGCGGAGGCAACCCAGGTGAGGGTGCCTTTATCGTCGGGGTGGACCATCACGCGATGTTCGAAGCTGTCGGTTTCCATGGCGACGCCGAGGATCGAGCCGCCTTTCACTTCATCGCCGACGTTTGCCTTCGGCGTGTATTTCCATTTTTTCTCGCGGCTGATCGGGTCGAAGCGCGCGCCGCGGTTGATGAACGAACCCACTGCCTGCTCGATGAGCGGCAAAGGTCGTTGTACGCCGTCGTAAATGGATTGCATCAAGCCGGGTCCGAGTTCCACCGAGAGCGGCAAGCCCGTGCCGTAGATCGGCGCGCCGGTTTGCATACCGGCGGTCTCTTCGTAGACTTGCACGGTCATCTGGTCGCCTTTCAGACCGATGACCTCGCCCACGAGTCGATCCTCGCCCACCTCTACCAACTCCAACATGCCGACGTGGCGGGAGCCTCGGGCGCGGACAACGGGTCCGCTGATCCAGGTAATTGTTCCTACTTCATTTGCCATGCTATTCTCCCATCAACACTTTGTAGACCGAGGCGCGCAGGGTGTTTTGCAAACGGCTCAAACGGGTTTCCAATGTGTTATCGTAATGGATCTTTCCGGCGGAGGCGTCCACGACCACGCCGGTGCCTTCATCCAGCCCGCCGCTGATCGTGAACTCGCCTTTGAGTTCTTTTGCGATCTCGTCCAAGGCGCCTTTTTTCAGCGCCTTTTGTGTCGATTCGTCCGCTCGAATGTCCGCTTTGCCCACGCGCAACTGGGTCAACGCCTCGCGCAACAATAATGCCGCGATGGCATCGTAATCCGGGCGCTTTTTCACGGCGTCCAGTTGTTTCTTCACTTCCGTAAACACGTTATCGAGGACCTTCTCGCGATGCTCCAACTGGGAGGAACGCGCTTTCAACTGCGCGGTGGCGGTTGACTGACTGCGGAGTCGATCCGCATCTTCCCGGGCGCGGTCGAGGACGGCTTTCCGTTCGGACTCAGCCTGTTCCTGCGCGCGTTTGTGGATGGCTTCTGCCTTCTCTTTGGCTTCCACCTGCATCTGCTCAGCCTCTTCGCGGGCTTCGATCAGGATCGCCCGTTCGAGTTCCACGATGTTTTCTGCTTCAGAATTCATAGATACACTTCCAATTCATTTTCCTGAGTCAGGAAAGGGTTATAACTTGATACCGATCGCCCGCAGGACAATGTCGCCAAGCGAAGCCTGTCCTTCCGGAACGCCGCCGCGCGAAGGGATCTCCACCACCAGCGGGATCGTGCTCCGCAGTTTGAGGTGCTCCATGCGGGCGGGGATCATCTCAGCCACATCCTGGGTGACGAGGACAATGCCCACGTCTTTGGCAGACGCGACATCGTCAAGCGCCTGATTCACCTCATCGGCTGTGGAGGCAACCCTGCCTCCCACGCCGGCGAGCGAGAATCCGAGCACCGCGTCAGGATGACCGATAACCAGAACCTTCATGAACGTTCCGCGCCTTACGGAAGAACAAGGAACGAAATGATCAAACCGTAGATCGCGATACCTTCAGAGAGACCCACGAAGATGAGCGCGCGACCGAACGACTCGGGCTTCTCGGCAGTGGCGCCGACCGCCGCCGCGCCGGAGCCGCCGACCGCGATGCCTGCGCCGATGCAAGCCAACCCGGTGGAAAGAGCCGCCGCGAGAGTCGCGTATTGGTCAACCACGGCTTCCTGCGCCGCGCCAGCCGCGAAAGCCGACGAAGGGGAAGCCAGCCAGACGAGGGCGAGTCCGCCCGCCATCAAGCCGACGATGAAATTGAAAGCGTTGAATCCGGTGATCATGCGGGAAACCGCCTGCGAAGGGCTGGTCTTTCCATTTTGGATCACGTAGATCACTGCCGGGATGACCGGGATCAAACCAACCAGAACAGCAAAAGCTAAGAACATTGTTTATCTCCTTATGTTGTAGAAATATTTTTCAATTCGATTTGTCGCGCGCGTTCAAGATTGTATTATTAATTGCTTCTTTCTCCGGGCTCACGCCTCCTCTTGTGAGGAGTTCAGCCGCAACGGCTCGAAGCGCATGCCTCCGCCGTGGAAGAACTTGCCCAAAATTTCATAGTAGTGCAAACGCATGGTCTGGATGTACACGATCAGACCTTCGAAGCCGATAATAAAGATGTTGCCGATCAGCAGGGTGATCCAGAATCCGATGGTTGGCTCTTCGCCCGCCAGCGAGAAGAACGCGAGGCTCAAACCGCCATGCGCCACCGCAAACGCGCCCACGCGGACGAACGACAGCGTATTGCTCAACATGCTGATCACGGACTCGAACAAATCCATGAACGCCGTCACGAGGTACATCACAACTCCGCCTTCGATCAACGGACGATGTCCTTCCGCAATGTTGCGGAACAAACCATTGAACATCACGCCGAACGCAAAAATGGGCGTGAGGATATTGAACGGTAAAGGCAATGTGCTGATCGCCGCCGCAATTTTCGGAGCAATCGGCGTGGTTCCCAAAAGTCCGTTCAGGATCGTGAGGAAGCAGAAGTAAAAAACGATCGCCACCACGCCGGTGTGTCCGAACCAGAAATGCGCCCAATCGCGCGCGCGCGCCATGTTGAACAAACTCAACAGGTAGCTAAAGAGCAGGATCACGATACCCGCATCGATGGCAAAGCCTAGAATGGTGAGGATGTTCTCAAGGGGGCTGAGCCAAAGAGGTTCAAAGTGGAAGTGAAGGTATTCTTCGATCAAATGACCCTCAAAGCCGAAGATACTCCCATACAGGGCGCCGAAAATCGAGGCGAAGAAACCGCAATACACGAGGAGCAAGCCCAAACTGGACAAGCCCTTCATGAAAATCTTTTTGTGCGAGAGAAACCCGACCAGCATCATCACCAGACCCTGTCCCAAGTCGCCGAACATCGCGCCGTACAAAATCGGGAAGGTCAACGCGACCAGAATGGTCGGGTCGAGTTCGCCGTATGACGGGCGACCATACGTGGTGACCAATTCCTGAATCGGCTTGAGCCATTTGTTGTTCAACAAAGCGACAGGCACATTGTCGTGATGACCCGAACGCTCGGTCGGAATGGCTTCAATCAAGATTTCCTTCGAAGCCTGCTTCAGTTTCTCGGTGAGCAGGGGCATATCGGCGGCGGGAACCCAACCCACCACCACGTACGTGTGCCGCAATTGACCGAAACGCGCGATCGCGTCCGCCATCAAACGGCTGACATGCGCGTCCCACCACAGTTTTTGTAACTCAACCTTGTGAACGCCGCCCAACTTACCCAACTGGGATTCGAACTCGAAGATCTTCTGCTTCGACTCCTCGATGGCTTTGCGAGTTTTTTCCACCACTTGCTGGGGCGTGCCGCTGAATTCCTCCGGCAGGGTGAGCGGATTCAAAAAGGCGCTTTTTGCGGCGCGTTCGAGTTCATCGGAATTATTCTTGGAGCCGAGCAGCCACACCACCGCATCTTTCGCGTCGCGTTTCAATTCGAACAACACATGCGGCACGCGGATGCTGTCGAGACGTTCGATCACCTTGGTATCCGCTTTCATTACGCCAAGGATGGAATGCACATGATCCGATTTGCGCAGGGAGCCGACCTCGAAATTCAAATGCGCGATCGGTTCGAGTTGCTTCAACTGCGCTTCGAGCGATTCAAGCCGTTTCTTCTCGACGCCAAGCTGGTCGCCGACGCCTTTGACATCGCCCTCGATCCGATCCACCGCCGGGCGAACGGATTCGGCATCCACAATATCGAACTCGGTGGAGCCTTTCTGCTCCTCAGCCAGCCCCAACGTCTGCATGATGGACTGGATGCGGCGTTCGAGCGTGGAATAATTCGCGGCTTTGTCCTGCCATGTGCTGGGTCCGAGGCTTTCCAAACCCAGGTAGGCGCTATCCACCTGATGGAACACGCCCCTCCCGCTCAACACCTTCGTCACCGCCACGAGGTCTTTGGAGGGGATGATCAACTCAACTTCGGTCATTTCTCTTGGAAAAAACATGTCATCTCCATGTGCAAAATTTCAAACGCATCAATTCAACAGGCTGGTCTTCAATAACACGGAACGGAAATCATCATCTTGCACTTCGGAGGATTTCGCTTCGATCAGCACAACCAAATCCTGGATCTCAAGGTCGCTTAGGATGAGGAACGCAAGCGGAAGCCCGATGTGGAAGGGATTGCCGATGAACGCGGCGGTGCACTGTCGAATCACCTGACGCTTGAGCAAAACCTCCAGTTTGGGCAAACCAGTTTGAGGGTTCTCCAGAAGCGTGTTCACCTCCGCGATCGCGGGAAAGGCGCGCGAAACGATCGCGGCAATATCCCCGCCCGCCGCAATCGCGCGCACGTCTTCATCGCGCACGCGGAAACCGAACGGCAGTGTATAGTTGATGATCTCTTCCTCTGAAAGCTTGTGATACACGCGATACCGAATCGCCCACATCAAATTATTCATATCAAGCAAGGCGCCGATGATCTTGGTCGCCGATTCGCGGTCTTGCCCGCTGAGTTTCTTCGCCTCCGCCCACAAGCGCCGCCAGTAATCCAGGTCGAGCGCCACCTCGAGCGGAAACAGATTCTGCTCGGCAGAGAAACGCTTCATGGCGAAGGACATCGTCGATTCATACGGCGTGCCTTTCAGCAATTCCACCGCGGCGGGAACATTCCCCGCCTCCACCATGGCTTGCGCGGGCAGGCTGGAAAATGAGCCGAACGGGAATAACACTTCGTGCACGCGATCCCACGGCGCAATATCGGGATTCCACGCCGACACCGTTTGGATGCTCCGCAAGACCGCCTTCAAATTACCCAACTCGAAATAGCGAAACAATTGCTTGATCAGAGAACGAGTCTGCTCGGGCGACATCTGCGCGACGCTGGAGTATGAATCAGCCAGCCGCCGCCTCAATTGCTGGATGGCACGGCGCGGCGTCAACTCGTTATCTTTCAACGTGGCGAGGTAAGGTCCATATTGGGTATTTTTCAGCGCGCTGATTAAAGAGGGAAAATCGGGGGAATCGCTTAAACGAGAAATATCCTGCGGGGTCAGCAAATTGGAATACATCGCCCGCACTTTCGTGCTAATTGCCGCGTAGCCGGTAACGCCGCTCGCCATGATTACGCCTTACCGAGCACGCGGTCCAACACGTAGGCAACGGCTTTATCGAAATTCTTTTTCGACTGCGCTTCGAACTCGCTATTCTTGGCGTCCACAGAAGCAAGCACATCCTTCGACTTATCTTCCGATTGCGCTTCCGCCACAATGCGGCGAGCCTCGTCTTGCGCTTCGGCGCGGGCGCGGGCAAGCAAGGCTTGCGCTTCCTGCTCGGCGCGCACTGGGATTTCCTGCGCGTCGCGCTTCGCTTTTTCCTGCAACTCCGCGGCTTGTTTTTCGATCTCCAGCACTTGTCGGATATTCTTTTCGTTCATCGGTTTTCACCTCGCTAAGATACTTGCATCGGTTCGCAATTGTAAAGGATAAAACCTTCATCATCAAGGCTTGCGCAACAACTTGACAATTCAGGTTCTGATTGTGCTATTATGCACAATTATAACGGGACGTTCTACGAATTGTCAATCGATTCGACCGCTCGCTTCTCTCCCAATTTCAGCCTGCCCCCCACCCTGCGGAGCGCTCCGCAGGGTGGGGGTTCGTAAAAATATAAATTCCCTGTTGGGGATGCAGTTCGATTTGCTTGGCAAATCGTGCATCCCGTTCGCAGTGCAACTGCGAACGAACCTACGGGAAGTTATCAACGGATGTTACGCGCCGTCCCGCAGGTTTCTAGATGGCGAAAACGCGAAGTGAACTTTGCGGCACGATTCAAAACAAATTCAACGCGCCCGCATCGGACCAGCCGAACCATGGCGCGAAGATCGTCCCGATGAGGATGACGCCGAGGGTCAACGCCACAAGCGCGATGGCGTATGGGCGCGAAAGCGGGATTGGATGATTCTCTTCATCTTGATTCGGCATTCGGTAGAGGTACACGAACTTGAGCGCGTTCAAATAATAGTACGCGCCGATGACCGATGTGATCACGCCGATGACGACAAGCCAGACGTAACCGGCTTGAATGCCCGCCGCAAAGACAACCACCTTCGCAACAAACCCGCCGAACGGAGGCATGCCTGTAAGCGAGAGGAAGGCGGTCAGCATCATGAGTCCCAGCCACGGCGAGCGACGACTCATACCGGCATAGTCTTGAATATTTTCCAAACCGGTCACTTTGCTGAATGCCATTGCAATGCCGAAGGCGAGCAGGTTCGTGAGGATATACGCCGCCAGATAAAACACCACGCTCGCCGCGCCCAACTGCGTGAGCGCGACCACGCCGATCAATGTATAACCTGTGTGCGCAATGGAGGAATACGCCAGCAGGCGCTTGATGTTGGTTTGCGGCAGCGCAAGCAGGTTGCCAACGATCATGGAAATGGCGGCGACGATCGCCAGAGTTGTTGTCCATGATGTTGAGAGGCTGGGCTCAGGGAAAGCGATGAAGAACAGGCGCAACAAAACCGCATAGCCAGCGGCTTTCGAGGCGGTGGATAAAAATCCAGCGACCGGGGTGGGCGAGCCTTCGTACACATCCGGCGCCCAAAATTGGAAAGGGACGAATGCGACCTTGAAGCCGATGCCGACAAGGATCAATGCCAGGATGCCGAACGCCGCAAGCGGAGCGATCGCGCCAACGCGGAACATTTCCGCCAATCGGTAGATGTCTGTTGTGCCGGAGAAGCCGAAGACGAGGCTGAACCCGTAGAGCATGATGGTGGTTGTGAGAATGCCGAAGAGCAGGTATTTGAACCCGGCTTCGGTGGATTTGTCGTCTCCCAACATGAATCCAGCCAGCACGTAGAGAGGAATGGAGGCGGTCTCGATCGCGAGGAAAAGCATGACGAGGTCCGACGAGACCGCCATCAAGTTCATCCCGATGAGCGAAGCGAGGAGCAGGAGATACGCCTCGCCGCGTTTGCCGAGGCGTTCGTGATCCATCATCAAGAGCGCGGTTGCCGCGCCGGCAAACATGAAGAGCATCTTGAAGAAGAAGCCGAGCCAGTCAAAGCGGATCATGCCGCCCAGCGCGGAGGTCGGCTCGCCAGGTTGACCGGCAAGGAAACTGACGAGCATCGCGGCGAACAATCCGCCGGCGGTGAGCCAGCCCACGTTGCGGCGCTTCTCTTCCTTCCAAAACGGCTCGACGATGAGGACAAGCATCCCCAAAAGGAGGATCAAAATTTCAGGGAGGATGGATGCGAACATGGTTGACGAAAACATTACGAACCTCCCAGCAGGCGCAGGACATAATCAACGCCGGTCTGCACCATTGGAGCCATGAATTTTGGATAGACGCCGATCACGATCATGAAAATACACAACGTTGCAATGGCAACTTTGTCTAACACGGTAATGTCTGCGATGTGACCTTCGAGTTTCTCCGGCATAGTCCCGAAGAAGACTTGACGGATATTGCGCATGATGTAGGCGGCAGTGATGACGATGGAGATACTGCAAACCACAGCCACAAGCCAATGCACCTGCCAGACGCCCATGAATATCGGGAATTCGGCAATGAAACCTGAGAACAGCGGCATACCCATCGAAACCAAACCGCCAATGATGAACCCGACTGTGGCGAACGGCATCGCTTTGCTCATGCCTCCCAACTCGGGAATTTGGCGCGTGTGCGCCCGGTCGTAGATCATGCCGACGACGGCGAAGAAGAGCGCGGTCATCGCCCCGTGCGAAAACATTTGCAAACCCGAACCAAGCAGACCGTCGGCGTTGAGCGTGGAGAATCCGAGCATCACGAGTCCCATGTGCGAAACGGATGAAAAGCCGACCATGTATTTGAAGTCCATTTGCACGAAGGCGATGTATGCCCCGTAGACGACCGCGATGGCGGCAAACGCCATGATGAGCCATTGCCAGTATTGCGCGCCTTCGGGCAGTAACATGATGCCCACGCGCAACGCGGCGAAGGCGCCGAGTTTCATCAACACGCCGGCATGGAACATCGAAACGGCGGTCGGCGCGGCAACGTGCCCGTCCGGCGACCAGTTGTGGAAGGGCCAAATGCCGCCCAACACTGCGAAGCCGAGAAACACCGGGAGGAACCAAACGATCTGGAACGAGGAGGAGAAGCCCGCGCTTTCCATTGTTATCATGTTGAAGGTCAACACGCCGGTATTTTGATATTGCGCCATGTACATTGCCAGCGCGCCGACCAGGGATACAACCGAGCCGATCAACAAATATAACGTTAACTTCATCGCGGCATATTCGCGCGTGACGTTCCAGCCCCAGATGACGATGAGCAGGTACATCGGGAAGACGGCGATCTCATAGAAGAAGATCAGCATGAAGAGGTCGAGCGAGACGAACACGCCGAGCACGCCCCACGCCAGGATGAACAGGAAGGCGAAGAATTCGCGCGGGCGGTCTTGAATGCCAGCCATCACATGCGGGTGATCGTCGCCCCATGAGATCAGCACGCCGGTGAACATGACCACGCCGGTCAGCAGGACCAGCGGCGCGCTGATTCCGTCCACGCCGAAGTGCAGGCTGATGCCCAGGGCGGGAAGCCAGTCATAGTTTTCGATGAATTGATACCCTGCGGTTGTTTGGTCGTAGTTGAAGTAGACCCACAAGGACAGAACAAGCGCGAACGCCGCCGAAGCCAACGCAACCGCGCGCGTTTCATTCTTGCGGTTGGCGGGAATCAACAGGATGATCAGCGCCGCAACAAGAGGGGTGAAGGTGATGATACTTAGGACGGGGAAGGTCATATAGCCTCTGATAAGCAGAGAGTAGAGAGTAGAGAGTAGAGAAATAGAGAATTGGAATTGCCTCTTTAGAAAAGCATCATAACCGCTTTGTTGATCACGTCTAGGATCCACGCGGGGTAGACGCCGATCCATAACATCAAAAGCATGAGCGGAGCCATGACCAAAATCTCGCGCGTGTTGATCTCGGTTAGTTTATGCTCGCCATGCGACCAATGTTCGTTCAAGGGTCCGTGCAAAACTTTTTTGAGCGCTTTCAGAATGTACGCGCCCGTGAAAAACAATCCCAGCATCGAGACGACCGTGTACGCTGTGAGGATGTGCCACGATCCGCGCACGACGAGAAATTCGGAAATGAAGCCGTTGAGTCCGGGCAAACCGAGCGACGCCATGCTGGTGAAGACCAAGATGCCGCCGTAGACCGGGACGAGCGCGAACAATCCGCCGTACTCTTCGAGGTTGCGCGTGTGAGTCCGTTCGTAGATGACGCCGACGAGGAAGAACATGCCGGCGGCGGACAATCCATGATTGAACATTTGCAAGATGGCGCCGTTCAACGCGATCGTCGCGTCGGGCGTTCCGGACGCGAGGCCTGCCGCGGCAATTCCGAGCACCACAAACCCCATGTGATTCACGGACGAGTACGCGACCAGCCGCTTGAAGTCAGTTTGGGCGAAGGACGCCAAGGCGCCGAAGACGATCGCGGCGGTGGCAAGGAAAGCCAGCGCCCCGGCGAAATATCGCGCTTCGACGGGATAGAGCGGGAGGATGAGTCGCAAGAATCCATACGCGCCGAGCTTGAGCAGGACTCCGGCGAGGATCATCGAACCTGCCGTCGGGGCTTCGGTGTGCGCGTCGGGGAGCCAGGTGTGGAAGGGCCAGATCGGGACCTTGATGGCGAAGGCAATCGCAAACGCCCAGAAGGCGATAGCCTTTACTTGCGACACGCTCATGCCGAGCAGGGTCGAATCAGGTTGAAGGGAGGTCCAACGCTGGGTGAGGGCGAGCAGGTCGTACGTCCCGAACAGAACGCCGAGGAGTTGAATCGCGAGCAGGAGTCCGAGCGATCCGCCCATGGTGTAGATCAGGAATTTCATCGAGGCGTAGTTGCGGTTCGCGCTCCCCCACTGGTTGATGAGGAAGTACATGGGGATGAGTCCCACTTCCCAGAAGACGAAGAAGACGAGCAAATCCAGCGACATGAAGACGCCCAACATGCCGGTCTCTAAAAAGAGGAAGAGCATCATGTAGGCTTTCACTTTTTCAGTGATGTTGAACGAGGCGAGGATGGCGAGCGGCGTGAGAAGCGTGGTGAGCAAGACCATCGTGAGCGAGAGACCATCCACGCCGAGGTGGAGGGTGGAGCCGAGCGCTTCGTACCATTCGTATTGTTCCTGAAATTGGAAGCCCGGCGCGGAGGCTTTGAATTGGAACCAAATTGAGACTGACAACAGAAACGGGATCAGACTGGCGACCAACGCAAACCAGCGGAATAATTTATTTTCGCCGCTCGGTAGGAACAGCATGAACACCGCCGCCAGCGCGGGCAGGAAGAGGATAAGCGAGAGAAAGTGGGTTGAGATGAAATCCATGTTTCGTTCCTAAGCCAGCACAAAGAAATACAAAATCGCGCCGACGGCGAGGAAGAGGATCAACGCGAGCATGAGGTATTGCTGGATGCGACCCGTTTGGAGGGCGCGCAATCTCTCGCCGGAGAAATAGGTGACGTTTGCCGAGCCGTCGCCGAAGAATCTGTTGATGAAGGGCAGATCAAAGTAATTGCGGATGCCGTCGCCGATGCCTTGCGTGCCCGGACCGAAGAGATGCAGGATGCCGTCAATGAAGCCTTTATCCATGATCTGGTAGACGACCTTGTCGGCGAACCAGATCGCGGGCTTGACGAAGACCGCGTTGTAAATCTCATCCATGTAATATTTATTCTTGAGGAAGCCAAGTTGTAGTTTGTCTTCGGCAGGCGAGTTGACGTTGCGATACATCAGGTAGCCGAGACCAAGTCCGCCGAGGGCGACGATGATCGAGGTCAACAACGGGACGGGATGGAATTCGCCCGCTTCGGGATGTTGCGCGAGAGTCCCGCCGGCGAATTCATGGATCCAGTTCGGGACGAGTCCGCCGAGGAGGGGGAAATCTTCGGGGATGCCGACCCAGCCATACCCGATGGCTAAGACCGAGAGGATGACGAGCGGAAGCGTCATCGTCCAGGGAGTCTCATGCGCGTGATTCGCCTCTTCTGTGCGCGGTTCGCCGAGGAAGGTCAGCGTGATCTGGCGCATCGTGTAAAAGGCGGTGAGGAATGCGGCGACGGCGAGGGTCGCAAAGATATAGAGGTGTCCGTGACCAAACGCATCGGCAAGAATTTCATCCTTCGACCAAAAGCCAGCGGTGACAAGCGGGAAACCCGAAAGCGCAAAGCCGCCGATGAGAAACGTCCAAAACGTGATGGGCATTTTGCTTTTCAAGCCGCCCATGTTGAACATATCCTGAGGGTCAACTTTATGATTCCCCGTGCGAAAGACTCCATGCTCCATGCCGTGGATGACCGAGCCTGATCCGAGGAAGAGCAACGCCTTGAAGAATGCGTGCGTGATGAGATGGAAGATGGCGGCAATGTACGCGCCGATGCCGAGCGCGGCGATCATGAAACCAAGTTGCGAGATGGTGGAATACGCCAGCACGCGCTTGATGTCGTTTTGCGCGAGGGCGATCGTGGCGGCGAACAACGCCGTGAACGCGCCGATGAACGCGACGACGGACATCGTCTGCGAGTCGAGACTCAGTAGCGGGAACATGCGGATGACCGTGTATACGCCTGCTGAAACCATCGTCGCCGCATGGATCATCGCGCTGACGGGAGTCGGTCCCTCCATCGCGTCGGGCAACCACACATGCAACGGGAACTGCGCGGATTTGCCGACCGTGCCGATGAAGAGCAGTAATCCGATCAAGCCTGCGGTGGAGAAACCAAGCACGCCGCTTGGAATGAGTTGCAGGGTGCGTAACGTTGATTCTGTAAAAATTTCACGGAACGAAAGTGTGCCGGTGACCGAATAGAGATACGCAATGCCCAACAACATGAACACATCGCCGATGCGCGTGGTCATGAAGGCTTTGACCGCCGCGTCGCGGGCGGATTTCTTCCCATACCAAAAGCCGATCAACAAATACGAACACAAGCCCATGATCTCCCAACCGATGAACAACGTGAGCAGGTTGTCGGAAACCACGAGCGTGAACATGCCGAAGGCGAACAAGCCGATGAAGGCAAAGAAGCGCGAGTACAGCGGCTCGACGGACGCGACAACATGCTTGTGCCCGTGTTCGTCCACCGTCGCGCCGTGCGGGGGCAAGCCCTTGTGGTCGTGGTCGCCCTGCGGTTGACCGAAGTTGTGATAGCCGATGCTATAAATGAAGATCATCAACACAGTCCAGGCGACGAAGAACAATGTCAACGCGGTGAGCGGGTCAACGAGAACGCCGATCCTGAGCCATGTCTCCCCCGTCGCCAGCCAGTTGATGGAGGATGTAAACGGATGCTCGCCCAAATGCTCCACGCCCAGCGCGCGCGTGAAGACGATCATGCTTCCGAGCCACGAAAGCAAAGCCGCGCCGACAGCGATCGTGTGGCTGAGCGCCTTGTTTCGATTTGTGAATAACACAATCAAAAAGAACGCGAGAGCGGGAGGGAGAGGAATAAGCCAGATGATGGTTTCGGTTGACACAAAGCCTCCAAAACTAGAGCGTGGAAAGTAGAGAGTGGAAACTAGAGAGTAGAGAGTGGAAAGTGGAAAGTAGTTATCTGCTCTCTAATCATCTATTCTCTATTCTCTATTCCCTAGAATTTCAACATATCAATCTCATCCGCAATGACCGTGTTGCGTTTGCGGTAAACGGAAATTACAAGCGCCAGACCCACCGACACTTCCGCGGCGGCGACGGCGAAGACGATGATGGTGAACACCTGCCCGGTAATATTCGTCACGTCGCCGTAACGCCAGAAGGCGACGAGGTTCACGTTCACCGAGTTCAACATCAATTCGATGCCAAGCAAAATGGCGACCAGATTGCGACGCGACAACACGCCGAACAACCCAATGCTAAATAATGCGGCGGAAAAAATGAGATACCATGACAATGGAACCATACCAACTCCTTGAAAAACCGTCCCGCAGGTTTCTGCAAACGATCAATGCCATCGTTCAAACCTGCGGGACGTTGTATCATTTTCGATTGTACGCAACGTACACCGCGCCGATCAACGCGGCAACCAACAACACGGACGCGACTTCAAACGGCAGGACGTACGCATCGGGCGACACCAGCGCGTTGCCCAACGCCCCCACCGCGTCAAAATCGGACGGGAAGGCTGACGCAGTCTTCGTGACGCCGCTCCAACCGTGGACGAGAAAGACCAGCCCGCCAAACGCGAGCGCCGCGAGCAACGCGCCGAATCCCCAATTCCGATTCAACTGCGGACCCTGGTCGCGCATATCCTTGCGCGTGAGCATCACCGCGAAGATAAACAGGATCGAAATCGCGCCGATGTACACCACCACTTGAACCACCGCGAGAAAACTCGCATGCAGGATGGCAAAGATCGCCGCCACGCCGAACAACGCGGCGATCAACCAAAACGCGGCATGGATGAGATTCCCCGTCGTCACCACGCGCAACGCGGCGATCAGTGTCGCAAGGGCGACGATGAGGAAGATGATTTGGTCAATGGCCATTGAAGTAATTCTCCAATTCGCTAATTCTCCCGATGAGCCTTGGAGAATTAGCGAATTCTTTTTTATTGGCGCGCGTCAACCACTTGCGTACCCTCAATTCTTTCACGCTCCCTTCGGCTGGCAGAGCGGGCAACTTCGAGGGAGATCCACGCGACGAGGATGTTCGAGAGGAACATGCCCCCGATGTAGAGCCAGTTTGAGGCGTCGGCAAGAAGCGCGTTCATCAGGGCGGTCGTCATCAGAAGGACAAACGCGACGGGCGTGAGAAACTTCCAATTAAAAGCAAGCATGTGGTCGATGCGGATGCGGAGCAGTGTGTACTTCACCCACATGATGATCCAATAGCCAATGAACGCTTTGAAGAAAAGAATGGCGATGGCAAGGAACGCGCTGACCTGCTCCAAACCGAAGAAGCGATAACCGCCGAAGAAGAGGATCGCCCAAAAACCGCCGAACGTGAAGGCGTGCAAAAGTTCGCCCGCGTAGAACATGCCGAACTTCATGCCCGAATATTCGATGTTATAGCCGGAGATCAACTCCGATTCCGCTTCGCCCATGTCGAACGGGGAGCGTCCGAGTTCGGCGATCGCGGCGATGAGGAAGATGACCGCCGCCAGAGGCGCAAGGAAAAAATTCCACGTGTCTTGCGCGTTCGTGATCGCGCCGATGCCCATCGAGCCTGCGAAAATCGTTGGGATGAGCATCACCGTCAGCATCGGGATCTCAAACGACAGCATCACCGCCGCCTCGCGAAACGCGCCGATGAGCGAATACTTGTTGTTCGAAGACCAGCCCGCCATGATGATCGAAAGCGTGCCGATCGCGCCCGCCGCAATGATGTACAACACGCCGATGTTCAAATCCACGCCGAGGATGGTGGGAGCCAGCGGCACCACCGCCCACAGGATCAACACCGACATCATCGAAAGGATCGGCGCGAGGTTATACAGCGCCCGGTCCGCGCCTTCGGGGGTGGTGTCTTCTTTAATGAGGAGTTTGATAATATCGGCGAACGGCTGGATCAGCCCAAACGGTCCGACTCGATTCGGTCCGATGCGGGATTGGAAGCGCGAGACCACCTTACGCTCGATCCACACGAGGACGATATCCAACACCATCAGCAGAGCGATCAGAATAAAAATGCCGAGGAAACCGACCAGGACGTTCGCCCAAAGTTCAGGCATACCCCAACCCGCAAAAATCCCAAGCAACCAATCTGCCGCAACTTTGAGAGGGTCTTTGAGAAAATCCATCATTGCTCCTGAATTTGCCATCCTCCCCGCCCCTTCTCTGTGTGGAAGAAGGGCCAGGCGATGGACAAAGAAAAGGCTGAACAGGTTAAACCAATTCAGCCTTTTTCATTGATCCTATGGAAATTACACCCACTCCAGCATCCCTTTGCGCCATGTGTATGCCAAGCCGACAATGAGGATGAGGATAAAGAGGATGCCTTCGAGCGCCGCGAACATGCCGAGCGAATTAAGTTTCACCGCCCACGGGAAGAGGAAGACCGTCTCCACATCGAAGATCAAAAAAACCAACGCGAAAATATAATACTGGGCTTTGAACTGCACCCACGAATCGCCCACCGTTTCGATGCCGCACTCGTATGTTGTTTGCTTGATCGGGTTCGGTTTCTTCGGCGCCAACACCCACGCCGCGCCGATGGCGCCGATGGGAATGATCAACCCAACAAGTAAAAACAGACCCACATAAACCCACGAACTCATAAAATCTCCTGCGAATTTTTTTTACGAGCGGCAAGATTGTACCATAAAGGATTTCCGACCCAAATTGACGGAGTATTTATTCTGGTGTGATTTTCATCCTATTTTTTTCTTCGCCTGCGGAAGAAAAACCTCACGACATCTTCGAAAAACGGGAAACCGATGACGGTGCCTGCGATGGAACCAACTACTCCGAACGACCGCGCCAAGTCGCCCGATAGACCGAGGAAATTCACCGCTTCGATCTCGACGGGTTGGGCTGACACGGCTTTCTGGCTTTCTTCGCCGCTTGAGCGTTCTACAAAGCGCAGATACAGCCATACCGTCCCGCGATAGACGCCGACTCCATCTGGGCGAACACTCCAAAAAAATGAAACGGACTCACCCTGCGCGAGAGGCTGGCTTGTGAGTCCAGGCGGCGAGACTTGCATCCCGGCGACATCGAATCGCGCTTCGGCGATCACGTTATGCGTTTCATATAAGTTAGGAATTTCGACCGTTTCACCCGTGACGACATTGCCTCCCACCTCCGCAGTCGGCGTGATATTGCCGAGATCATCCACCTCGAGCGTGAGGCGGACAATATCCGAATCTCCCGCGCGCATCTGCGGAGGAAATTCGAGCGTGATGCGCCGCCGCTCGGGAATCGCCGGTTGCGATGTGGGGCTGATCGAATCGCCACCGCCAGTATTTGGCAAAGCCGTCGAAACAGATTGAGACGGGGGAATTTCCTCGGCGGCCGGTTGATCCGTTGTTGACGGCGCTTCAGGCGCCGCCGAAGATGCAATCCCGCAGGCGAGAACCGTCAGCGCGATCGACAACACCAATAACAAGCGCGGAAAAAATGCGGAGGTTTTCATGATATAGATTCAAAAAGATACGGTAACTGCATTTCGTTCGGCGCGATAGGTTGCGTCCGAACCTCGCGGCGCGACGGCGCGAATCCCCAGATCAACAGCGAGAGCGAGACCGCGAGAAGAAAGACGCCCAATAAGATTCGGATTCTGCGTGACATGATTTTCTCCGTAACGCCGACTTAAGTCGGCGCCACCGTTCGTGATGCAGTTGAACTGCATCACGAAAATCGTTGCGCTACTATTGAATCGCCGCCAACTCACCCGCCACCAGACCGGGGAACGCGGCGCGGAGTTTTTCGTCCACTTCGGGCGAGATCAACGGCTCAGGATTCTTCGACATAATTTCTTTCACTTTATTCATCGCCCGAGCTTGGATATCCAACGCGCCTTTTCTTTCCCAAGCCGTCCGCGCATCGCGGTCGGCAATCTTTGTCATCACCGCTTCGGTCTTCATGCGGTTGATCGTGTGCTTGGCAACAATATACGAACCGCCCGGACCGATCTCTTTGATGAGGTCAACCGCGAGGTCTTCATCGCTAAACGAGATGCCGCGTTTGACGCGCTTCAACATCTGAGCCACTTCATCATCAATCACAGCCTTGGCGAAATCAAAAGTTTTCAACGCATCGATCAAACCGCCGATGTTGAACATGTCCATGCCACCGACGATGCCACCCATCCCAGACATGCCAGTTTCGTAGCCCGATTGCGCATCATTCAATTTTGAATTTGTCAGCCCGACATAACCGCCGCATGGCACGTTATAGAAACGCGCGAGTTGGGCAAACGCCATGTGCAACATGCCGCACTCAATTGCGCCTGATGTGTATGCGCCCGAGCGCATGTCCGCGACCGTTGCGAGCGTGGCATAAATTGTCGGCGTGCCTTCTTTCACCATTTGCATCAACGCGACCGTAGCGAGATACTCCGCGTTGCCTTGCACCAACGTCCCCGCCATAGACATGGGTGACGTGAGTCCCGCGTTCGGGACGATGGTGGGATACACAGGCAAGCCCTCGCCCGCAAAGTACATTACATTTTCAGTGGAAAGCACATCCATCGTCAATGGCGAAACAGTCGGGCAATAATGGTGCGTGAGGAACGGATGCTCCTTGTACGCCTCTTCCCCGCCCGCGACGATGTACGCCATCTCCATCATCGCCAGCGTATCTTTGTGATCGGTCGTCGTCGCGCGAATAGGTTTGAGACAATATTTCAACGCAGGATACAAACGCGAGATGGTGAATTGATCTTTCGGCGCGTCGTCTGCCAGCGTGGAGATGGAAAACATATCGTACCCTGGCAATTCATTGATGAGATGCGCGATGCGGGCAATATCCGCAGACTCGGCGCGTCGTTCGTGACCTGTAACTGGGTCAATGATATCGGGAGCCGAACTCGCCGTGACGATGACCGGGCTGTCGCGCGGAATCGTCTTGTCAAATTTCGGGTCACGCGCATGGAACGTGAACGACGGCGGCGCCATCTTGCGGTATTTCTCGATCACCTCGCGCGGAAATTTGACTCGCTCGCCGTCCACCGAACATCCATGCTTGGCGAACAACTCCCGCGCAGGCACATAGCGGACTTTGAAGCCTGTCTCTTGAAGAATCTCCAACGAGGCGTCGTGAATTTTTTGAATTTGATCTTGTGTAAGAAGTTCGGCGAACGACATGGAATGTCCTTTGACAATAAAGTTGTTACACGCTCAATGACCATGGTCAATAGACGATAGACCATGGGGTATGGACGACGGTTAATGGTCTAACGTCTATGGTCGCACTTAAACTGTCTTCCTTTTCACTTTCGTGTGCGGCTGTACATGAGACGCGTTTTTCTTAGGAAGCCTGAGTTCACGAAGAATTCTATCCTGTGCGCGCTTGCCTTGCGCGGCTACTTGACGCGGGATATTCATAATTCTATCGAGTATCTCGAAGCGGTTATTCTTGAACGCCCAATGCTCAACCTTTAATGTGTTAGCCAGCTCAAAAATTTCAGCAACCGAAAACATTTGCAATCCCGCGCGTTTGACTTTTAACGTTGCGGCGGCTGTCGCAAATCGCGCAGACTGTTCAAGGTTCCAATTTTTGAGATAACCATAAATAAAGCCTGCGGAAAATGTCGCCCCCGCCCCGCACGCGTCCACGGCTTTGACTTGGGGAGCGAACACACGGACAATCTCATTTCCTCGCGCTACGAGGCATCCGCCTTTGGCGAGGGTGATGATGGCGGTTTCAATTCCCGATTTCAATAACTTGCGCGCCGTGCCGATCAGCGCGCGCTTGCCGCCGAGTTGCGCGGCATCGGTCACTGCCTGACAGAACATGGCGCGGTCGGCATATTTTTTCAAAACATCGGGGTATTTATGTCCGTGCTCCAGATTTACAAACACAGGGACTTTGAGTCGGTTTGCTTCATCTATTGCGCGGATGACGTGGTTGCCATCGTACCAGTCGACGTATAAAACTTTCGAGCCGCGGATCAACTTGAGGTCAGCAGAATCAAGCGTCGCTAGGATTTGAGGCGTGCGCTGCCAGAAGTACGTCCGCGCGCCTTTGCGGTCTGAGACGTTCACCTCAAGCGGAGTTTTGTATTCCTTCGTGAATCTCACCTTGCCCTGCACTCCCCAATCCTTCAATCGCTTGGCAAGCGCGCGCCCGCGTTCATCGTCGCCGACGGCGGTGCCGATCATCCCCGCGGACACGTCCCATTGACGAAGTAAACACGCCACGATCGCGGCGTCATCAAACACAAACTCGTTGACCTCAGTCACGATCGCGCCTGTGTTATGCCGAGGAAGTTTCTCCAGCACCATAATCTCAACAGGCGTCAGCATCCCAAAACCGACGTATTCAGGGGAAGATTTTGGCATGGGGGTATTATACGCTGTTCTCTATGAGTGAGTCGAAAAGTTCGTTTTCATCTGCCGCATCACAGGGTTATAATAGCGAAAACCGAATCGAGTTTTCTCCGCTAATCCATAGAAAGGAAATGTGCAAGATGGAAGCCCCGATGACAGCCATAGAAATGACAGGGACGGTTGACGAAAACCATAAACTTCAAGTGGATGGTTTGCTTCCTTTCGCGGGACCGAAACGCGTCCGTGTGATTGTCCTTTCACCGCTGACAGAAATCGCCGATGATTGGACAGAAGCGGAATGGCTAACAGTCTCCTTGAACAATCCCGCCTTTGAGTATCTACGCGACCCCGAAGAAGATATTTACTCCATCAGTGACGGCAAACCGTTCTATGAAGTATAAGGTGGTGCTTGTCCCGTTTCCGTTTGACGATCTTTCCAGCGCGAAGGTCCGTCCTGCGGTTTGTCTTACCGAGCCAATTAGTGAACACAAGCATGTTGTTCTGGCATTCATCACCAGCCGCGTTCCCAACAAGCCGCTCTCTACTGACATCGTATTCACAGAATCGGACAAGGACTTTTCCGCCACAGGATTGCGCGTCTCTTCGGCTTTACAACTCCATCGCATGATGACGGTTGCGACAAGTGTTATCGTCCGTGAATTGGGACAATTATCCACGCCCGCTCAAAAGGAAGTGGATGCAAAGCTGAAATTGCTATTTGGAATTAAATAAGAGGTAGCAATTGCCATCTAATCGGAGTCGAGAGGCTCCGATTTTTTGTCCACCCGTTCGGCATGCAAAGGTGACGGTCATCTTCGTGATGGCTGTCACCTTTGGCTTTCAGGCGTCAGCATCCCAAAGCCAACATATTCAGGAGGGGATTTTGGCATGGGGGTATTATACGCCGTTCTCGTTATACAAAAAACGGCTTGCACATAGAACAACAGAATGATGCGAGAAAATGGGACAAATAGGGGTTGTCATTTTTTTTTCACTATGATTATGGCTTTACCAAAGTAGGTTGACAAAGAGCAAAAAGTAGATCCTTCTCGGTACAATTGCGAGTAGAGACAAGCAAAAAGACCGAGGAGGATCTAAAATGGAGTATAGCACAGGCAAAGTTGAACGAGAGTTCAGTGCGGAGGGCTTTGAGTATGAACGCGGGAGTGTGTATGAACGGTTCTGTCAGTTAACGGATGTTCGGAAGGCCAAGGGAAGCGTTACCGTCTGGAAACTGTGCTGATGATCATTGTGCTGGCAAAGTTGTGTGGCAGTGATCGACCGATGGAAATTGCGGATTGGGCCAGCAACCATCAGGAGCAGCTTGTGAAGTTATTGCGTCTGGAGCGACCCAGCCTGCCGCATTACAATACGTATCGTCGGATCATGGCACACGTGGTCTATCAGGAAGAGATCGAGAGGTTGGTGGGGGAATACAACCAGGGTGGTGCGCACGGGGAAGTGTATGCGCTGGATGGGAAGGCGGTGCGCGGCATGCGCAAGAAGGATGAAGAGGCGGGAGAATATTTGTTGAGTGTCTATGATGTGGAACAGGCAAAAGTACTGTCGCAGGTGGAAGTGGGTCGCAAAGAAAATGAAATCACGAAAGCCTCCAAAGCCCTACACCCTGTGGAAATCTCACACAAAGTGGTCACCGCAGATGCGATTCACACTCAAAGAGCCCTAGCCACTCAGATTGTGAGCCAAGGCGGCGACTATGTTCTGCCAGTCAAGGAAAATCAATTGCACTTATACCAACACATTCAGCAACTCTTTGCCCCTGAATATCCGAAGCCTGGTTTTGGGAAAATCCAGACCGATTTCCTCACGGCTCAAAAAGTCAACAAAGGGCATGGCCGCCTTGAAACTCGCACGATGACCACCAGTGAAATGCTCAACCCCTATTCGACTTGGCCGGGTCTGGCGCAAGTCTACCGTTTGGAACGTCAATTCCAATGGTGGCGTTCTGGACGCTGCTACCGTACTTCCCATGAAATCGAATTCGGCATTACCAGTTTGACCCGTACCCAAGCCACTCCCGCCCGCCTCTTGCATATTCGCCGCGCCCATTGGGGCATTGAGACCGGGTTGCATTATCGCAGAGATGTCACTTTCAAAGAAGATGCTACTCGCATGACTGTCGGCAATACTGGAAAAGTCATGGCTCCTCAACAATCTTGTTTTGGCTCTCATTCGACAGGCTAAATTTCATAATGCCGCTCACGCCCGTCGCTGGTTTGCCGCGCACATCTCACAAGCCTTTGCCCTACTCACCACACCTTTTTCTCTACTTTGGTAAAGCCATATCACTATGATAGACTTGTCTAATCAATTCGGCCAATGAGTTGATAATCGTTTTCTTTTTGGGCAAATTCATCGTAGGAAGAGGAGGTCGCGATGATGGATGAAAATATATCAGTAATTGCTGAAGCAATAGTATTCACCAAGAGAGAAGCACAGGTAATACAATTGTTGAAAAATGGGAAAAGTACAAAGCAAATTGCCTTACAACTTGGGATGGTCACGCGCTCAGTTGAAGTTCACCTGACCTATATCTATGCAAAATTGAATGTTTGTTGCCGAGCCGAGGCGGTTGCGAAATTGATTCGCTTGTACGAAAAGTAACAACCCTCGGGAATCCGCAAGTTGAAGTTAAGGCGGATTAGTTGTACTATGATTCTATATGTTTACAAGAAGGGAGTAAACACCCATGCTGAGCCGACGCGACTTCATCAAAATGATCGGGGCATTTGGTTTCGTATTAACACCGTTGAACAAACTGCTAAGAGTATCTTCTCTCGGGTCATATGGCGAGGGTTCGCCGGAAGGAGAATTGTATGAGGGCTTTGTGCTCCTTGATCTAGATGCTCCGATTCCATTTTTCGTTGGGTGTGCACCTAGCCCCATTCTTTGCCAGGTAGATGAAGGTGATGAATTTGATCCTGACGTGGTTGCATACAGAGGAGAAGTTTTGGTATTCGATAATATCGAAAAATTAAAAACCAGTATTGACTTCCGCCTATTTGTTCCTGGTTCATTGCCTCATAAAATGACATTCTTACAAGGATATGTCGTTAGATTCGCTGGTTCGGGAGAGGTATGGGAAGCAAGACTCGACTTTGGTTTTGAAGATAATCAGGAATCATTGATTAGCCTTTCGGCTCGCCCAATATTTGCCCAACCATATCCAGTATGGCCCGTGCTTGCTTACCCTAAAAAAGATGCAGGCGACTTTATCCTCGATGATGAATATGTTG
The DNA here is from genome assembly GCA_016716235.1 of Candidatus Defluviilinea gracilis. Taxonomy (NCBI): domain Bacteria; kingdom Bacillati; phylum Chloroflexota; class Anaerolineae; order Anaerolineales; family Candidatus Villigracilaceae; genus Candidatus Defluviilinea; species Candidatus Defluviilinea gracilis. The sequence goes on from JADJWS010000003.1 coordinate 53,651, forward strand.
TCAAAAAGCCCGAGAAAGTAGTTTATACCCCTAAACGAGGTATTATGATACCTACTGAACAAGGCTATACATTGCAATGGATAAAGAAAAATATACTCTACACTATGTTTATGGAGTACGATGGATGGCATGACAACCCCGAAAAAGTTGGAGGGTCCCTTGTTGAAAACTGATATAGTTTGGGCATATTCTTAATGCTACGGAGGATAAAATGGCTATTGTAACAGTTTATGTTAGAAGCCCATTCTCGGGATGTATTACTGGTCGGAATAACTACTGCAATGGCAATTGTTCAAATCCAGATGGTAATTGTAATGGATCTGGTAACCAACATGGCACATGTCGGGGTTGGTCTAATCCCGTTGACATAGGAGGGAGTGGTAATGTGTATCTCCGAGTTAATTACCCGAATGTGCGTAGAGCTATTACTTATATAGGACTTCATTGCTGTGGCAGTGCTAGTTGTGGTGACAATTTTAAACGCACGATAAGTGTGGAATTATACGGGTTAAACAACACAGGTTACTGCTATATTGGAACTGTTATGTATGGGCATGTCTCAAATCCTGCAGTTACAAATGGCGGGATATATAACCTAACTAGTAGCATCTTATTGCTTGGAACTGCCACGACAGGATCATGTACCGGTTGTTCCACTGGAGCCCATTCCCATATGGAAAGATTAGGCGGGTCAGTGGTTGCACCTTGTTGTGGTGCAACCGTAACTACTTCCACAAATATCTACAAATTTACATGGGATAATGCTCAAGTTTGTGATTGAAGCATTTTTTCTGTCGCGTTTGTGCTTTATCAAAACTACCCATAAACTTCCTGAACACTATCGGTCGGTATTGTAACACTCCATAGTCATGAGTCTCATGGATATTCAGCCTCTGACACTAACGTTTTTTCGTCTACTTCTCGGAGTAATCTTTCTGTCCTCATTTATCGGAAAGGCTGGTCAGCCACGTCGCTTCGCAACCACATTAGCCGCCTTCAATCTCATCCCTAGCGCATCAGTACAACCGATTGCTTTTATCCTAATTGGCACAGAGGCAGTTATTGGTAGTTTGTTATTAGTGGGGTGGCAGACTCGAGCGATTGCAGTTTTCAGCGGGATTATGCTTATACTTTTTACTGCCGTTATTGCATTAAGTTTAATGCGTGGATATACAAATTTAGAATGTGGCTGTTTTGGGGCGAAACATACTCAAAAAGTCAACTATCAACTTGTTGGTCGTAACGTTGCTCTGTTGATAGTCGCTTTCTGTATAGCGATCTGGGGTGGCGGCTTAATGTCATTGGACAACCATCCACTCGTTTGGGAAAGATCATTGATGACGGAGATACTTCTACCGTTTGTGCTTATTTGTGCAGGCGCGTCGATTTTTGCCGTGCTTGTACGGCAGTTGTATCGGATGTTACAGCGAATGACTTTGGAGGAATGATGACTGGATTTTGGCTCGTAAGTTATATCGTATTGTGGCTAATCATGATTGTAAGTGGCTTGACGATTATTGCATTAGCACGCGAGATTGAGGCATTGCACAAAAAGATCGATTCTCTTGGCACATATCTCTCCACTTCAAATAAAGAGAGGTAGTCTGCCGATTAGAAATGGTTAGTGAGTGATTAATTATGTTCTTGAAAAATCAGACTAGGATTCTATCGGTTTCTTTGCTTGTGTTTTTCATTAGCCCGAGTTGTGCAATTATTACTTCGCCTACTCAATTGCCAACATCGCCCGCGGCGACGAAGACGCTACAAACCGAATTTGGTCTAACTGCGGCTTCCATGGAAACAGAGAGCCTGAAAGACATTATGCCCCCCCCTACTCCAATTGTCACAAATACCCCGACTCCAGTTCCACCGGGTGTATTTGCATTCTTGTTTTATCCCCCTCTTATCATGAATTACGATACTTCTAAATGGAAAAGGGTAGATGTAGGTTTCCTTCAATCTTTGGTTCTTGAAAAGTGTCAATTAGAAGAAGTTGGGCCTTCAGGCAACTTCCCGATTCCCGATGAAATCCTTCAACTAGGCGACATCAGATATCAAGTTACAGTTTCTGACAAAACCCCACCTGGACTGATTACAGCCCTTTATATCGAAGATCAATCACTAAATGGCTACGATTACAGCTTAGGAGTGGCAGTTGTGATGCTTCAAGCCAAACCATCCGAATGGGACGAGTGTAAAACCTTGGGAGAAATGGTGTTATCCACATTGCATGTCCCATGAAATTTTCAAAGAAACACTCAAAAGTCCGCAAAATCAGCAGCTGAGAATTTAAGCCTTCAACTTCTCCCCTTTCTGGTCATACAACACAGGCGCGGACACCTCCGCGACGCGCATACCTTCGATCAACTCGACATCCACGCGAGTGCCTGCTTTTGCCAGCTCAAGCGGCAGATAGGCGAGCAGGATATTTTTCTTCACGGTGTAGCCGTATCCGCCGCTTCTCACGCGGGTGAGGACTTTGCCTTCGTGGTAGATCGCTTCGCCGCCGTAGATTTGGGTGAAGTCTTCGCCATCTAAAATCAGCGTGCACAATTTTGTGGCGAAGCCTTTTTGTTTCTTCTCGAGCAATGCAGACTTGCCGATGAATTCGCCTTTGTCAAAGTTGACGCAGAATCCCAAGCCTGCTTCGAACGGGGTTTCGAGTTGGGTCACGTCGGTGGTGTAGTAGCGATAGGCTTTTTCGAGGCGGAGGGAATCCATCGCTTTGTAGCCGCCGACTTCCATGCCGAAGCCTTTGCCCGCGTGCATCAACAAGTCCCAGACCATCGAGGCGCGGTTGTTGGGGATGTATAACTCCCAGCCGAGTTCGCCAACATAACTGACTCTCTGCGCCCAGACTTTGACTCCGTTGATGGCGATGAAGCGCGCTGTCAGATATGGGAACGCTTCATTCGTAACTGAATCAGGCGTCACCTTGGAAAGAATCGAGCGGGACTTTGGTCCCATGATGGCGAGAGTCGCCCAATCCGTTGTGATGTCGCGTAGAGTCACGTCGTCATCATCTTGCGTGTGCATTTGAAGCCACGCCAGATCGTTGGCGATGAATCCCGAACCCGTAACAACCCAAAATTTATTTTGCTCGATGCGCGCCACAGTGACATCGGCTTCGACGCCGCCGCGCGTGTTGAGAAATTGAGTGTAGGTGGTACTGCCGACGGGTTTATCAACATTCGAGTCGGTAACGCGTTGCAAAAGTTTCAACGTATCGCGACCCGTGACTTCGATCTTGCCGAACGACGTGAGATCGAACAACGTGGCGCGTTCGCGTGTGGCTTTATGTTCTTCGCCGACGCGCTCGAAATACGGAGGCTTGTTCCAGCCCCACGTTTTTTGATCCGCGCCCGCGCGCCGCCATTTTTTATCGGGCGAATAATACAACACGCGCTCCCATCCAAATTTTTCGCCGAAGACCGCGCCGAGTTCTTGCGTGCGATGATAAACGGGACTCATGCGATGCGGACGCGCCGCTTCATTTTCATCGTTGGGGAAACGAATCGCATAATAATATTTCACGCTCTCGACCGTGCGCTCCGCGGCATATTGCGGATCGGTAAAATAATTTCCGAAGCGCGTGGCGCGATACACGTTGACGTCCATCGGCGCTTCACCTTCGACGATCCATTCGGCGAGCAGTTTGCCCATGCCGCCCGCGCCGCCATAACCGTTGAGCGACATGCCCGCCAACATCCACAATCCGCGCGCGCCAGCGACGGGTCCGAGCATCGGTTGGCAATCGGGCGTGTACGCGCCAGGGTGACACGTGATGTCTATGATGCCCGCGTCTTTCAAAAATGGGATGCGCCGAATCGCGCCTTCAAGCAACATCTCAAATCGTTGATACGAATGCGGCAGAGTCGCGTTGCCATGTTCCCACGGCGTGCCGTCAATCCAACGCGCGGGCGGGTTCGGTTCGTAGCCGCCGATCACGAGTCCGCCCTGCTCTTCGCGCATGTACACCAAATTATCGGGGTCGCGCAGACACGGCGTGTTCTTCGGGAACTCATGTCCCGCCACCGCTTTGAGCGTGATGTGCTGATGGTCAACGGGTGTGGTCGGCAACGGCACGCCCACCATCGCGGCGAGTCGCGGCGCCCACATGCCCGCCGCGTTGATCACAAGATTCGTTTTGATCGCGCCCTTATCGGTGATCACCGATTGAATTTCTCCGCGCGGCGAAAGTTCGAGTCCTGTGACGCGCGTGTTCGTGTTAACGTCCACGCCCATCTCTTTGATGATGCGCGCCAGCCCCGTCGTCGTGTCGTATGGGGAAAGATGCCCATCGCGCGGAAGATAGATCGCGCCGTAGAGATTCTTGTCGGTGATCTGCGGCATGATTCGGACCGCTTCGGCTGGGGAGATGATCTCCACCTCCATGCCGATCGCCTTCGCCCGACTCACGCTTCTTTCCAACTCTTTGAGCTGGTTCGCGCTGGACGCCACCCTCAAACTCCCGACGTGGTGAAAGAACCCGAGCTCGCTCCACAATTCGATGGAATATTTGCGGAACGACATCATCGTCTTCGACGTGGCGAACTGCGTCACCACTCCCGCCGCGTGAGACGATTCTCCGCTGGCGATATCGCCTTTCTCCAGCAAGACAATGTCGCGCTTGCCGAGTTTATGTAAATGGTATGCAACGCTCGTTCCGTAAATTCCGCCGCCGATAACGACGATTTCTGCTTGGGTTTTCATTTTCACCTTTTTGTTGAAACGACCCCGAGGGGGTCAAATGATTCTAGATCACGCATGATCGAATTCAAACCCCGAAGGGGTGGCATTATGTCATCCCTTCGGGATTGGACAAAACTTCGACGATTCTATAATCCTACCATCCCTTCGGGATTAGACTCCCCAAGACGCGAATCATTTTTCCACATCAGCCAACCACCCCTCAAACTTCCTCGAGTCCATCTTTTCCTCCGCCCTGCCCCAGCGTTCGATTGCCCAGCCCCAGAAGTCGAAGTCAATGGTGGAGATATCCGCCTGGATCGCCGCCCAGAGTCCCCAGCCCACATCGGACATGATCATATTCAACTTCATGCGCGCGATCATGGCGGGAGTCGCTTTGCCGAAATACGCGGCGCAAACTTCTGAGATTTGAGAATCAGAGAATTGCATTTCTTGACAGGTATTGCCAAGTTCAAATGTTGGGTCGTTGTTGCCGCTGTATTCGTAGTCAATGAGCCAGAGTTGACTCCCATCGTCAATGTAGTTTTCAGCGAGCAAGTCATTGTTGCAAGGAACGGTTGCAAGCGGCTTGGCATTCATCGCTTCCTCGATGCGATTCACTGTGGACATTCTATCCAAATATCCATCGGGGATTTTGATGGCGCGGTCACGGCAGAGGCTGAGATAATATTCCGTGAGGCGGAACATGTTGAAGTCGAGGAGGAAGCGTGGACCAGCGTGGAGTCGCTTGATGGCTTGCGCCATGCGCGTCGGTTGTCCCGACTCGTTGAGCGAATCCTTCGACATGGTTTTGCCATTCAAGAATTCAATCACCATCACGTTGTATTCGGGCAGGTGATAAAAAATCTTCGGCGCAACGCCCGCCTGCGACGCAGATTTGGTGTTGTGGTATTCGTTGGCGCGGTCAATCGCGAGGAGCTCGGTGCTGGCGCCAGGCACACGCACAAAATACGGCGTGCCATCCACTTCCACTTTGAAATTGGAGTTGGTCAGTCCGCCAGAGAGCGGCGTGACGGAAATATTTTTTCCATTCCATTCGGGAATTTTTGTGACAACTTCATCAATGACGGACATGCTCTCCTCAAACGTAAACAAGTAGACACGGAAACACGTACACACGTGTCTGCTTGTCTACCTGTTTACTTGTGTACCTGTTTACTGTCTTTTCAAAGAACCAACACCGCTTCCTTCGAACACATCACCTGCTCTTTCGCGCCGATGGCAGGCAGTTCAAGGAAGGGATTGTTGAACGTGTCCATGTTGAAATTGGTGTTGCCAATTTTGATTTGGATGCGGACCACCGAACCCAGGAAAGTAATGGTTTCGATGGTGCAATCAATGACGTTATCTTTCTTCGGCTCAACGGCAAAACTGAAACGCTCGGGTCGCACGGAAATTTTTACCTTGTCGCCTTTCTTGCGGCTTGCGAAATCCTCTTCGGCTGTCTTGAAGTGGACGCCGTCCATCGCAAGGATTCCGTTCGCGGGGTCAACCACTTCGGCATCGGCATTGTTGAGCGAGCCGACAAAGTTCGCCACGAATTGCGTTTTGGGAAAGTTATAAATTTCAAAGGGAGTGCCGACTTGTTCCATCTCGCCGACGTTCATCACCACGATTCGATCTGAAATGGATAACGCTTCTTCCTGATCGTGCGTGACAAAGATGGCGGTGATACCTAAACGCTTTTGAATCGCTCGGATCTCCTGCCTCAGTGAAACACGGATCTTCGCATCCAACGCGGAGAGCGGTTCATCGAGCAGAAGCACTTCGGGACGGATGGCAAGCGCGCGGGCGAGCGAGACACGTTGTTGCTGTCCGCCTGAAAGTTGGTAGGGATATTTGTTGGCGTGCTTCTCGAGGTTGACGAGGTTGAGCATTTCATCTACGCGGGCGTGAACATCAGTTGCATTCGTCTTGCGAATGCGCAGACCAAAGCCAATGTTTTGCGCGACAGTCATATTCGGGAAGAGCGCGTATGCCTGAAAGATCATTCCAACGTTGCGCTGGTTCGGGGCTTTGTCGGTAATATCAACGCCGCCCAGTGTAATCTTGCCAGAGGTTGGGAGTTCAAACCCAGCGACCATGCGTAGCGTCGTCGTCTTTCCACAGCCTGAGGGACCGAGGAACGAGACGAATTCACCTTTCTCTATGCCGAGGTTGAATTTATCGACCACTACCACATCGCCAAATTGTTTGGTCACATTTTCAAGAGTCAAATAAGACATGAGGATTCTCCGCTGCAAATATCTTTAGTGCGCGCCTGTGGCTTGTCCCTGCCCGCCGGTGACAAATTGGATCATGCCCATGGCAAGCCAGGTCATCAGGAAGGTGACAAACGACAACGCGGCAGGTTCATACGCTTTATGCTGACCGATCAAAAACAGGTATGGACCGAATGCGTCCACGCCAAGGAACGAGGCTAACGTCACTTCGCCGACGACGATCGCAAATGTGAGCAACGCTCCGCTCAATAACGCCGACCGAACATTGGGCAGAATGACTTGCGTGATGATGGTAAACCACCCTGCGCCCAAACTTTGCGCGGCTTCGGTCAACGTGCGGATGTCCACCACGCGCATACCGGTGTCCACCGAGCGGTACATGTAGGGCATGGCAAGCACCATGTAGCCGGCGGTGATCAACGCGTACGTTCCAAATTTCGTCGTAGTTAAGGGCTGGAACAATTCAATATCGGTAAACGGTATGGTGAAATGCGTGCTATACGTTCGGATGAGACCGAACACGAGGATGATCGCCGGGATGACGAACGGCAACAGCGTGATGAATTCCGCGATCCGCCGTGCTTGGGGCACACGCAATCGAATCCAGTAAGCAGTCGGAACGATTAGGATGGCGCTGCAAATAATTGTCGCGACCGCAAGGGCATTGGACAATAAAAAGGTTTCCAGAAAGCTTGGGTCTTCAAAGGCGCGTTCATAGGCTTTGAAGCCGAGAACATCCCGCTCCATGCGGAGGGAGTGCCGCAAGGTGGCGAATAATGGCACGAGGAAATAGATCGCGCCGAGGATGAACCAGACCCAACTCCAAAACCGACCGCCGATCCGCAATAGCGACCAGCGTTTTCGATCCCGCCCGATCGAGACATCAACAGATGATTCGCTCATCGCAACCACCTTTCAGAAACCTTTTGAAGCCACGAATACCCAAGAAGCGACACCGCCATAATGATGACCATCCCCATTGCCATGGCATAGCCCAAGCCGGGGTTATGCAACACATCTCCGCGGATCTGCGCGCCGATCTGTATGGTGATGATGCCCAGCCTGCCGCCGGTCAAGGCGTAGGCGGTGGCGTAGGCTCCGAAGGCGTTGCCAAATAAAAGGATCATCGAACCGAGGATGGAGGGAAGCAGGATCGGCATGGCAACCCGCGTCCAATATTGGAAGTAGGATGCGCCCAGATTTTCGGCGGCTTCGCGCCATTCGCGCTTCAAACCGTCCAGCGCGGGGACCATCACCAGCACCATCAAAGGGAATTGAAAGAACATGTAAATGGCTGTTAATCCCCAAAACGTGTACAAGTCGAAACCCGCTTGATACAAATCAATATTCAAGTTGTCTTTCAGCAGGAGTGTGACAAATCCGCGTCTGCCCAGGGTGGCGATAAATGCAAACGCCAGAGGAACACCGGCGAAGTTCGAAGCAACGCCAGAGAAGGTGATCAACGCTGAGCGTAATTGTCGCGGCAAGCCGCCCACCGTAATCGAGTACGCAAGCAGGAAACCAAATATCCCGCCTCCAATGGCGGTTGCCGCGCTGATTTGAATGCTCAATTTATATGCGTTGACAATTGACGGGGTTTGGAGAAGCAGGGCATAATTTTCCAGCGTAAACTGCCCCTCTTGATTGAAAAAACTCCCTTCCACAAGATACAACGAAGGGAAGATGATGAACATGATGGCAAACAAAAAAAACGGGGATACGCCCAGCCAGTTTTTGAGATTTGAAGGTTCTTTGATTTTCGGAAGGGCTATGGAAGTTTGAGCCATGTCAGAAGTCCTCAAACAATCTTCGTGCTATTGGGCGAGACCCTGCCGTGCGGCAGGGTCTCGCGTTTTTGGTGCAGAAAATTTCCTTACGGAGCGGCTTGAATGTTCGCGCCGACAGCGGCATCCCAATTTCCGGTGATGAGCGCTTTGGCGGCATCCAACTGAGCAACGGTCGGGAACACTGCGCCGGATACATCAGGCAACTTGGCAAGCAAGTCGGCTGGGATCACGCCGCGATCGCGCATATCTTGTTCGCGGATCGGGTGGCAGTAACCCTTCATCCAGATCGTCTGACCTTCATCTGAATAGAGGAATTCCATCCACAACTTGGCGGCGTTCGGGTGCGGAGCGTAGGCGCTGATCGCTTGAACGTACACGCCGGCGAAACGACCGGAAGCGGGAATCACAACCTCAGCCTTCGGGTTGCCTTCGAAGGAATCGACAGCGGCGAGGGCGTTGTAGTCCCACGTAATGCGGACAGCGGTTTCACCGGTAGCAACCAAGCCGTTATTGGCGATCAACGGGACGAGGTTACCAGCGGAGTTCATCTGGGCGAAATAGTCGAGACCAGGCTGGGCGTCATCGAGCGAGCCGCCATTGGCGAGGGAAGCCGCAAAGACGGATTGAATCGCTTGATTGGAGGTGCGAGGATCGCCAGAGAGCGCGACCTGCCCGTTATATTTCGGGTCGAGCAAGTCTGCCCAATCTTGCGGGACTTCAGGCTGAACATCGGTATTCACGAGGAAGGACAACACACCGTAATAGTCGCCATACCAGTAGCCTTCGGCATCCTTGGCATCGGCAGGGATCGAATCCCACGTGGAAACTTTGTACGGCTGGATCAGTCCCTCAGCCTTGGAGGAAGGACCGAACGCAAAACCAACGTCAATGACATCGGGAGCCTGCGGACCGGGGTTATCCTTGTTCGCTTTGATGGCTTCGATCTCATCGCCGGAGCCGGCGTCTGGGTTCAATTCGTTGACTTCGAGCCCATATTTCGACTTGAAGGTCTCGATGGCTTCGCCGTAATTGCACCAGTCGTGCGGGAGCGCGATGGTGGTGAGCATACCTTCCGCTTGCGCGGCGGCGATCAAATCCGCCATCGGGTCGGCGGCGGGCGCCGCAGTTGCGGGGGCTTCGGTGGCTGGCGCCTCAGTCGCGGCAGGCGGTTCCGTTGCGGCGGGCGCTTCGGTCGCGGCGGGTCCGCATGCGGCAAGCGCAAGGCTCGCGAGAAGCAACAACGAGAATAGCTTGTACAAACTCTTTCTAGTCTTCATTCTCTCTCCTTTGAGATACATTGACTTGTGGAGAGCCACATGCTCTCCATCGTTTTCGATTATATACTGAACATTTCAAACACGGTTAATCATTTGTAAAGACCACTTTAACGGGCGACTTCCTCCACCTCCTCATACCAGCGCACGCGCGTGCCGACTTTATCTCGCATCTTCCATTGGATGGACTTCGGCATGGAGTCGAACACCTGCAGGATTTCGCCAATCCGCTTCTTAATCTGACTTCGTTCTGATTCAGCCAGCGCAAGCGACTCCTCGCTTACGGTTTCTTCGACACGCTTCAAGTTGATCGCGGTAGTTTTGTACAAGCCCCAATCGGCGCCGCACAACAACTCAAGACGCCGAAGGTTGATGCAATTCTCATCGCTTGAACCAGTTTCCACGTAGAGAAGAAGCGAAGCGATATCCAGCGCGTCTTTGCGGTTCAGATCCGCGATCTGCGCTTTCGTCAGCAACAATTCCGCGGGCGGGATCGTGACCGGATGAAGATGGAGTCTATCTTCGAGGGGAATCTTGTGACACATCACAAACGTGCCGACGAAAACATCCACCTTCATCTCGGAGTCGTTGTGAAAATAGATCTGCCGCTGGTCGCCGTTCAGCAAATTAAATTTTTTGTGCGGGGAATATCCAGCCTGCTCCATAAATTCTTGAAACTCGCGGCGCCGCTTCGCCTCAACGATCAGGTCGAGGTCGCCAAAATCGCGCGTGAATATCGGATGTTCCGCTGTGTGATGCGCCTTCACTGCCAGCCCGCCAAGCGCGCGCAAAAGGATGGACTGCTCGCCGGCAGCGGCGATCAACCGATTCATTTCAATATAGGCGTCTGGCTGAAAAGGCACGAAGCGATTCTACCAATAAATGACCCTAAAGGATTATCCGGAATCCTTTAGGGTCAGAACTAGAAATTTTGAAGCGGCTACTCGGCAGGGATTTCAGCCTGCACTTTATCGAGGTCGATGCCCTCGCCCTTGCGCCGGGCTTTGAAGCCGTAGTAAATCGCCGCGGCGGATACATAACACGCGCCGAGGAAAATGATCGAGTTAGTGTTCTTGAAACTGATTCCATACAAGCCCGCGCCTTCGCCACCTGAGTTCAACCAGGGGTCGAACATCCATTCGATCAACAGGAAGCCAAGGAAGCCGGCAAAGATCACGCCCGCAACGGTGATGAGCGGGATGCCAGCCACTTTCATTTGGGCAATTGGCGAGGCTTCGAAGAGCGCTTTCTTTTTGTACGGCAGAACGATTGCGGCAATGGCTGTGCCAAAGTACATAATGGCAATGCCTTGCGTGGCGGCAAGCGTGATGGAGCGGAAGCCTGCCACGTTATAAGCATACAACGCGGCAACAACGATGGCTGGCAGGATCATGTACAACATCGCATTCACCGGCGTGCCGTTCTTGTTCAACTCTGCGGCTTTTTCCGGGAGCAGGCGGTCAAACGCGGCGGCGAAGATCACGCGGGTCGAGGAGAGGAACAACGTCCCTGCCCAGCCGAACCACCACGTGCTCATCAACAACAGCACGACGATCTGCACGAGGCGATTGTCAGTGAGGAAGACCGCCAGCATCGCGGGGTTGGGCCAGACCGGAAGCGGAGGCGCTTCGGTTACGTAACCCCACGCGTAATTCCACCAAGCGGCGTTCGCTTGCACGTAGAAATCCCAGCCGATGGTTTTGGCAACGCCGAGGAAGAACACAATTCCCAACGCGGTGGTGATGACAAGCGCCCAAGCCATGCCGGCAAAGTTCCGTTTGTAATCGGTCGCGCCACGCACTTCACCATACAATGTCGCGCCCCAGTTGGGCCACAAGTTGAAGAAAACCAGATACGGGAGAGTCAGCATGATGAGTCCGAACGAGCCGCCCGTCAACGGGGTTGAAGCGAACGCGTCCACGCCGGCTTGGGCGGTCGCATCGTAGAGTTCGCCCTGCGTGCCAAAGTACGCGGCAGAGTTGGAAGCGAGTCCCGCTTTGAACGCATCCGGCGAACCGGTGAACAGCAAAACGATGACGATCAGCAATCCGAGCATGCCCGCGTAGAACGAATACTTCTGGACGCGCGCGTAGTTCTTCATCCCAAGGAAGATAACCAACGCCACAAACCCGAGGGTCAGCAAGGAACACACAAACAGGGCGTTTCCCTGCCCCGCGAACCACACCGCGGCAGACTGCAAACCGAACGCGCCAAGCAACGGGGTTAGCACGATCTGGCGGAGCATATCGCCGTAGATGGGAGTCCACAACCAAAGCGTGAACCACCAACCCGTGATGGAGAGGATGAAGCCGATGCCGCCGCCGAAGATGCGCGTCTGCCAGACGTAATCGCCGCCCGAGCGGGGCATCACGGCGATCAATGAGGCGTACACAATCACCTCAAAGATGATGAACGCCGCGCTGATGAGCAACGCGGGGATCATGCCTCCGCCGAAATAATACATCTGGCTGAAACTGTAGAACCCCAACGTCACCAGATTGATCGAAAAGAACGCGTAGATGAACGCGTCCATGACCGACCATGAACGTACCATGCCGGTCGCCTTGCGGACAAATAAGTTGCTCATTTCACATCTCCTCTATTGAATTGAGTCGTACCGCAAAATTCATTTTGCGAGTACCCGGCGGGAGAAACCTGCCATGCCGTCGGCTACTGTACATAACACAAAACCCGAGCGAGAGTTATCCTGATGTCAGCACGTAATCATATTGCTCCCTGCGCCGTCCCGGCGCAGGAATTCCCTTACAAACGCCGCCGAGGACGGCGGCTGAAGCAAGTTACAGAGAGTTATCCTGATGTCAGCACGTAATTTTCGATCTTATCCTTGCCCAGTTTCACAATTGCCCCCAACAGAGTCCCCTGTTCGTACATCGAGCCGGGGTTGATGCACAACGTCTTGCCCACTTTCATCGCCCCGCGCCCTTCGTGGATGTGCCCATGCAAGCCGAGAAGCGGCTCATATTTTTCGATGGCTTCGCGCAGAGCCGTCGAACCGACCGGCTTCAAAGCCTGACCCGCCAGCACGGGACGCAAATCCTTATCTAGTTCGGGAGCCTCGTCCAGTCCAGACCGATACGGCGGCACGTGGACGTTGAACACCGCGTTCTTCGGATTCTTCAACTTGGAGATCATCGCTTCATACCGGACCTTGAGCTGGTCCTCCCCCTCTTCCCGGTGCGTATCCCACGGAGTTCGGTTGCTCCAACCGGAGGCGATCATCTCGTGATGTTCATCCAACTGCGTCACCTGCCCCTCGACCAACAATACCCGCTTCGACGCGCGGATGACATCGTCCACTTCATCCATATCGTCGTTGCCCGGCGAGCAATAGACTTTCATATCCGTGCCGCCCAATTTTTTCTCGGCAATGTCCATCCACTGTTGGACGACTTTCAACACCTCGGCATTGAAAATTTCCGAAACGCGATTCGGATCCTTTTCCAATTCCGCCATCTCATCGGGATTCGTCAAATACGGATAATAGCCGCGACTGCGCACGCGCTTCTTCATTTCGGCGAGTTCGTCCGCATTGGTAATTGGAAATTCCTGTTCGAGCAAAGTGACTTTGTAATTCTCCCCGCCCTGATGAATAAACGGCACGACCGCTTTTCCGGTCATATCGCCCCCAAGGATCAGCACATCCACTTCATAAAATTTCCCCGCGTTCAAAAACTTGTTCCAGCAAATATCCGAACCATGAATGTCTGTCGCAAAAAACAGTTTGGTCACGGTGGTTTCCTCCGCAAGGGATTTGGATTGACTTCGTTATTGTGCTGTCGTTGATTATATATCCTTAGCCACAGAGTTCACAGAGATCACTGAGATCAATTCTCAAATTCTCTTTAGACACGGAAGCCACAGATTTCACTGATTTTCACGGAAAAGAACTTTAAATTCTACGTGTTTTCCGTGAAACTTGTGCTGAGCCTGTCGAAGTATCCGTGTACAAAAAAAAACGAGGATACAGACTCAAGCAATACTCTCTTACGGATACACCCTCTTGATCGTCCTCGGGAACGGAATCGCTTCGCGGATGTGTTCGATTCCGCACAGCCATGCGACGACTCGTTCCACTCCCATACCGAATCCTGAATGCGGAACGGAGCCATACTTGCGAAGTTCGAGGTACCACTTGAACGCTTCTTCGGGTAATCCTTCTTTATGAATTCGCGCCAGCAACGCGTCGTGACTCGACATGCGTTCCGAGCCGCCGCAGATTTCGCCGTAGCCTTCGGGCGCGAGCAAATCTACAGACTTGCAGACTTCGGGGCGACCTGGCCATGGCTCCATGTAAAACGCCTTGACCGCGCTGGGGTAGCCATAGACAAATAGTGGCTTGTCGTGAAGTTTCGTCAACTCGGTTTCGTGCGGAGCGCCGAAATCCATGCCCCATTCGAATTTGAGAAGTTCCTTCTTTTCAGGGTCGGTTTCTTTTTCGTACAGGTCAATGAGATATTTCGCCGCGTCGTCATACGACATGCGCGGGAATGTGCCAGTGACGTTTTCCAGTTTGGTCACATCGCGCTCAAGGAATTTCAATTCGGCGGCGCACTCGCGCAACACAGTTTGGACGATGTGTTTAATGAGTCCCTCTTCCACGTCCATCAAGCCGTCCAAGTCGCAGAAAGCGATCTCGGGTTCGAGCATCCAAAACTCGGTGAGGTGACGACGCGTCTTCGATTTCTCCGCGCGGAAGGTGGGACCGAAGCAGTAGACTTTCCCGAAGGCGAAGATGTTGGCTTCGTTGTACAGTTGACCCGTCTGCGCGAGGTAGGCTTTACCCTCGTCGAAGTATTCGGTCTCGAAGAGAGTCGTTGTCCCTTCGGCGGCGGCGGGAGTGAGGATGGGCGTGCTCATTTCGAGGAAGCCGTTCGTGTCGAGCCATTCGCGCGTCGCCGCCATGACGGTACTGCGCACTTTCAGTATCGCCCACTGACTTTGCATCCGTATCCACAAGTGACGATGATCGAGCGCGAAGTCGGGACCGTGATCCTTGAGCGACATCGGGTAATCCAAGCCCGCCTCTTGCACGATCTCGATCTGCTTCACGCCGAGTTCATATCCGCCAGGGATTCCAGGCGCGCGCTTATCCTCCCGCACCGCGCCTGTGACGATCACCGACGACTCTTGCGGCAAACGCATGACCTTGTCGAACACTTCGGGTTCAAGGTCGCCTTTGAACGCGACGCATTGCACAAAGCCCGAGCCATCGCGGACGAGTAAAAAGCATAACTTGCCCTTGTCCGTGCGGTTGTAGACCCAGCCTTTGATGGTTATTTCTTGTCCAATATATTTTGAAATTTGCGAAACGCTGATTTGTTCAGCCATGTAGGGGATCCTTTATTTAGTGGTTGCGCCGATTATAGCAGATGGCATAAACTCCTACCTTGTCGGCGCATACATAAACAGGATGGCTGAAACCTCCAAGAAGTGTTTCCGCCTCACGGATGCGTATGGCGTGGAAATTGACGCGGGTCAGATTCACATTCTGATTTTGACAATCGTTGCCCCATTGACATGATGGCGCATGGCGATCAAAAGATGAAAAAGAAGGTAGAAAAACAAAAAAATAGACAAGAGACTCAAAAGGAGACTCTTTGTCTTAGAAAGTTACTTCTTTTGCTATAGTTGATATCATGTTCTGGCTACCGATCGTCCAGTGATAGTATCTGGAGTCCATAATAGTCTATTCTGGGGGATGCTGCGATCGCAAAGCCTCCGTGTCCCAAATCAGAATTAAGTATCATCTCATCATCGTTTATTGAATCTTCGTTTATAACAACGGAAACAACAAGATCTTCAATAACCAATCTTATATGATTGGTTCCTCCCCTTGAAAGATTAAGGTTATTAATAGTTCCATCGTAGAGTTTAGTAAGTCCTTTTTCAGGAGTAGTTGAATATAAACTCCAAGTGCCACAATTACATATTGTCAAATAATTGTTGTTTATTCCTATTTTATCCCTAAAATAAATACTATAACTCCAGGTATCTGTATTACTCGGATTAACAAATACGACAGATAATATGAAATTATGAATTTGTAGATTAGGAGAGTTTGGTCGAAAAATAAAGGAATTCGATTCATCTAAAGATCCATTCTGCGGTCCAAAAATTATTTCGGGTTCCTTTGTGGGTGTCATTGACGGTAGTGGGTGCGGTGTTTCAGTCGGTGTGCTGGGTATGGCAATTGCAGATGTCGAATGTGATGTTGGAAGAGCAGGGTGATCTTGAGGTGTGTTTCCGAACACTGATATAAGAGTGACGACAATAGTTCCAACAACCGTGATTAATGCCACAATAATCGTTGGGTCAATCTTCTTTTTCCCTTTAGTGGTTCTTGTTTTTCTCATGATGATTCCTCGAGGAAGTAGATAAAAGGTGATGTCATTTAGTAAGTAGCGCGCTCACCGTGTGTTGATTTTACAACAAAAGGAGAACTACTTCTTCCTCTCCCCCTACCCCTTCACCAGCAACTCCCTCGTCACATTCGGGTCTGCCTTGCCCTTGGTCGCCCTCGCTACTTGACCCACAAACCACTGCAGGAGAGTCTCTTTGCCCGCGAGATATTTCTCCACTTTGGTGAGATGTTAGGCGAACGCAAGAAAATGCGGAGGCGCGTAGAGCAGACGTTTCCGCATGGGTTCAGGAGATTGAGTTTCGCAGAGCGTTCGCAGGCGCTTCATCGTTGCCGCCGATTCGAGTAGGAAGAACGGCTCTTTCAACGCGCCGATCTCTTTTGTCCATGAAGGCGGTTGTTGATTGCTTCGTTGGGCAAGCAATTCTGTTAAAGCCGCGCTGACGGTCAATAAGCGCTGGTCTGTGGTGGATGGTCGAGGAAGAGCGCTAAAGTCCGTATTGGAGCGAGTCAAGTCTTGAACGAGACTGCGTAATTTGAGATGGTCTCGTTCAAGCGCGGCTTGGGCAAGTTGTTCAATCTGTTCCATATAAGTTCTCCCATAAATCCCAAAAAGCGTATTGCGCGGTCAACTCATCGCCCTTTACGAGAAAAGGTTCGACGCTTTGCCAAACATCATCTTTTTTTCTACCCTTTCCAACTTCCTGCAAAAGCCGTCGAGCGTCTGAAACATCAATATCGTCGCGCCATGCAGAGAGTTTCATCGCGAGCAATTGTTCCAAAGAAGGCGTTCGCGCTTCTATCCCAGGCGCTTGAAACACAATCGGTCCATTGCTAATGCCCACCAAATATCCTTTTGCGCCGTCATTCAACCAATCTTCTGTCCAGTCGAATTCTTCGGCAACACTTTTTGCCAGTTCTCGAACCAGACGGGCTTCACGCGGCTCGAGAATAACCGCGTCTATATCCCGCGTGGATGAGCGCGCGTCGAATTGAAGAACCATGACTGCGCCGCCAACGAGAGTCAATTGAATATGAATCCCTCTGGCTTGGGCTAGTTCTCCAAGTCGTTTTAAGCCCTCTTCGATTTCACTACGCGTAAATATTCCCATGGCTTTATTTTACACCACAGATAACTTACTTCCTCCTCCCCTCCAACCCCTTCACCACCAACTCCCTCGTCACGTTCGGGTCCGCCTTCCCCTTCGTGGCGCGCGCCACTTGACCGACGAACCATTGCAGGAGAGTCTCTTTGCCCGCGAGATATTTTTCCACTTCGGAGGGGTTATCGTTCAGCGCTTTCGTCACGGCTTCCTTGATGAAACTTTCGTCGGAGACTTGGACGAGTCCCTTTTCTTGGACGATATGTTCGGGGTCGCCGCCATTTCTTAGGAGTTCGCTCAACACGATTTTTGCCGAGTTGCCGCCGATGACTTTGTCGGTCGTCATGTCAATGAGTTTGGCGAACGATTCGGGCGGCAGAGTCACATCTTCAATTTTGATTCCCGTCTCGTTGACGTAGTGCATGAACTCGCCCGCGATCCATGAATGGACGGCTTTCGCTGAACTGTTCGATTTCGCGGCGACGCGCTCGAAGTAGTTCGCGAGAGAAAGCTCGGAGGTGAGAAAACGCGCATCGGACTGAGTCAAGCCGAAGTCCGAGATGAAGCGTTTTGTTTTTGCGTCGGGCAATTCGGGGAGAGTCGCGCGAATCGAATCGATCCAATCCGAATCCAAAATTAGCGGCGGCAAATCAGGCTCGGGGAAGTAACGATAATCATGCGCGCTTTCTTTGCCGCGCTGCGAATACGTCTTGCCCGTCGTTTCGTTGAAGCCCAACGTTTCCTGTTCGACGATTCCGCCGCGCGAAACAATTTCAGTCTGCCGCGCGATCTCGTATTCGATGCCCTGCGCGAGCGAGCGGAACGAGTTGAGATTTTTTATTTCAGTGCGCGTGTTGAGTCGCTCGCTCCCCGCCTCGCGCACCGAAACGTTCGCCTCAAAACGGATCACGCCTTTTTCCATGTCGCCCGAATTCACATCGAGATAACGCAGGATCGCGTGCAACGCGGTCGCGTAGGCTTTCGCTTCATCGGACGAACGCAGATCGGGCTCGGTGACAATTTCGAGCAGTGGGACTCCGCTTCGGTTGTAATCAATGAACGAGCGCGCGTCGGCGTGGGATAACTTGCCCGTGTCCTCTTCCAAGTGGACGCGGCGAATCCGAATCGACCTTATGCCTGCTTCAGTTTCGATGAGCAGTTTCCCGTCTGTTGCCAGCGGCTGGTCGTATTGCGAGATTTGATAGCCCTTCGGCAGGTCGGGATAAAAATAATTCTTGCGCGCGAAAATACTTTCGGTGTGGATCTGACACCCAAGCGCGAGCCCAACTTTGACCGCCAACTCGACGGCTTTATTGTTCAACACAGGCAACGCGCCAGGCTGACCCGTGCAAACGGGACAGATATGCCGATTCGGTTTTGCGGTGATTGAGTCGACAACTTCGCACCCACAAAACATTTTCGATTTTGTGAGCAACTCCGCGTGGACTTCAAGTCCGATGATGGGTTCGTAGTTCATAATTTCTATTGGCATGTCACCCTGAGCGCCAGCGAAGGGTCTCGTGTGTTGTGACAGAGATGCTTCGCTTCGCTCAGCATGACATGCTAGAGTGAGGGCTGTTTCGTGTGCCAATCCGTCTGCGATTGATACAAATGTCCAATGTGAAGCAGAGTCTCCTCCGACAAATGCGGACCCATGACTTGCATCCCGATGGGCAGTCCGTTCGAAAAGCCGCATGGGACAGACAGCGCGGGAATCCCTGCGAGATTGACAGCGACCACGAACACATCCGACAAATACATATCGAGCGGGTTGCTGATCTTCTCGCCGATACGAAACGCAGTCGTCGGCGCGACAGGTGTGATGAGCGCGTCGCAGGTCTCGAACGCTTTCTGAAAGTCCTGCCGAATCAACGCGCGGACTTTCTGTGCTTTTAAATAGTGGGCATCGTAATATCCAGCCGAAAGCGCGAACGTGCCAAGCATGATGCGGCGTTTGGTCTCCGCGCCGAAGCCTGCCTCGCGCGTCTTCAAGTAGACATCCATCAAATCGCCAGACTCGCGCTCCGACAGTCCAAACCGCACGCCATCGTATTTTGCGAGGTTGGAACTGGCTTCGGCAAACAGAATCAAATAATAGACAGGGATCGCATACTGCGTGTGCGGAAGCGACACTTCAAGGACTTCCGCGCCAAGCGATTCGATTTGCTTGATCGCGGCTCGAACGGAAGCGTCTACTTCTTTATCCAGCCCTTCAACGAAATATTCTTTGGGAATGCCGATGCGAAGTCCGCGTAAATTTTCCGCGTTCTTCAAACTCGCCGAATAACTTTGAACAGACTCAACGCGCGACGTGCTGTCTTTGGGATCATGTCCCGCAATCGCTTCAAGGACAAGCGCCACATCATACGCGCTCCTCGCCATCGGACCGATCGTATCAAACGACGACACCAGCGGAATCAATCCGTAGCGCGAAACTCTTCCGTAGGTGGTTTTGAGTCCCGTCACGCCACAAAACGACGCGGGCATGCGCACCGATCCGCCCGTGTCTTCGCCGAGCGCAAACGGAGCCAGTCCCGCCGCGACCGCCGCCGCTGACCCTCCGCTCGAACCGCCAGGGACGTGATCGAAATTCCACGGGTTGCGGGTGGTGAAGAAGCCAGAGTTTTCGGTGGACGACCCCATTCCGAACTCATCCATGTTGTTTTTGCCAAGGAGGACAGAGCCAGCCGCATGTAATTTCTTGATCGCGGTCGAGTCGTAAAACGGTTTATAGTTCTCAAGGATTTTTGATGAGCAAGTCGTGTTCACGCCGCGTGTCGAAAGCGAATCCTTTGCCGCGTAGGGAATTCCCGTCAGCGGGGTCAAACCTTCGCCTGACTTGATGCGTTCGTCCGCTTTTTTGGCTTGCTCCAACGCCACATCTTCAGAAACCGTGACGTACGATTTGATCTGCGGGTCGAGTCGTTGAATGCGTTCAAGATACGCGCGCGTCAACTCCGCCGAAGAAATCTTTCGACTGGAAAGTAGTTCGTGTGTTTCGTGGATGGTTAATTCGTGTAAATCCATAAATTTTCAAATCGAGTTATACAAGATTGCGCTTCATCAAAGACCTTCTTCGCGGAGTGACAACCATCCACGAATGTTCACGAATACCCTGACGGGCACATGTAAACGAATTGACGCGCCTCTATTCGTGAATTCGTGGTTTTATTCGTGGACGGTTCGTTACCAACGCAAAACTCCGCAACAAAAATTACCAATTACTACTTACCAATTACTTGTTACTGCTCCACATGCGCGCGCGGAATAACCACATACTCATCTTTCGACTGCGGAGCATTGGCGAGAAACTCCTCCGTCGGCACAGACTCTTCGACCTCATCCTCGCGCATCACGCTTTGATTCGCCGACGACAAATACGCAGGCGCGACATTCTCCGTGTCCACTTCATTCAAAACACCGACGTAATCGAGAATATCCTTGAACTGAGAAACGAACATCTTCGTCTCGTCCTCGTTCAAATCCAACCGCGCCAAAGACGCGATGTCTCGCACTAACTTTTCATCTACCTGAATCTGTTGCTTCTCGTTCATCGCCGATCAATTCTCCAATTCTCTAATTCTCCGCATCGCTACCAATCTCTAATCTCCAGTCTCCAATCTCTATTCCCTGATCTGAACATGCAATTCTTTCAACTGCTTCGGCTCAACTTCCGACGGCGCGTCCGCCATCACATCGCGCCCCGCTTGATTCTTTGGGAACGCGATCACTTCGCGGATGTTCGGCTCGTCAGCCAGTAACATCACGAGTCGATCAACGCCTGGAGCCATCCCTCCATGCGGAGGCGCGCCATACTCGAACGCCTCCAGCATGTGACCGAACTTCGTCTGAATTTCCTCGTCGCTCAAGCCAAGCATCTGGAACATCTTCATCTGAATATCTCGGCGATGAATACGGATCGAACCCGACGCGGTCTCGTAGCCGTTGCACACCATATCATACGCGTCCGAATACACTTCGCCAGGGTTGGTGTCGAACTTGGGCAGATCTTCCAACTTCGGCATCGTGAACGGATGATGCTCCGACTCCCATTTCTTTTCTTCCTCATTCCACGCAAAGAACGGGAAGTCCACCACCCACGCGAACGCCATCATGGATGTATCGGCAAGATCGAGTTTATCGCGCAAAATGATTCGCAACCCGCCCAACACTTTGTTGACGACCGCGCGCGCGTCTGCCGCAAACAGGATAAGATCGCCGTCCTTCGCGCCCGTTTTGGATTTGACCTCTTCCACCTCTGCCTCTGTGACAAACTTCGCGGCGGTTCCCTTCGGACCTTCGGCTTGGATCGCCAGCGTCGCCAGTCCCTTCGCCCCCAGCCCCTTCGCCGACTCGGTCAACGCGTCCACTTCCTTGCGCGACATCTCAGCCGACTTCGGCGCGATGATACACTTGACCACGCCTCCCGCGCTCAACGCAGACTGGAAGACTTTGAACTCGCTCTTCGCGAAGACCTCGCTCACGTCAACCAGTTCCATGCCGAAACGCAGATCGGGTTTGTCGGTGCCGAAGCGTTCGAGAACTTCTTTGTATGAAAACTTGGGCCACGGCGAGGAATATAACTTCTTGTGCGGCGCAACTTCGGGGAGCATCGCCGTGAACAAACCCTCAACGAGATTCAACACATCGTCACGGTGAACATAGGACATCTCAAGATCGAGTTGCGTGAACTCAGGCTGACGGTCGCCGCGCAGGTCTTCATCGCGGAAACAGCGCGCGATCTGGAAATATTTATCCATGCCTGCGACCATGAGCAACTGCTTCAACTGTTGCGGCGACTGAGGCAAAGCATAGAACTGCCCAGGGTAGATACGAGACGGCACGAGATAGTCGCGCGCGCCTTCGGGAGTCGCTTTGAACATGATCGGCGTTTCAACTTCGATGAAGCCTTGTTCATCGAGATAGTCGCGCATGAACTTGATGACCTTGTGACGCAACACGATATTTCGAGTCAATCGCTCGCGGCGCAGGTCCACATAACGATACTTGAGGCGCATGTTCTCATCGGGCAGGTCGTTATCGGTGTTGACCATGAATGGCGGCGTCTTCGACGGATTCAGCACGGTCACGTTCTTGGCGATGACCTCCACCTCACCCGTTTCCATTTTCGGGTTTGCCATTCCCTCGGGGCGTTTCTGCGCCACGCCCTCGATCTGCAACACCCACTCGTTGCGCACGTTGGCAACTTGCTCCAGCATTTCTTTTGGCAAATCGGGGTTAATGGTCACTTGAATAATGCCAGCGCGGTCGCGCAAGTCAAAGAATGCCACCCCGCCATGGTCGCGGCGGCGATTCACCCAGCCCGCCAACGTCACGGTTTGACCCGCGTGGCTGGCTCTTAATTCTCCACAAGTATGAGTTCTGTACATAGTGCGCCTCCAAGAAATTGTAAGACCTGACAGGTTTTCACGAACGTTCGATCAATCGAATACATTCCAATTCGCAATTGTTCTGACGGGCTTAGTTCTCAATGAAACCTGTCAGGTCTTGGTTTACATAAAAAATCGCCCTTCGCAATTGCGTTGGGCGATGAGTTCGACTTTTTCAATCCGTCAACTAGCAAGGCTTCGCCCAACGATACAGCAGATCGTCATTGTCATTATTATCGTTGTCATTGGCGAAGTAAAACGGATATTTCATAATGGCGGCATTATAGCACAGACTTAACGTTCCAACGCAGATTCGGCGGGATTCGCCGGGTTGTAATACACCATCACCTGCGCGCCGACGGGATAGCGGGCAACCGTTTTTTGCGCGTCACCATAGATGCGGACGCTAAAGAATTGTTCGCCCGCTTTGACCACTTGTCCCGTGTACGGCTTTCCGTCCACTTGATATTGATAGACCACAACGGGAATCTCAGAGCGGCTTTTATAACTGCGTTTCACTTGAACTGTGGAGGTGATCACCACCCCCATCGTGCTGGACCAATCTTGCGCGGCTTGCTTCGCCGTATCTCGCATTTTGCTGCGGCGATAGATAAAGTATCCAACCGCAACCAGGATCACGATAGGCAACACAGTGGCGCAGATCGCGCCGCCGATACCGATTACGAATGAAAAGATTGATATGATTTCAACCATGCTGTTCCTTTGAGGACCGTTTGATGAGCCTCATTGTACTGTACACCTTGGGAAACTGGCTCGCCGATGGTACTACAGGCGCGGCAACGCTTCCGAATGGCAAGCCAGGCTACGAGGAGAAAGACGCGAAGCGGTCAGGTTGGCAGAAACCCCAATAGGGCAAGCCCAATGTGTAAGGATGATGTAAGGTGAATTGCCTTGATTTTTCTTCCCATTGGGTGCAAGGTGTTGTATAGTAATTTTGTTCGCATAACATTCTACATACCAAAGGAGAGAAATATGGGAAAAATTTTGTTTATTTTGAACGCGCTCGTGGTGGCTGTGTTGGGCGCTGGGTTGATGTTCGTGCCTGAGGCAACCCTGACCCAGTTCGGAACGGAGACCCGCGTCCCCGAATTGCACATGGCGCGGTTCCTCGGCGCCGCATTGATCGCGCTCGGCTTGGCGCTCTGGTTCGCCAAGGACGCTTCGGATGAAGGCGTGCAACGCAATCTCGGTTTTGCCATGCTCGGCGCTACCGTGCTCGCATTGATCGTCACCATCATTGGCGTCGCCGCCGATGGCATCATCCGCAATTTCGGCTGGGTCGTGGTCGTAGTCGAGTTCGCCTTCGGACTTG
The DNA here is from genome assembly GCA_016716235.1 of Candidatus Defluviilinea gracilis. Lineage (NCBI taxonomy): Bacteria > Bacillati > Chloroflexota > Anaerolineae > Anaerolineales > Candidatus Villigracilaceae > Candidatus Defluviilinea > Candidatus Defluviilinea gracilis. Next base: position 77,849 of record JADJWS010000003.1, read on the forward strand.
GTTACGTGTTCGTGCTGTTCCTGCAACCCCGCATGAAATAACAAACCGTTCGCAAACGTGTAACACGAATTAAAAACAATGACCGCGCATTAATGCGCGGTCATTGTTGGTTCCATGATGGCATGGCTGGCAAAATCGAGGCGGGCAACTTGCTCTTCGGTCAATCGCCACCCGAGGGCGCCGGCGTTCTGCCGGGCTTGCGCGGAGTTTTTCGCGCCGGGGATGGGCAGGGCTCCTTTGCAGATCACCCAGTTCAATGCCACTTGAGCGCAGGATTTGCCCCCATGATCCTGCCCGATTTCCGTCATCAATTTCAATAACGGTTGGATTTTGGGGATGAGTTCTTTGTACTTCCGCGCGCGAGAACCGCTCGGCATATTCTCCGCGTTATATTTCCCAGCCAATAAACCGCGCTCAAGCGGACAGTAGGCGATCAGGCGGATACCCAGTTCTTTACAACGCGCCAACACTCCGCGCTTTTCTATCGTGCGGTTCAGCAGGCTGTAGTGCACTTGATTCGAAGCCAGTTGAATGCCGTTTCGCGCCAATGCGGAATACGCCGCCACCATACGGGCATGACCAAAATTTGACGCGCCGACCGCGCGGGTCATTCCGCTTTTCACGCACTCCGCCAAGCCATCCATCAAAAGATCGGTGCTCATCGTCAGGCTGGGCCAATGGATCTGGTACAAGTCCACGCTGTCGACGCCAAGACGGGCGAGGCTACCTTTCAACGCGCGCGGGAGCGCGCCTTTTGTAAACCGCCAGGGCCAGGGGAAAAATTTTGTAGCGATCAAGACGGGCTGGGCGGTCTCTTTGATAAAACGCCCAAGCAACCTCTCCGAAAGCCCGTTACCATATAACTCTGCCGTATCTACAAAGCGGATGCCCTCTTCGATCGCCATCTCGAAAGCCTGCCGCACATCCTCAACACCATAGCCATGCCCATATTGCCAAACCGCGCGATCGCCCCATTGCATGGCGCCCAACCCCATCTCAATCGCGTGTAAAAACCTGGTATCTTCGCTAACGTTGGTCAAGGCGTTTTCTCCATGGGAACTGCGGCATTGTATCTTAAAATATGACGGTCTCATAGCCAGCCCGAACAATCCGGGATAAAATTCAGCCCGCCAATCCAACATTGGAACTGACGGAGCGCAAATTCCTCGCCTCGTTCCTCTCCCACCGGGAGAGGAGGTTTGCTCCCCCTGAGTTCCAGGGAGATGACTGTGACCTCAAAACCCGAATCGCGGGATTTTGAATCCGCTTCGGACCTCAGCCTGAGGCTGGGTCTGCCCTTTTCAAATTTATCCCTGCTGACGCGCGCCCTCACCCACCGTTCGTATGTCAACGAGAATCAAAATTCGTCGGCGGATAACGAACGGCTGGAATTTCTCGGCGATGCCGTGCTCGACTTTATCGTTGGGGCATGGGTGTATCATCGCTTCCCGGAAATGCCAGAAGGCGAGTTGACTAAAATCCGTTCTGCCATTGTGCGCAATGACCAGTTGGCGAAATTCGCGCGGACGCTGAACCTTGGTCCGGCGCTTCGGCTGGGACGCGGCGAGTTCCTCTCCGGCGGTCACTCGCGCGACGCCTTGCTCGGGTCGTTGTTCGAGGCGGTGGTCGGCGCCGTCTACCTGGATTCAGGCTTGGGGGCGGTGGAGGCGTTCGTCAATCCCCTGCTGGAAGATGTGCGGGAATCGGTCTTGTCAAAAATCCACGACGCAAAAAGTTTGTTACAGGAGTGGGCGCAGGCGCAGAAACTACACCCGCCTCGGTACCGGACAATTTCGACTAGCGGACCCGACCATGCCAAGGAATTCGAAGTGGACGTTGAGGTCGGCGGACAAGTTGCCGGGCGAGGGAACGGCACCAGCAAACACACTGCCGAACACGCCGCCGCGCAAGATGCCTTGAAAAATCTTGAGATCGAGTGATGTAAAAGTTCAAATCAGCAAAAAAGCAAATAGGCAAATGAGCAAATGAGCAAATGAGCAAATAGGCAAATGAGCAAATGGGCAAATGGGCAAGACAATCAATCGTCAATCGTAAATCGTAAATCTGGTCTCGGTACGCCCTCCAAAAACATTCGGGCTACTCGACCATCAATCTGAAATCGTAAATCTAAAATCGTAAATCAAAATGCCTCTAAGACTCAAATCACTCGAACTGCAAGGATACAAAACATTCGCATCGAAGACCACCTTCGAATTCGCGAGCGGGATCACCGCCATCGTCGGACCGAACGGCTCGGGCAAATCGAACATCGCCGACGCGCTCCGCTGGGTATTGGGCGAACAATCGTACGCGTTGTTGCGCGGCAAAAAGACCGAAGATATGATCTTCAACGGTTCGGAACACCGCGCCCGCGCCGGCATGGCGTCTGCCCACATCTTATTCGACAATACCGCCAACTGGCTTCCGCTCGACTTCACCGAAGTCGGCATGACCCGGCGCGCCTACCGCGACGGTCACAACGATTACCTATTAAATAATCAACAAGTGCGCCTGCGCGATTTGAATGAAATCCTCGCCGCTTCCGGGTTATCGGAGCGGACGTATACGATTCTAGGGCAGGGACTCGTGGACGCGTCGCTGGCGTTGAAAGCCGATGAGCGCCGCCGCTTGTTCGAGGAAGCCGCCGGGGTGGGCTTGTACCGCGTCCGCCGCGAAGACGCCCTGAAACGACTCGACAATACGGAACGCAATCTCGAACGCGTCCTCGACATCATGTCTGAATTGGAGCCGCGCTTGCGGAGCCTTGAACGACAGGCAAAACGCGCCATCGAATTTTCACGCGCGCAAGCCGACTTGAAAATTATTTTGCGCGAATGGTATGGGTATCATTGGCACCGCGCCCAACAAGAATTGACCACCGCAAAAGAAACCGTTAAAGGGCAGGAGGCGCGCGTGACGGAAGCGCGGGAGGCTCATCAGCAGGCGCAAGATGAGTACAACGCATTCCGTGAAAAGTTCGTCGGTCTGCGGGCGGAGTTGAACACGTGGCATCGCGCCTCCTCTGAATTGCACAGCCAGCGCGAGGAAGCAAGCCGCGAACTTGCCGTGCTTGAAGAACGCAGGCGGTCCTTGCTCGCGTCGCAAACCTCCATGCTCACCGAACAAGAACGCGCCGGCGATGAAGAAAAGATCGCGCGCGCGCGTATCGAAGAAACCGGGCGCGAGTTCGAGCGTTTACAAGCCGAATACAACGAGGCGCAACAACAACTCGGAGACGCGCAACAAAAATTACAAACCCGCCAACTGGATCGCGCCGCGCTTGAGGAAAAGATCCAATCTGCCCGCGCTCAAATTGAAAAATGGACAACCCAGCGCGCTGAATCACAAGCCCGGTTCGATGAATTAACCCTGCGGGTCGACGCATTGCAAACGCGGCTGGAGGAAACAGGCAGGAGCATGCTATCCGCTGAAACGGATGCCAAGACAGCTGGCGATACATTTGCCGAAGCGCGGAAAAACCGGGAAGAAGCCGAAGCGGTGTTGAAGGAAGCGCAAGAGAAGGTGGAACGCGGTAAGTTAAAAGTGGATTCGTTGGAAGGCGCGCGGCGCGCGAAGAATGAGGAACGCGCGGGGACTCTCGCCGAGCATACGCGCGTCAAAACGCAGATGGAAGTGTTGGAACAAGCCGAACAATCGCTGGCGGGCTATGCCGAAGGCGCGCGCTTTTTGCTCGATGCGGCGCGGCAGTTCAAACTCAAACGCGCGCGCGGCGCGTTGAGCGCGTTGCTCGATGTGCCCGCGCACCTCGAAACCGCGATCTCCGCCGCGCTCGGCGATACCCTCGACGCCATTTTGCTGGACGCCGACGAGATCGAAGACGCCCTGCAACTGCTCGAAGCAGACGAAGCAGGACGAGCCGTGCTTCTGCCCGTCGAACATCTTGCGCGCGAGATACTATCGAAGCCCGGCGATGACGATTGCATCGGCGTCGCTTCTGAGCTTGTCAACGTCAGCGAGGAGTTGCAGGCGGCGGCGCGGGTGATGCTTGGTCATACGTTGATCGCGCGCGACCGCTCGTCGGCGCGACGCATGGTCCGCGATTTGCCGACTCACGCGCGCGTGGTGACACTACAAGGGGAAGTTTTCCGCGGTGATGGGGTGATTATTGCCGGGAAGACCGCTTCTTCCTCCGCCCTACGGCGGCCTCGCCAAAAGCGAGAGTTGACCGAAGCCCTCGCCGCGTTGAGCGCGCAGATCGAGTCGTTGAACGGCGAGGTCGATTCGCTTTCCGCGCAAATGGAGGATGCCGCGCGGGTGATGAGTCAAGCCGAGGGCGAGGCGCGCGAGTGGCGCCTGAGGTTGGAGGAAACGCAGACGCTGGAGAATCAGGCTGGGTTGGAGTCTGAAGCGGCGCGTCGTCAGTTCGAATGGCAGAAGGGGCAACAAAGTCAACTTGAAGCGGACGCCGGCGAGGCGGCATCCGCACAGAATACTCTCTTGAAAACGTTATCAGATATCGAGGCGCAATCCGCGGGCGCGCAAGAGGAAGTGAAATTGCTTGCCGCGCAATTGACCGAGACCGACCTGGCAGAGACTCAATCGAAGGCGGCGTATTGGGGCACGCGCGTTGCGGTTGTGGAACGCGCGTTGGAAGATGCGCGGGCGAGGAAAGAGGAACGCTCGAGCGAGGTGGAGCGGTTCGATGCCCGCCGCGCTGAAATTTCGGCAAGGGCTTCGGATGTTGAAACTTCGTTGAGCGAGTTGGAACATTCAAAAACCTTGTTCCGCGAGCGTGAAAGCGAATTACAAATACAGATCGGGGAATTGCGCGTGAAGATTGAGCCTTCCGAGAAGGTGTTGGAAACCGCTGAACAAGAGGAAGCGCGATTGCAAGATGGCGAGGCGAACGCGCAGAGGGCGCTGGCATCCGCTGAACGGTTGATGGGACAAGCGCAATTGGAACATCTGCGGAAGCAGGAAGCGCTCGATAATTTGCGCCAGAAAATCTCCGATGATTTCGGTCTGGTGATGTTCGAGTATGCCGAGGATGTTTCGGATCCGGTGCCGTTACCGCTGGATGGTATGGTGGAGGAATTGCCGGTTGTGACAGAAATTACTCCCGACCTGGAGGGGCAGTTAACCCAGAATCGTTCGCGCGTGCGCCGGTTGGGTCCGGTGAATCCGGAGGCGAAGCAGGAATTCGACGCTGAGTCTGAGCGGTATTCGTTCATGAAGACTCAATTGGAGGATTTACGCAAAGCCGAAACGGACTTGCGCCAGGTGATGGCGGAACTCGATGAGTTGACAAAACAATCGTTCGCGAAGACGTTCGATTTGGTGGATAAACAATTCCGCGCCATGTTCACTCGTCTGTTCGGCGGAGGGTCGGCGCGGCTTGCGTTGACCGACCCCGATAATTTGGTTGAGACAGGGATCGAGATCGAAGCGCGTTTGCCTGGTCGGCGCGAGCAGGGGCTGGCGTTGCTCTCAGGCGGCGAGCGAAGTTTGACGGCGGTGGCGCTGGTGTTTGCGTTGCTCAAAGTGTCGCCTACCCCGGTCTGTGTCATGGATGAGGTGGACGCGATGCTGGATGAGGCGAACGTGGGGCGGTTCCGCGATCTATTGCAGGAGTTGAGCAAGGAAACGCAGTTCATCGTCATCACGCATAACCGCAACACGGTGCAGGCGGCAGATGTGATCTATGGCATTACGATGGGGCGCGATTCGGCAAGCCAGATGATCAGCCTGCGGTTGGATCAGGTAACGGAAGATATGTTGAAACGAGGTTAAAAGTTAGTTCGGCGGCAAGGTAATATAATCAGCAACCAAAGAAATATGATATATGACTTCTACGAAATACTAGGTCGAGGCATCATTGCAGCGCGTACGAGGCGATATAAAGAAGCACTCAAGATACTGAGCCTTGCTGCAAGAATAGAGCCTTCCAATCCACGTGTTTGGTTATGGTTAGCAACAGTATCTGAAACAACTGCACGAAAGCAGCAATATTTACAAGAAGCATTAAAAGTTGCCCCCGATACCTTTGCCGCCCGTGTGCTGCTTGACCGTTTAAATCGAACAGAAACCACTTCAAACCAGAAAAACTCTGATCTTGTAATATTTACGTGTTCAAATTGCGGCGGTAAACAACGATTTGATCCTGATATTCTAGGTATGCAGTGCGAGTACTGTGGCAAAATTGAGTATTTGACATTGGAAAGCGCGTCACAGGCTGAATCTTCCCTGAGCGAAGTTCTCCAAAGCGATTCGGGAAATTGGGCATGTATAGAGTCGCAATCCACTTGTAGCGCCTGTGGAGCAAAGACATCTCATCCCTCTAGCCAAATGACAATAAGGTGTCCCTTCTGCAATTCGGACATGATAACCACACAATCTCCCACTCCTAACCTTGTTTCTCCCGCTGGGATTGTGCCCTTTCAATACCACAGGAATGACATTTTAGAAATTATCGCTAAGCAATGGGACATTCAAACAAGAAAACTTTCGCAACTCATCAACGCACAGGAGATTACGCTTGCGTCTATATATCTACCTTTTTGGACATTTGATGGAACTGTGCAAATTTTTTGCGCATTAGGGTATCGTGTTCCGCCTGTTACATACTCACCACAAGAGCGGGTAATATTCAAAGGAGAGTGGCCCCTCGAAAAAAGTTGGTTTGAATGCGACATTGACGATTTGTTGGTGTATGCTGCTCGAAGTGTGCCACACGATTCGATTACTTCAATTTTTCCTTTTGACCTGAAATCAATCCTTGAATATCGCCCTGAGATACTGGCTGGCTGGCAAGCCGAAAATTATCAAATTGCACTTGAAGACGCCGCTATCGTGTCTCATAAAATTATGCGAGATATTGCTTTTAAGAGAGCCGTGCACCGAAGTTTATTTATGCTAGAGTCTGATATGCTTCAAGATGATGTACTAGTTTTTGATAAAACCTATAAATTGCTTCTTCTTCCCGTATGGGTTGTCAATAGAAAAACTTCAAATGATATTTTCCACATGTTTATCAATGGACAATCTGGAAAAATATCTGAGAGCAAGTCGAGTTGGTTAAGTTTATTAAAATGGAAAACTTGAAACTACAAAAAAAGGATAATGCCTTGCACAAAGCCGCCGAACAAAGCATGCATCTGACGCTGGGGATTCTACGCACATCTCAAGCATTTTCACACGCCTTAGCATTTTTCTGGCTGGACGGCTTCGCCGTCCCCGCCCCAGCGCAGGTAACGCACACCGTTAGTTAGGGATGCGGTAGAGAGTCATGTATCAAAAAAATCGCCCTGTTCGTATTGAACAGGGCGATTTGATTCTGAGCAAGAAGGTTATTGACCGAACCCGGCTGGCGCGGGCGGAACACGCTCCTGCCAGTCGAAGGTCTCGATCTTGGATTCTTCTTCTATCTTTGCCAGCCATTCGGTGAAGGCGGTGTCTTGCGCCTGACGATATTGGCTCGCGTTGAGCGGAATCTCGGCGCGACCGAGCACTTGAATAATATGATATCCGAACTGGCTTTTGACCGGCTCGCCGATCACGCCGATCTCCTGGCTGAAGGCGGCGTTTTCGAACTCGGGCACCATCATCCCTTTGCCGAACCATCCCAGGTCGCCGCCGTTGACTGCGGAGCCTGTATCCTTCGATACTTTGCGGGCAACTTCGGCAAAATCATAACCCAGGTCGAAATAGGCTTGCGCGTTGCTGACTCCGGCGAGGGTATCGACAAGGATATGTCGCGCCCAAACTTGTTCTTGCGCGCGCGGAACATCGGCGGTTACTTTTTCAAATACCTTGTCGCGGATCAAGCCATATTCATACACGGCGAGCAAGGTTTCTTCGCTGAAGCCGCTGTTGTCTTTGAAGTTCGCTATCGCGGTGGCGTATTGCAAGTTATAGCCTTCGAGAGTGTAGGGCGTGGCGGTGGCGGTGGCGGGCAGCGGAACAAACGTCGGGGTAGCCGGCGCCGCGGTGGAGGTGGCAGTCGCGGTCATAGCAGGATCCGGCGTTCCCGTCGGTGTGACGGTGGAGGTGGGCGCGGGCGAGGGAGTGAACGTGGAGGGGTATAACGTCAACTGCTGGGACGAGAGGGTTGGGAAATCGACCGCAGTCGGTGTGACTGTGGGCGTCTTGGTCCCGTTCGGGAAAAATCCATACGCCGCCTGGATCGCGGCATCCACTTCCTCTTTTGTCACCACAATTCCCATCTTTTCGGCTTCCTGCCGCACGAGAATCTCCGTCTTCAAGTTGTCCAGCGTTTGCTGACCCAACAGGGTTGGGGTCTGCAAGGTGAAGGCAACCGATTGCATTTGCTGGGTGGTATCCAAGCCAAAATTTTGCTGGAATTGCAGGTTCTGATATTCGTTCAAGAGGATCAGCCGTTGCACCTGCACGCGCTCTTGAAATTCTTTCGTGGTGACTTCCTGCCCGTTGATCGTCATGACCGGGTCGTTCAATTGCAGGTAATTCAGATTGAGATAACCATACCCGATGATCGCCGCTACCAGCACAATTCCGCCCACGGCGATCCAACGCGCCAGTCGGGCTTGCTGGCGATCGCGTTCGAGGCGGGCAACGTGTTTCTTGGTGACAGCCCGCGGTGGTTGGCTTTGATTGCTCATACGTGTTTATCGGTTCGCGTCTGCGTGCGCGCCGGTAAATGGAATCAAAGCAATATGACGCGCCTGTTTCACTGCCGCGGCGACCACACGCTGATGACGCGCGCATGCGCCGGTTTGGCGGCGCGGGCGAATGCGCCCATCATCGCCGATGTATTTTCTCAGCAAGTCGATCTTTTTGTAATCGATCACCAGGGATTTGTCGGCGCAAAACTGGCAAAACTTTGGTTTTGCAAAGAAACGGCGTTCGCCGCCTCCTTCGCCGCCTTCGTGCGATCTGCGTTGTTCTCTTTCTTCAGCCATGATAGTACTCCGTTATTTCTTTCAGCAGACATCCACAGTGGATGCCCGCCTCTGTGTCGTTAAAATGGAAATTCATCTTCCGGCGGGGTGGGCGAGTCGGTGTCGCGCGATTCAGACTCGGCGGGAGTGTGTCCGTGCTGGTTTTGGTCGCGGCGGTCGCCCAGCATGATCATCTCATTGGCAACGATCTCCACGCTGGAATGTTTGACGCCTTCTTTATCGTCCCAGCGGCGGGTCTGCAATCGTCCATCGATGTAAACCTGCTTTCCTTTGTTGAGATACTGCTTGCAGGTTTCTGCCAGACTCCCGAAGGCAACAATATTGAACCATTCGGTTTCGCTGTGACGCTCGCCGTCGTTCGTATTCCATGAACGGCTGACCGCCACAGTAAAGGTAGTGACAGGCTTCCCGGCAGGCGTATAACGCATTTCAGGTTCGCGCCCGAGATGACCAATGATCTGAACTTTGTTCAATCCGCGGCTCATTTCAACTCCTTGTGTTCCAAACCAGAAAAAGACCGACTACGCCACCGTCAACATGTGACGCATGACCGGTTCCAGAAAGCGGATATTGCGTTCCAAATCGGACGTGGACTTGGGGTTGATGGTCAGGTTCAAAAGAACGTATTGACCTTCGCGTTGTTTGTGGATGTTGTACGCCAACCTTCGGCGTCCCCAAATATCCACTTTGTCCACGGTGCCGCCGGCTTCCGTCACCCAACCTTGAATCTTTTCGACCGCGCCTTTAAACGCGGTTTCGTCCAGATCAGGCTGGATAATGCAAACCAATTCATAATTTCGCATGAGGGTATTCCTCCTTTCCATGGGATTGCTCCCGTTCAAACCGTAGGTGTGCCGGGAGCGGAAAGGCACGTTCACTTGCGCGCGTACCTATTGTTAAGCGGGCGGAGTTTATCACAGGAAAGTAAAAATGTGGAGGGTTATAATTCGGGGGGAAGCAGGTAAACGAGTAAGCATTCAGAGGAGCACATTTGACCCATGTTCGATCTGCCAGATCATGAAATTCAGCAACTGACAAAAGATCATGTGTTTTTCACGTGGTCGGCGCAAGCGAAAGTTAACCCGATCGCGGTGAAGCGCGCTCAAGGCGTTTATTTCTGGGACGTGGACGATAAACGCTATCTCGATTTCAACTCGATGACCATGTGTGTGAACATCGGTCACGGAGACGAGCGGATCATCCAAGCCATGCAAGAGCAAGCGGCGGAACTTCCCTACGCCGCGCCGGGCATGACCACGAAAATTCGCGCGCTTGCCGCCAAAACCATAGCGGATATAACCCCGCAGAAAGCCCTGACGAAGGTCCTGTTCACCCTTGGCGGCGCGGACGCGAACGAGAACGCCATCAAACTCGCGCGCGGATACACCGGGCGGCATAAGATCCTCACGCGCTACCGGTCTTACCACGGGGCAACTGCCGGCGCCATGGCGGCGACCGGCGACCCGCGGCGCGTGGTCTGGGAACCTAATTTGATGCCCGGCGTAGTTCATTTTCTCGATCCGTATCGCTACCGCTCCAATTTTCATAAACACAACGCCAACTTGTCCGAAGAAGAGTTCGCCCAGGATTATCTGAACCACCTCGAAGAGATCATCCAATATGAGGGACCCGACACCATTGCCGCCCTCCTCATGGAATCGGTCACCGGCACGAACGGGATCATCATTCCTCCTAATGGATATATGCAGGGAGCGCGGGTGTTGTGCGATAAGTATGGAATTGTGATGATCTGCGACGAAGTGATGAGCGGATTCGGTCGCACCGGAAAATGGTTTGCCATCGAGCATTGGGATGTGACGCCCGACATCATCACCATGGCAAAGGGGCTCACGTCTGCCTATGCGCCGCTCGGCGCAGTTGCCATGAAACCAGAGATCGCCGCGGCGTTCAACGAAACTCCGTTTGAAAGCGGATTGACGTATACATCGCATCCTGTTTCGCTGGCGGCGGCGGTTGCCAACATTCAGGCGATGAAGGACGATAAAATCGTCCAACGCGTGGCAGGCATGGGTCCGGTCATGAAGCGCATGTTGACCGATCTCGGTGAGGCGCACCCCTCTGTGGGCGAAGTCCGCTCGATTGGGTTGTTCGGCATCCTTGAATTGGTCAAAGATCGAACAACGAAAGAACCGATGGCGCCATGGAACAGTTCGTCGCCGGCCATGAACGCGCTGAAAAAATATTGCCTCGATCACGGGCTGTTCTTGTACACGCATTGGCATACTGTGCTGATCATCCCGCCGCTGATCATTACCGAGGAACAACTCAAAGAGGGGATGGATGTGCTGGATAAGGCGTTGGAAATTACAGACAACGAATCACATGGATAACAAGCCAACCTTTGATCGCGCTTTTGTCATCCCGCTCGCGCTGGGCGTGTTCGCCTTGTTCGGCATTTGCCTCGTGTTGCTCCTTGGGCAGTTAAGTTCGTTCCGTTCCGTTTCTGTTGTGAGCGAAACCTCCACCCCGTTCAAATATCTGCTACTCGGAACCGAACCGGGATTTACAACCCTCACACCTGACGACAGCGCGGCGGAAGAGGGCGCAACCTCCGAACCCACCACCACCCCGTTCGATCTGGATGTTTTGCATCCCACTTCAACCGAAGAAACTGAGGAAATCGATGCAACAAAAGCGCCAACAAAACCATCCTCTGTGTTAACCCAGCCCGCCTCATCCAAGCCAACCAAGCCAGCGTCAGCGCCGACCAGCACGGCTCCATCCAAGCCAACCACTTCCCCATCCAACGCGCCGCTCAACCCCGGCACCTATGACGATTTCGACGCGCACATTCAATATGAAGGCAATTGGATCGAACAAGTGGACGTGCCTGACGCCTTCGAGGACACACTGCATGTTTCGAACATATTAAATAACTCGCTATCCTTCCGCTTCATCGGCGAGCAGATTCGAATCTTCTATCAGGAAGGACCCGGGCTTGGCTCGGTACGCATCTCGCTGGACGGTTTAGATTTTGACCTCAATCAATCTGCCAGCGCGACAAGCATTCAGGAATGGCCCTCGCGGATATTAGTCAACGGCACGCACAGCATCACGATCACCCATCTTTCCGGCGGCTCGATCAATCTCGATTCGCTCATCGTCCCCGATCCCATCCTCACCCCCACGCCCACAGCAACCCCGTAAATTACAAATCGGAAAAAAACTGCTTCAGGTCGGCTCTCGAAAAATAATCGCGGAAAGCCGTTGTTTCATCAAGGATTCCGCGAACAGCCACAAACAATTCCTTTTGCAGATATTGATTCGCCTCGCCATTCCCTGCGGATAAAAGAACCGCGTCTTCCTCCGGGACGGCTGTCACGTGACCCCCGGCCGACAGCCACTCCAAGCCGACTCGTACCGCGTTGACTCGTTGTGTAGTTGCGACAGCCAGCTCGTTCACCGAAACTTTCCCGCCTTTGTTGTTGATCGCAAACTTTGCCATGCCCGCCAGCCGCGCGAGAAACTCGTCCGTTTTTTCTTTGGCGGGCGAAACGCCAATCACATGCACAATGTTCGGCTTGACGATTTCCAGCACCGCGCGCAGGTCTGCTGGTGACGCAGGTGTTGTGTAAATCACAAGTTCATCGGCGGGATGCAGTTCGTAACGCGATTTACCTTTTGCTTTATCCGCACCTTCCGCCCATGTCAACACGTTTTCCAACTCTTTCCACTTTCCACTTTCTAATCTCCAATCTCTAATCTCCAGTCTCCGCTCTTTTATCTCGATGGCTTTGCTTTCAACGATGCGAAACTCCTCAAACGTCGCATTGACTTGTTTCTCGCCGCGAAACGTGGAGGCTCGCACAGAATACGCAATATCAATTTGAGTTCCCGTTTCTGGCAGTTCTTCACCCGCTCCGCCCCACCATAAAATACTTTGAACATTTCCGTTTTCGTCTTCCACTGCCAAACGCAAATGTTCTTTTGTCTTGCCGACCTCTGCGATAGATTTCAACGTTATGCCACGTGAAGCGAATGTCAACTTCGGGTTTCCCGCGCCGAACGGAGCGAGCAACTCGATTGCATCCGCCAACTCGAGATTGATCTCATCCAAGCCGAGCCACGAATCAATTTGAAGCGTCGGGTCTTCGCGGATAATTTCGCCGAGTTGTTTTTCGATCGCTCTGCCAAGTCCACGACGGAATGACGTGAGATTTTCTTTTTGCAGTGACAGTCCCGCCGCCATGGGATGTCCGCCGAAATTCAGAAGCGAATTCTTTTGCGAAGAGATCGCTTCGGTGATGTGCAGTCCCTCAATGGAACGCGCCGAGCCGCGCAAGATTCCATCATCAGACTCGGTGAGGAGCAGAGCGGGTTTGTGGTAACGGTCAACGAGGCGATTCGCCACGATGCCGACAACTCCGCCGGGCCAATTGGGATGCGACAACACGATGGCAGGTTCATTCAACAATTCGGGATGTTCGCGCAGTTGCACCTCCGCCGCCTCAGTGACTTGACTCGTCAATAGTCGGCGCTGGGCGTTGAGTCCCTCGATCTGCGCGGCGAGGACGCGGGCGCGGGCGGGGTTATTGGTAATCAGTAATTCGACGGCGGGATTCGCGTCGCTTAATCTGCCGAGCGCGTTTAAGCGTGGGGCAAATGTGAAGCCGATGGTTTCCTCGGTCAATGACTCGAGTTGAGTGTTGGAAAGTTCCGCCATCACCTTCAAGCCAAGGCGGTTTGTTTTGCGAAGTTGGCGAATTCCCCTTTGCGCAAGTGAGCGTGTTTCGCTTTGGAGCAATGCAACGTCGGCGATTAAACCTAGCGCAACTAAATCTAACAAATCTTCGCTTGTCGTGGTAGCGACTTCAGTCGCTGTTTTTTGACGACTGAAGTCGTCACTACGTAGTAAGGCTTCAGCGAGTTTATACGCAACACCGACGCCAGCGAGGTTTTTGAGCGGATGTCCTTGCGGCAATAATTTTGGATTGATGATCGCTTTGGCGTTTGGAAGTGTTTCGCCTACGTCGTGATGATCTGTGAGGACAACATTCACCCCGCGCGAGTTGGCGTAATCAATCGCATCATGCGCGGTGATGCCTGTGTCGCAGGTGATGAGGAGCTTGATCCCGCCGTCAATGATCGGCGCGAGCGATTCGATGTGCACGCCGTGACTCTCTTTGCCGCGGATTGGGATGTAGTACACAACGTCCGCGCCGAGGGATTGGAGCGTTTGCACGAGCAAGGCAGTGGAGGTTTGCCCGTCCACGTCGAAGTCGCCCCAGACGCAGATGCGATCCTTGCGTTGGATGGCTTGATAAATAATTTCAACCGCGTTTTCAATCTCAGGGAATGGCGTGGAGGGAGTCTCTTCGGGGTGGAGGAAGGCACGGGCGGAGTCGGGGGTTGCGATGCCGCGTCGGATGAGAGTCTGCTTGAGGAGCAGAGGCAGGTCGAGGGTCGAAAGAGGCGAAGTGTCTGTTTGAGGAGGGTCGAGCCAGCGAGTCATTCGTCAAGTATCAGGGGTGAGGTTGCAGGTGTCAAGTTTCAAGTGTTACTTGCCGCGAGGATTTCATTGAGTTCGTTCTCACGCTGTTCGAGATAAAGTTTATTGCCCACGCGCTTCAAAATGCCGATGGACTCTTCAAGCAGGCGGCGCGACTCGGTGAAATTTTTTTGTTTGAAGGCGATTTGCGCCAGCGTGGCGAGCGAGTTGGCGATGTGCGCGTCGTGACCGACTTGTTGATGCGAGCGCAGGGCTTCTTCGGCGAACTGTGTGGCTTCGATGAATTTCCCTGCCTGCATGGCGACGTTCGCCAGGCTCGTGGTTGCGGAGCCGATCATTTCCAGATTTTTCATGTTGCGAGCGAGCGATAATGCGCGTTCGGCGCAGGCTGTTCCTTCAGGCAGTTGACCTGTTGCAAGAAAGACCTCCGCCAAATTCGAGTTGGCGGTCATCTCTCCCCATGCCGAATCAACCGCGCGATATTCGTCTGCCGCTTTCTTCCAATATGCGATCACGCTCTGCATATCGCCCAAACCAAACTGCGCCGCGCCCGCGTAGATGAGCGTGTGCGCGTACGCGATGTGCGGGCGATATTTCTCCAGCGCGGTCAGAGATTTTTCGCACCAGTCGAACGCTGGTTGATATTCGCCGAGACGAAAGAGGAACGCGCCTGCCAAGCCCATCGCCCTGCCTTTGGCGATGAGCGATTCTTTCTTTGCGTTTTTCGGTAAGCGCTCCATGGACCGAATCGCCGCTTCTGCTATTTGAAACGCTTCGCGATACAAGCCCGCGAGATCCAAGCCCTGCATGATCGAATCGGACATGGCGTTGAAGGTGGGCGCGTCGCCATGTTCAACCGCCCACTCCCACGCGGCGCGGATGTTGGCGAGATCGGCAAGAAACGGCGGCATGGCGTTTTGCGGTTGTCCGCCAAGAAAATCGGCTTCGAGTTTTTTCACGAGGTTGCTGAAGTAACGCGCGTGTGTTTCGCGCGTTTGCGCGCGCAGATTTGCATCGTCGCTTAACTTCAAGTTGGCATATTGCGCCATCAGTGAATGACGGCGATAGCGTCCGTCGTCGTTGAAATGCATGGCAGATTTATCCACGAAGCGCGCAAGCATGGCGAGGTCGGCGCCCGTCACTTCACAGAACGCCTCGCGCGTGAATCCGCCGCGGAAGACCGCCTGCTTTTGAAAGACGATCCGTTCTTCGGGCGCGAGCAAACTCCAAAAGTGATCGAACACGGCGCGCATACTGCGATGACGCGGCGGCAAATCCTGTTGTGAGACGGTGAGGATGTCGAGATTGCGCTCGATCTCCTGCGCGATCTCAGCGACGGTGAGTCCGCGCGCCCAGGCGGCGGCAAGTTCGAGCGCGAGCGGCGAGCCGTTCACCAACTCGCACAGACGCGCAAGCGTGGAAGAGTCAGCCGCGTTCAAGTTGAAGTCGGGTTTGAGACGACGGGCGCGGTCCATGAAAAGCTTGAAGGCAGGCGAAGATGAATCAACGTGCGGCAGTCCGCGCACTTCAAACAGCGTCTCGGCTTGGATGTTCAGCCGCGTCAACGATGTGACGAGCAGTTTCAGGTTCGGCGCGAGGCGCACGGTTTCAACGATCCATTTGTTGAGCGCGTCGCCAACGAGTTGCTCCATGTTATCCAAAACCAGCAATAGGTTTTTGTCGCGCAAAAATTCGCGCACCTGCTCGCCGCCTGTCGCGTTGATCTTCAACACGCTCGCAATCGCAAGGAACATCCCCTCCGCGTCTTTGACATTGGCAAGCGGGACGAACCACGCGCCGTCCAAAAATTGGTGGATGTGAATCTGCGCGGCTTGCAGTGCCAGGCGGGATTTGCCCACGCCTCCTTCGCCGACCAAAGTTAATACGCGGCAATCGGCATTTGCCAGCCTGACGCCGATCTCCGCCAATTCCGCTTCGCGCCCGATGAACGAGGTGGCGCGCGCGGGCAGGTTGCCCGAGGGACGAGTCTCCGCGTCGCGGATCTGTTCGTAGAGCGCGGTCGTCTCGGCAGAGGGTGCGACGCCAAATTCTTTTTCGAGGATTCTTCGGCAGGTCTGATATTGAGCAAGCGCGGCGGAGCGTTGTCCCGCGCGGGCGAGTGCGGACATGCGCTGACAGTGCGCCACTTCGCGCCACGGGTCAAAAGCGAGCAGGCGGGCTGTCGCTTCGAGCGCGGCGGGATAGTCCGCGCGGCTGAGTTGGATCTCGGCAAGGCGGTGCAGGGCTTGCAAAGCAAGTTCGCGCAGGCGGGCGCGTTCGGCGAGCATCCAATCTTCAAAGTCGGGCGCATCGCGGACGTGGAAGCCTTCGAGGAAGTCGGCGCGGTAGAGGCGCAGAGAATCTGTCAGAATCGCCGCGCCAGCCTCCCCGTCGAGAGAAGAGGCGAGGCGGAGTTGGGACTCAAATTCCGCGCAGTCGAGAAAACAGTCCCCCGTAAATTCAATCGAGTCGCGGGTGATGGTCAGCTCGTCTTCAAAATATTTGCGGAGGTTGGCGAGGGCTTGCCGTAAATTATTTTTCGCATCGGCGTCGGACATCTCGCCCCAGAGGAGCGCGGCGAGTTTGTCGCGGGTGTGAGCGCGGCGCGTGACGACGAGATACGCCAGCAACGCGGGGACTTTGTTGGAGATGAAGTTGGCGATGAGGGCGTTGTTGCGCGTGATTTTTGGCGCGCCCATGTAGGACAAACTTAAGTTTGTCTTACCATTCGCCGAGGGTGGGGTTGACATAGGTGAATTTCCAATCCTTCCATTCTTTTGCCAGCCCCGCTTTGACGGGGTTGTTCAGAATGTAGAGGATGATTCGTTCCATTTCTTTTTCATCGCGGACGTAGTGATCGTACGACTCGTGATGCCAGAAATAACCCTGGCGGTTGAGGGCGAGGTTGCAGTAGCGCGCGGCGCGTCCTTTGAGCAGGCGCATGATTTCGGCGACGGGGGAGATGGCGCTTTTCATTCTGGATGGGGGAAATTTTTCGATGAGCGAGAGGATGAGCAGATGAACGTGGTTGGGCATGATGCAATAGGCGTAGAGTTCGTAATGCTGGTCGGCTTTTTTGTGGATTTCATCCGCCACAATTTGGGCGATGTTTTCCTGCCTGAGCCAGTCGTGTCCGTGTTCGCAACGGTCGAGCCATTTGTCGAAATGTCCGAAATATTTTTTCTGGATGTTGTAGCGTTCTTGGGCGGTTTTGGCGGCGCGTAGTTCTTCTTCGCGTCGGGCTTTTAGTTCGTCCACAACGGCGGCGGGGAGCGAATCCACGAGGCTGAAAGTGATGAAGAGCGGGTTGTTCTGCGGGTGGATGTGCGGCAGGTCGCGGCGATAGTAGATGGTTTCGGGCATGGGCGTGGGACAAACTTAAGTTTGTCGAACGGAAGCGGGCGCAAACTGAAGTTTGCGGTACGGCTCCAATAAACGATTTCTAAACGGTGGCTTTGTAGAATGGGGCAAGATTATCACAGTTGAGAATGAATGAAAAGCGTCCAATGTCAATGTCTTCGCAGGTTCGCCCGCCGAAATACCATCACTTTCTCCTGCTGGTGTGGGAGGAGCGCGGCGCGGACGGTCAACGCTTGGCGTGGCGTTTCAGCTTGCAGGACTCGCAGAAGGAGGAGCGCGTCGGTTTCAAAGATTTGAGCGAACTCGCCGCGTTTCTGGAAAAATGGATGAAGGATTCATCCGAAGGCAATTCCAAAAAGGAGATGACAAAATGAACAAACTGAAGTGGTGGTTTCGGATCGTGGGGGCGTTTTATCTGCTCCTGACTTCGATGAATGTGTACTTCCTGTTTTTCGGCGGCATTCAAATGCTTGCCGATACCCTGCCAGCGCCCATGAATGCGGATCCGCTTGCGGGTCAGGCGTTTGCCGACGCGTGGCTGGTGTTCGTGTTTGAACTCGGCGTTCTTGGCGTAATGTCGCTGGTCGCGGCGCGCGATCCCGCTCAAAATCGAATCATGGCATGGGTCATAATTTTGGCGGAAATCTTTCGCGGAATTGTGGCAGACGCCATTTGGATTGCGCGAGGGTATGACGCTGGCAGTTATATCGGCTTCATCGTAGTCCATTTGATCATTGTTCTCACGGGTTTCGTCTTCCTGCGGCAGACGAAAGCGGAGTAAATAACTCACCCTGCGCAGTATCGCAACCTGAAGGTTGCGGTACTGCAAAATACACCAAAGGAGTTTTACATGCTTTATCAACTCGTTGTCTTCCTGCACGTCGTTTCGGTGCTCGGATACCTGCTCGCGCACGGGGTCTCGGCATCAGTTTCATACGCCATCAAGAAAGAGCGCGACGTCAACCGCATCCGCGCCCTGCTTGATCTTTCGGAGAAATCTTATCCTTCGATGTTTTTGACACTGCTTGCCATCGTCGTGTTCGGACTTGCCGCCGCGTTTCTCAACATGGTTTGGTGGCGCACAGGCTGGATCTGGCTCTCGATCTTCGTTCTGGTCGCGATCATTGTGTTGATGGCAGTCTATGGCGCGGCGGCTTTCGGCGAGATCAGAAAAGCCGTGGGGATTCCGTACAGGGTCAAGGGAAAACCCTTCCCTGCGGAGTCGGCCAGAAGCGATGAGGAAATCTATGCCGCGACGGCGAAGGTGAATCCAACACTATTGCTCGTCGTTGGCTACGGAGGATTCGCGGTCATTGCGTGGTTGATGATCGTCAAGCCGTTCTAATCGTAGCGCAAACTAAAGTTTGCAGTACAAAACCATACCGAAGTTTGCGGAACGGAAATTTGATAAAGGAGAGTATGAAGTGAAAAAAGTTTTGAAATGGATCGGGATCGTGCTTGGTTCGTTGATCGGATTGATCTTGCTTGCGGGCATTGTGATGGTTATGATCGGCAATAGCCGCCTGAATAAGACGTACGACTTCCCGCCGTCGAATATCACAATTCCTACGGACGCGGCGAGCATCGAACGCGGCAAACATCGGGTTGAGGCATTATGCCAGGGATGTCATGGACCCGACCTTGGCGGCATCAACCAGTGGTTCAATGCCGGTCCGATTGGGACGGTGGATTCGGCTAACCTTACATCGGGCGAGGGCGGGTTCGCGAGCGAAGCAACATCGGATGAAGATTTTGTGCGAGCCATTCGCCATGGGATAGGACTGGACGGCAAAGCGATCTTCATGCCAGCCGTTGGATCTACTTCTTATTTGAGCGATGAAGACCTCGGCGCGATCATCGCCTACGTCAAGTCTGTCCCGCCAGTGGATCATGTGACGAACGGACATAACTTCACGCCGCTGGCGAAAATCCTTTTTGTGCTGGGAAAACTTCCCAACATGCCGGTTGAGACGGTAAGCCATGACGTCCACGTCACGGCGCCTGAGGCGGGAGCAACCGCGGAGTACGGCGAGTACATGGTGAATACGAACGACTGCCGCACTTGTCACGGCCCGAATTTAAATGGCGGTCCGTTCCCCGACCCGACCATCACGAAGATCTCTCCGAATCTGACACCCGGCGGCGAACTATCTGCTTGGACGGAGGAAGATTTCATCACGGCGATTCGCACAGGCGTCACGCCAAGCGGATACAAGCTTGATAACGAGTTCATGCCGTGGGAGACTTTCCGCAATTACACCGACGATGAATTGAAAGCGATCTGGATGTACCTGCAAACGCTTCCAAAGCTAGAACAGTATACAGAATAATTTTGTAAATGACAAACGAAAACGACCTTCGGAGATGCTCTGAAGGTCGTTTGATTCTGTTTTCTATTTCTTATCTGGCTCGAATATCTCCTCGATCCTTTTCCCAAACAGTTTTGCGATTTGAAATGCCAGCGGCAGACTGGGATCGTACTTCTCGGTCTCGATGGCGTTCACCGTTTGCCGCGACACATTGAGATTTTCCGCCAACTCTGCCTGTGACCAGTTCTTTTCAGCGCGCAATACCTTGAGTTTGTTTTTCATTTGTACTTCCTCGCAAAAATGCCCGCGCCGATTCCCCACAACGCAATCATGAGTGGAAATATGAAAAGAGATGGAAAATGCGGAAAGCCGATATTTTCGAGAAAGCCATAACTGAAGGTGATCAAGCCCGTGACGATGGCGGAGAAGGTCACGGCTTGCAGTTGGATTCTTTGTTGCAGTTCGTCGCTATCTCGCAACGCCCGCATCACGGCGATCACAACAAAGATGGTTGGGATCACGGGAATCAAGGCGATAACAACTTGAACAGCCTTCGGGAGTTCAACATTGGAGATGACCGAAATGCTGGCAATCAACAGGACCACATAGAACCCCATGGAAATGCCAAATTCTTTAAAGTACCTTTTTTGAACCTCCCGATTCATGACTTGTCTCCGTTTTTATCGTTTTCTTTATTGAACGCCGCCCCGAACGCAAAACCTAATGCAACACCGATAGCAATTCCCATGCCGATATTGTCCAGCGCAACGCCGATCCCAACGCCGATCGCGATTCCCATTGCAAAGCCCGCCATTGGATTTTTCTTTTTCATTTTTGCTCCTGTAAAGTAAACTTGACTTTCGGGAGTATAAAATATCCTTGACATTATGTCAAGGATATTTGACATGGCTATTTTAACGCTTATAGGACTTATGCAGGTGAACCTGTTGCGCTGTAGTTGCACTGCGACGGCGGCAGTACAACTACCCGCCAACTGCGTAAGCGCTGGCTTATAAAGGTTCAAACCGCGCCGTGAAATGCCTCAGCAATTCGGGGGCGTACGTGAGTTTATATCCGCGCAAGCGGTTTGCTCGCGAATTGATCTTGCTAAGAATCTCCACGATGTAATCAAGGTGGCTTTGTGTGTAGACCCTTCGCGGAATAGTCAACCTCAACAGTTCAAGCGCGGGGTAACGCCACTGCTTTGTTTCAGGGTCGAGATGCGCAAACATGACCGAGCCGATCTCCACGCCGCGGATGCCGCCCTCTCGATACAACTCCACACCGAGCGATTGCGCGGGGAATTCGTAATTGGGGATGTGCGGCAGGAGTTGATTCGCAACGATGTAGACGGCATGTCCGCCGGAGGGTTGAATGGTGGGGACGCCGATATCGTTGAGACGGGCAGACAGGTAGAACGTCTGCCCGACGCGATAGGCAAGGTACGATTCGTCCAAGCCCTCGTACAGTCCAACCGCCATCGCGTCGAGGTCGCGTCCCGCGAGTCCGCCGTAGGTGGGGAATCCTTCGCGCAAGATCAATTCGTTTTTGATGTTCTGAAATAATTTTTCATCGTTCACGCACAACAGCCCGCCGATGTTGACGATGGCGTCTTTCTTCGCGGACATGGTCATGCCGTCGGCGAGCGCGAACATCTCGCGCGCAATTTCTTTGACGGATGTATTCTGATAGCCCGACTCGCGCTGTTGGATGAAGTAGCAGTTCTCCGCGTAACGCGCCGCGTCAATGACGAAGGGGATGCCTGCCTCGCCATAGACGGCGGATACCGCCTTGAGATTCTCCATCGAGACGGGCTGTCCGCCTCCCCCGTTGTTCGTGACCGTGATCATCCCAAAGGGAATATTGTCGCGCCCATGCTCGGCGATGAAGGCTTTGAGTTTGGCGATGTCCATGTTGCCCTTGAAGGGATGCGGATTCGACGGGTCGGCGGCTTCATCAATGAC
Source organism: Candidatus Defluviilinea gracilis (assembly GCA_016716235.1). Lineage (NCBI taxonomy): Bacteria > Bacillati > Chloroflexota > Anaerolineae > Anaerolineales > Candidatus Villigracilaceae > Candidatus Defluviilinea > Candidatus Defluviilinea gracilis. The sequence continues at coordinate 99,849 of JADJWS010000003.1, forward strand.
GAGGTTCACCGGGCGCCCGCCGCGCGCGCGGATGTTGGCGTCGGTGGTGTCGAAGTGCATGTTGCTGGGAATATATTGATTCGGCTTGACCAAACACGCAGATAAAATATTTTCGGCGGCGCGTCCCTGATGCGTGGGGATAAAGTACTTGAAACCGAAGACGTCTTCCACAGCGGTTTTGAGGCGCTGGTACGAGCGCGCGCCCGCGTACGATTCATCGCCGCGCATGATCGCCGCCCATTGCTCCTGACTCATCGCGCCGGTGCCCGAGTCGGTGAGCAAGTCGATATAGGTGTCTTCGGCTTTGAGGGCGAAGAGATTGTAGCCCGCCTCTTTGAGCGCGTCTTCTCGTTCTTCGCGCCCAATCAAGCGGATGGGTTCCGTCACCTTAATGCGGAACGGTTCGGGGGGGTAGCTGGTAGTCATTTGTTCTCCTAATTTGAATTTTGGTCAAATTTGGGTAGCGAGCCTGGCTCTCCCTCTGATAGCCATTCGGTCTCCAATGACACCCCGATTGTACGATTAAATCATGGTTTAGGGTTGAACGATCACGCCCCCATGGAAGGCGATCAACAGGTTACTATCCGACAGGCAATCCTCTCCGCCGGTGGTATGATTGGCGGACATTTCAGCCAGCACGAGGTTATCCATGTTTCGTTTTTTCAAGAAGCGCGAAGAGATCTTCAACAAACTCATTCAAGAACAAGCGGCAGTCACCTTCGAGGGGTTGAAACTGCTCGTTAAATATTTGGAGACCCAGTCCCCCGAGATCGCCGACCAACTGTCCCTGAAAGAAAAAGAAGCGGATGAAACCCGCCGCATCCTGATCGACGAGTTGAATCGCAGTTTCGTCACGCCGTTCGATCGTGAAGACATCTTTTCCCTCTCCCGCTCGATTGACGATGTGATCGACTACGCCGACAGCACGGTCAGCGAAATGGCGATCTTGAATGTTTCGCCTACTTCGTACATGACGCGCATGGCTTCGCTCCTCAAAGACGCGGCGTTTGAAATCCACCAGGCAGTGTTGCGATTGGAGAAAAATCCAGCCGTTGCCACCGAACACGCCCAACGCGCCAAGGCGCTCGAAAACCGCGTGGAAGGCGTCTACCGCGAAGCCATCGCGGACCTGTTCCGCGGTCCCGAAGATGTGCATCACGTGGTGGAAATGCTGAAACTGCGCGAGGTCTATCGCCATCTTTCCAACGCGGCAGACCGCGGCGACGAAGCCGCAAACATCATCGCGGACATTGTGGTGAAGAAAACTTAACTGTCATCGAAACCCACCCACCTGACAGTTTTTAAAAATGGGACGCGAAAAAACGCAACAGGCGCAAAAAACTTTTCTCGGCGTTTTCAGCGCGCTTCGCGGTCAGTGTCCAAAAAAGAAAAGTGTCGAGTGGCTAGATCGAAACCCCTTAAGCACTCTGTGATCTCTGTGGCAAAGCGAAGCCTCCAAACGCAACGACTATTCAAACCATGCCCAACGAACTCATCATCGTAATCATGCTCGCGTTATTGTTCGGATTTCTAAACGGAATCCGCGACGCGGCAAATATCGTCGCCACCGTGATCTCTTCGCGCGCGTTCGCCCCTCGCGCCGCGTTGACCATCGCCGCGCTGGCTGAATTCACGGGTCCGTTTTTGTTCGGGGTTGGGGTGGCGCGCACCATCGGCGTGGATACCGTCCAAGCCGACTCGTTGACGCTCACGGTAATCGTCGCCGCCCTGCTGGGCGCGATCGTGTGGAACATCATCAACGGCTTTTTCGGAATCCCCGGCAGTTCATCGCACACGCTGATCGGCGGGATCGTCGGCGCGGTCATGGTTTCCGCAGGTTGGGAAGCGATCAAAATCCCCGGGCTCACCAAAGTGTTAGTTGCGTTGTTTATTTTTCCGCTGATCGGGTTCGCTTCCGGTTTTCTCTTCACGCGCGTGATCTATTTTCTGGCGCAGAATGCGACCCCGCGCATCAACGAATTTTTCAAACGGAGTCAACTCATCACCGCCATCATTCTCGGTTTGAGTCACGGCACGAACGACGCCCAAAAATCGATGGGAATCATCGTGCTTGGGCTGGTGATCAGCGGTCACCTGAAATCGTTCGAGGTGCCGCTCTGGGTCACCGTTGCCAGCGCGGTTTCCATGGCGATCGGCACCAGTTTCGGGGGGTGGAAAATCATCCGCACGCTGGGCGGAAAGTTTTACAAGATCCGTCCGCTTCACAGTTTTTCAACGCAACTTACATCGGGCATCGTCATTCTCGGCGCCTCATTCTTCGGCGCGCCGGTCAGCACGTCGCACGTGGTCAGTTCCGCCATCATCGGCGTCGGCGCGTCGGAACGCCTGAGCAAAGTCCGCTGGAGCGTGGCAGGCGACATCCTCACCGCATGGCTGATCACCATCCCGGTCAGCGCCCTGCTGGCGGCAGGGTTTTACTGGCTGTTGACCTCTTTATAAGACAACCGTATTACCATCACCATCCCCCTGTTCAGCATGCAGTTGAACTGCATCCTACGCTGAAATCACATTTCATCCACACCCTCACGGTATCACCAACACCTGCCCCACACTGATATTGTTCACATTCAAAATATTATTCGCCGAAGCGATCGACGCGACCGTCGTGCTGTATTTGATCGCGATCGCATACAACGAATCGCCCGATTTAACAGTGTGCATTCTTGGGGATGAAGAACCGCTTCCTCCGCCAGTGGAGCCTGTCTCACCCTCGGCAGGGATCGCCACCGGGGCAGGCACCGTCAACGAATCGCCCGTCTTCAACAACTGCGGGTTCGCGCTGACAAGTTCGCGCACCGTCACGCCATATTTGTTCGCAATCGATTCAAACGAATCACCCGCCGCCACTTTGTGCTTCGCCGGCTTCGACGAATCTGTTGAGATAGGTTTCGCGCCCGCAAGTTGATATAGCTCCTCCAGCGTCCCGTTGAAAAGATTCATGTCGACGCTGGCATTGATGCCATTCACGCGTCCCTTCTCGCTGTACTGCCAAAATGTCCATTTGAACCAGCCGCGCGGCAAGAACGGTTTTGATTCTTCTGAATAATTATTCGGGTATTGCGCCAGCCATAGCGGATAATCCTTCGCCCACACGGGAGGTCCGCCGCCCGCCTCGGAAAAATAATCCTGCAAAAAGTATTGAGCCGAATAGATGATCGGTTTTTTGCCGAACGCGGCTTCAACGAGATCGAGCCACACTTTTGCGCGTTCGATGATCTTCTCTTTCCTTTGCCCGTCGTGGCTTTCAAGGTCGAGAACGGGCGGCAATTCACCAAGGTCGTTTGCAGATTTCACGTACTCAATAAAACGGTTGGCTTGTTTCTTGCCGTCCACATTCGCGCGGAAGAAGTGATACGCTCCGCGCAAGAGTCCAGCCGCTTTCGCGCCGGTCCAATTCGCGCCGAAAGTTTGGTCCGAGTGAAAATCTCCCTCTGTGGCTTTCGCAAAAACGAATCGTTGACCCGTCGCGCGAACCTTGGGCCAGTCGATGCCTGCATCCCAATATGAAACGTCGATACCAGGAACGGTTGTCATCTTATTCTCCTTGTCTGACAAACAATACGATTAAGGGTAGCATAAATGTCAAGCAAAATCAACCAACCTGAAAATTTCGCAATTAATATTAGTCTCCCCCCTCATCGTCGTTTATGGTATAAAAATCGCGTCCCTGCTGTGCTCGTGATGTTGCCCTTCCGTTTTGAGCCAACATTTTTTAAACGGGTCTTTAACTCCTAAAGAAATAACGCGATAGGCCTGAGCCAAGGCGGCGTTTCTGGGTAGGGACCCACCTGCGAAAGCAGGTTCAAAACTTCGTAGCACACGGCATTGGCGGGGAATCGAATGTAGCAGACCTCACAGGTCTTAAAGACCTGTGAGGTCTTTTTATTTTACGGAGATTGATGAATCGCAATCGCCGCGCGCAAACCCGACTCGAACGCGCCTTGGATCCATGCGTGATACAGCGACGCATGTTCACCCGCAAAATGGATTCGCCCCTCGGGCTTTACGATTTCATCATGCAGTAACGTTTGCTGACCAGGATCAAATAATGCGAACGCGCCGCCCGCGAATTCATCGTCGTGCCACATCCATGAGGCGCCGACTTCAAACTCCTTTGTAATTTGCGGATGAATCTCGGCAACATCGTCCAATGCTTGGGCGATGCGATCATCGGGCTTGAGCGAGCCCCACCGTTGCGCATCCTCCGACCATGTGTAACTTGCGAGGATCACGCCGCGTCCCGTTTCGCGTCCGTGGTCGGGATAATACAAATTGCGGATGGGCAGATCGGTCATCGTGCCACCGCCGAAGATGCCGTCGTCCTCTTCCCAGAATCGGCGTTTGCATTGAAAAAGGATTTTTGCCGAAGCATCATAATGCAACTGGCGGATCGCGCGATTCTTGGCGCGAGTAAATGGCTTAAGAACCTCCACATGCCGCAACACAGGGAATGGAACGGTGATGATCGCGTAATCTCCCTTTTCTTCAAATCTCCCTGCTTGTGTTTGATAGTGGATCGTCACATCCGTCGGCGACTGATCCATCGCGATCATCTTCGCGCCGAAGCGGATGTTATCTTTCAATTCAGGGAGAAACGCGTGAGGAAGGCGATCTGTGCCACCGTCGAGTTCGATCATGTTGGTGTAGTAGTTCCCCGAATCCTCGCGGAACAATTCAAGGAAGGATGAGTTCATCACCGACTCTTGATTCGCCAGCAAGCCGAACATCTCGATCATGCCTTCGGACCAGCCGTTCAATTCGAGAAACTCGCGCGTGGAATATTGGTCATATTTGGCGATGATCTCGTCCCAGGCTTTGTCGCCGTCTCTTTCGAGCAGGTCAAGCAGAGGTTTGAGCGCGGCTTCATACATTTTGCCCGCCGTTTTTCCTTTTTCCTTTTCAGAAACATCAAAGCCAAGCAGTGACGGATCTTTCGCGGCTTCCGAGGCGCGGACTTTCCGTCCGCCCATGTAGTGATAGGCGTTTGGGTTGTCCATCGTGAAGGCGTTCGTCTTCAGTCCAAACTTCTCGACGTAAGACATGGTCAACGTGTGCGCGCGCGGGATGCGCATCGCGCCGACTTCGGCGTACAAGCCTTCGGTGAATGGATCGCGCAAGGTGTACACTCGTCCACCCACGCGCTGTTGTGCTTCGAGAATGATCGGGGTGTGACCAGCCCGCCGAAGCTCGTACCCAGCTGAAAGTCCCGCAAGACCCGCCCCCACGATGACGACGCGTTTAGGCTTGCCGTCTCCAAATCGTTTTGCGATCCCCTCTTTCACCACGTCCAAATAATCTTGAATCGAATGCGCGGATTGCATTGATGCCTCCAGATGATTATGTCACTCTGAGGGAGCGCTTTTTGCGACCGAAGAGTCTCCCGCACAATCCAGGAGATGCTTCGCTTCGCTCAGCATGACATGACTGCTTGTGAATCTTATCGAAAATCAAAATAAAACACAACCACCAATATTGCGCTTGACAAAGCCTCGTCATGCAGTATACAATCGCCGCCATTAACAATTGAATATTCGGAGATAGGGCAATCGCATCTAAATCGGTGAGGCGAGGACTTTGAGGAGGTAATCCTGGTTCCAAGCGGCTTGGAGTTGCTTGGCATGCATACCGCCTTTGGCGGTTTTCTCCTGTTTGAGCAGATTGAGCGCAATGTGGCGAAGGACGGCGAAGTTTTCAGGAGCTTGATCTTTACGCACACGACTATGGTCTTCCCGCAAAGCCACATCCAAGACCCAGTGCAGTTCATTTTCAATCGCCCAGTGTCTGCGCACCAGATGTAACAATCGTTTCGGGTGACTGGGCAGGCTGGAGATATAGTAGCGTACTGTTTTGGTTTCCTTGCCAGCCACGTTCCGCGTGCACACGAGCATGACAATGCTTTGCAGACCAGGCCAGTTTTCTTTGTTACGAATCAAGTTTAGATAGGCAGGATCAGAGGTACTCCAGCATTCTCGAATTTCTATGCGCCCATGTCCCTTATTCGCTGTCTTGTCATAGTCCAGGGAAGCATATTTGAAGTTGTGGGCTTGATCGACCGCAAACACGACCGAAATATCTTCAAACAGACGCCCCTGGTTCTCTTTCACACTCAAAACATAATCTGCCTGAGCTGCGACGATGGTTTGGGCAATATTGGTTTGGGTTCCTATGGCATCTATGGTCACAATACAGCCTGCAAGCGCCAGAATCTTGAGTAATTCGGGGATGGCGGTGATCTCGTTCGACTTTTCGTCCACTTTACGCTGTCCCAGAACAATCTCGTTTTCTTCCGCCCAAGCGCTGACCATATAAATGGCTCGTTTGCCCAGTAGCCGATCCTGCGAGCCACCCAAACGCTTCCCATCAATATTGATGATTTGCCCTGGGATGATCTCATTGACTGCCCAGACCCATTCGTAAAACGCCAACTGGAACTGTTGGGCATCCAACTTCGAGAAGACCCGACCAAAAGTGTCATGCGACGGGATACCATTCGGCAATTCAAGAAACGTGCTCAGCCAGACTATCTTGCTATGCCCAAAATGCTCAATGTCCGTCCAGCCTTCCGCTCCACAGATCACCGCACATATGGCGATGCTGATCAAATCTATGAGTTTATGTTCCTTCGTTCGATCCACCCGCGGATCGCTCACTTTGCTAAAATGCTCGGCGATCGCCTCCAATGGCTTCTTTGTCATGGCTATCTCCTTCAAGATAGCCCTTTTTTACCTCAATTTAGATGCAATCGCCCTATATTCGGAGATTTAGCGGCTGGGTCTTATGCGACAAATTGAAATTTGTCGTACGAGACCACGAGGTGGAGGTTCTCCCGCGCGAGCGGGATGCTACGGACTTCCCCTCTCCTTTCAGGAGAGGGGTTAGGGGTGAGGTTCAAAAATCGGATCGATCAGCGGATGCCTCTGAAGTTTGTCACAAACTTCTTTCTCCCTTCCGAAATAAGCGAAAGGCAACACGGTTTAAAAAAACTCTGTTGTTCGCCCGAAATCCAAAGAGCGATCTTTGGGACAAGGGAAGCGCAAGTGACACAGATGGATTCCATCTGTTTGTGCTATGGAAGGGCTGTCTTTTTTAATGCTGAGTCGTTAACAGGCATGCCCACGCATGCCTGTTTTTCGTTTTTACCCAAAACGCTGGTTGAGCGCAAGCAGTCGAAACCAGCAGGCAATACCGAACTTGTAATTTGTGGTTTCGATACGGGCGAGAGAAGCGCTCGCCCTACTCAACCACCGAATTAGGAATGAACTCAGCAAGAATCGGGTCGGCAGATGTAATGGATGTTCATAGAATAGCATCAACAAAAGGAGAAACTATGAACACCAATTTCAAACAATCGTCCGAAGATTACCTGCGCATCGAGCAGGCGATCCTGTACCTTGAAAACCATTTCAAAGACCAGCCCAACCTCGACGAGGTCGCCGCGAACGTCGGCTTGAGCGAATTTCACTTTCAGCGACTCTTCACACGTTGGGCGGGAGTCAGCCCGAAACGCTTTTTGCAATTCGTGACGAAGGAAAGCGCGAAGGATCTGCTCGACAAGTCGGAGAATCTGCTCGACACCACGCATCAAGTCGGACTGTCGAGTCTGGGCCGCCTCCATGATCTTTTTGTGAACACCGAGGCGATGTCGCCAGGCGAGTACAAATCCAAAGGCGAAGGCGTGACCATTCGATACGGGATCCATCTCACGCCATTCGGCAAATGTTTGATCGGACTCACCGAACGCGGAATTTGTCACCTCGGCTTTGTGCAGGGAAGCGAAGGCGAAGCAATTGACAATCTCGTGAGTGATTGGAAGGAAGCGAAGATGATCGAAGACTATCGAGCCACTGCCGCGCTAGTCGGTCCGATCTTCGACCTGCGCTTCAACACCCGCATCAAGCCGCTGACGTTGCACCTGCGCGGGACGAACTTCCAGTTGAAAGTGTGGGAGGCGCTGTTGCAAATCCCTGCGGGTTCGGTGTCCACCTACGAAGGGATCGCTTCGCACATCGGCAATCCAAACGCCGTTCGCGCGGTGGGAACAGCCGTTGGTCACAACCCAATTGCCGTGTTGATTCCCTGTCATCGGGTGATCCGCAAGGCTGGCGAGTTTGGGAAGTATCGCTACGGAGCGTTGAGGAAGAAGGCGTTGTTGGCTAGAGAGTTCGTCAGTGCGTGAAAGGCGTGTAAAAAATACATCAGCCACAGAGAACACAGAGCGCACAGAGATTTTTAAAAGGTTTTCTCAGTGTTCTCTGTGGCTCTCCCGAAGGACATCGGGACGATATGTGGCTACAAAGGAATAAATGAAAACAAAAATATGGATTGCTTTGCTCGCGTTGTACATTGTGTGGGGTTCAACTTATCTTGCGATTCGATTCGCAGTGGAAACGATCCCGCCGTTCTTTCATGCGGGGTTGCGGTTCCTCATCTCAGGGCTGATCCTCGTCCTCTGGCGGCGCGCGGCGGGAGATGCCGTGCCGACGCGCGTGCAATGGAAATCGGTGGCGATCATCGGCACATTGCTACTACTCGGCGGCAACGGGCTTGTCTCGTTCGCAGAACAACGCATCGCATCAGGCGTCGCGGCGTTGATCGTCGGCACGACCCCGATGTGGCTGGTGTTGATCGAATCCCTGCGCCCGAACGGGGTCAAACCCACGTGGCTGATCATTGTCGGGTTGATCGTTGGCTTTAGCGGTATTTACCTATTAATTGGTCCGTCGGCATCAACGGGCAAGCTTCAATTCGATACGATCGGCACGGTTGCCGTGATCGCCGCGGCGTTTCTCTGGGCGCTCGGTTCCATTTACAGCCGAAGCGCAGACATCCCCAAGTCTGCGTTGATGACGACAGGCGCGGAAATGCTCGCGGGAAGCGTTCCGCTATTTTTAGTGAGCCTTGCGCTCGGCGAGTGGAGCAGATTCAACATCGCGCAAGTTTCGACCGAATCATGGCTAGGGCTGATCTATCTCATCACGTTTGGTTCGATGGTTGGGTTTGTCGCGTACATTTGGTTGTTGCAAAACGCGCCGATCTCGCTCGTCGCAACATACGCGTATGTCAACCCGTTGGTGGCGGTGTTGCTCGGCGCCTGGTTTGCCAGTGAGCCGCTTACGTCGCGCACTCTCGCCGCGGCAGGAATCATCATCGGGTCGGTGATCTTCATCAATTGGGCGAGGCAGGTCAAAGTCAAGAAAAAACCGTTGCAGTCCGCGCCGAGCGGAGAATAAATTTCCAATCGACATTATTGGGACGCAGATAAACGCTGACTGCGCTGATCAAAAAGAAAATCTGCGTTTCTCAGCGTGAATCAGCGTCCAGTATGTTTTCAGTGTATTAAGAAAAATCTATTACTCAATCACGAGGAGATTGCTTCGGCTTCGCCTCGCAACGACATAAGAAAAAGGAGAAAAAATGGACGGCAAGGATTTGGTCAAGAAAGTAAAAGAAGATGGTGTAAAGTTTCTTTCACTACAATTTTCGGATGTGACGGGCGCTGTGAAAAGCGTGGACATGCCCGTTCGTCATCTTGAAGATGTGCTGAAAGACGGCGCATGGTTCGACGGTTCATCCGTCGAGGGCTTTGCGCGCATTCAAGAAAGCGACATGCGCCTGTTGATCGACCCCGACACGTACGCGGTGTTGCCGTGGTCGGCGGCGGACTCAAAACGCGCGCGCGTGTTCTGCGATATCCACATGCCGAACGGCGATCCCTTTGAGGGCGATCCGCGCGGCACATTGAAGCGACAGTTGAAGCGCATCGAAGATAAAGGCTGGACATATAATCTCGGACCCGAGCCAGAGTTCTTCCTCTTCAAGGGGACGAACGGACATGGCGTGCATCCCGTTCCGCACGACGCGGGCGGCTACTTCGACTTCTCGTCATTCGATGAAGCCGTCGTCGTGCGCACCGACCTGATGAGCGCGCTCGACGCGATGGGACTCGACGTGGAAGTTGGTCATCACGAAGTTGCGCTCGGTCAACACGAAATTGATTTCCGCTTTGCCGACGCGCTCAAGACCGCCGACAATGTGCTGACGTTGAAGTACACTGTCAAAGCCATCGCCGCGCAACACGGACTCACCGCTTCATTTATGCCCAAGCCCGTCTTCGGCATCAACGGGTCGGGGATGCACTGTCATCAAAGTCTTTTCGATAACAAGACGGGAACGAATCTGTTCTTCGACAAAAATGACGAAGCGCATCTTTCCAAACTTGCGTATGGATTCATCGCTGGACAGTTGGCGCACGCCCGGGCATTAGCCGCCGTCGTCGCGCCGACGGTCAACTCGTACAAGCGACTCGTCCCCGGTTACGAAGCGCCGGTCTACATTGGCTGGGCGCAACAAAATCGTTCGGCGTTGATCCGCATCCCGCGCTACACCGAAGGACGCGATAAAGCCGTCCGCGCCGAGTTGCGATTCCCCGACCCATCCGCGAATCCGTATCTCGCGTTCACGGTCATGCTCGCCGCCGCGTTGGACGGGATCGAAAAGAACATGACCGCGCCGAAGCCGCTCAACAACATCAACTTGTATCACCTCGACAAAGAAGACCGCGCGAAGTTGGGCGTGACTGAATTGCCCGGCTCGCTCGCCGAAGCGTTGACCGAACTCGAGAACGACGAAGTTATCAAGTCCGCGTTGGGTGAATTGGCATACGAAGCCTTCTCCCGCGCGAAATGGGCGGAATGGGACGATTTCCGCTTGCGAGTTTCGGATTATGAGATCGAGAGGTATTTGGAGACGGCGTGAGTGCGTGGTAAGTAGTAATTGGTAATTGGAGATTGGAGAATTAGAGAATTGGGGGCTAGAGACTGGAGACTACCCTCCGAGGGACTTTGTCCTTCGGAGGGTTTGTTTCATGCATTAAGAAGTGGCGCGATGATTTTACCCGCCAATGAGTTGAGGCTTCCACTCTACAGACGGCATATCGTCCTCTTCGTCTTTCAGGATCACTTCGCTTTTCACAAACCACGAAAAACCAAATGCGAAGATGGCGAGTGTTTCGAACCAAAAGATCGGATTGGTGATGCCGAAGAATCGCCCCTCCGCGCCGAACGCGGCAAAGTACACAGCGATTAATAGAATCGAAAGCAGCATCACGCCGCCGCAGATCCGATAAATTTTATTCCTCAGTTTCTTCATGTTCGACATATCGTTGGGCTTGTGCTTGGACTTCGTGAACAGCACGAGACAAAAGTATGTGAGCGTCAACAGGAACGACGCCGCGAAGATATGATGCGCGATGCTGATTAGTTTATAGACCTCCCCGGTCTCGCCGCTTCGCAAGGTTGGGAATAACGCAGTCCCGATGGCGAAGAAACACGCAAAGTTACCAGCGATATCGTCGGCGCGCCCGTATCCTTTATACGAAAACAAGAACACGCCGAGGGAGAACAAAATCCCCACCATCACATCCCGCATCCCCGTGTGATAGTACGCGCTGATCGACTCCTGCAACACCTTCCCAAAGATCACCCGTCCGCCCAAATACAGGATTAACGGCATGAGCATGCCCAACAAGCCGACTGTCACTCTCAATTCTTTGTAGGGAAGCACCAACTCATTTTGAATCTCACTGAGTTGACTCTGGGTCAAGACGGGTTCAGCGGACTTCGCTTTTCGAGAATAAGCCTTTTTGCGGATTTTTGATTTACCAGCCATGGGTTGTCTCCTCTCTGTGTGACGGTCTCACTATACAACGATTGGAGGGCGATTACAACTGGCAAATCCCGCCTTGCGCGGGAAAGAATTTCGATATATGCTTACAAAAGCGAGCGCATTGGAACTACGGTTTGAAACGCAGGAGGTAGGAGATGCGCTGTTGCCAAACGTATTTGATAAAGCGCTCAAGGGAGAGTTGTGACCCCCATCCCGTCCTTCCCCCAAATACGACGACAAAATTCTGTATGCGGATTCAAAGTGCCTCTCGTCGGATTTGGGGGAAGGGGAACGGAAATTTGGAATGAATATTCTCATAAATACCCAACATCAAATTTCCCCCTCCCTAAATTCGACGTGATTTCCGTCGCATTTGGACGAGAGAATGTGACGTACGAATGAACATTCTTTTTTATACCCAACATTAAACTTCCCCCTCCCCAAATTCGACGTGCTCTTCGTCGCATTTGGGGAGGGTAGGGGAGGGGCGAAATGCCGCGTAAAAAACGAAGCAACCCAAAAACCATGAACTTTGCGGGAAAACTCCGCAAAACCCCAACTCCTGCCGAGCGTAAACTGTGGTCAAAGATTCGCAACGACCAGTTGGGAGTCAACTTTCGCAGGAAACACGCCATTGGCAACTTTGTCCCTGATTTCGTCTGCATCGAAAAGAAACTCATCCTTGAACTGGATGGCAGTCAGCATTTGGAACAACAAGAATATGATGATGACAGGACGAAATATTTGGAATCTGAGGGTTACAAGGTCATCCGCTTTTGGAATAACGATGTGATGAAAAATTTGGACAGCGTTATACTCGCCATCATGCACGCGGTGAAAGATGGAAATAAGGAAGGTTGAGTTCCGTATCATCTCCCTGTTTAGCAAACAAGAGGAGTTTGCGGGCATGGTGGCGCGGGTGGAGGGAATGCGCGCCCGTCAAGCCGAGAGCGAAAGACAAGCGGAGAATCTTTTTGAAAGTCTGCTGGCGGAGACTTTTGCGTGAAAAGTACTGTCCACAAATTATTCACGAATGTGCGAATGGACAACGCGAGATTCGTTTATTCGTGACCCATTCGTGGAGGGTCTTTGGGTGCGAAGGATAATGCGTTGAAGGAGAACCGCGATGTCGTGGATAGAAATTGACAAGCGCTTGAAAGAACTTTCTGTAGGGGATATCGCCAAGCTGGTAAAAGGCTTGCACGATTTGTCTCCACAGAACAAAGCCTGGCTGCGGGCAAAACTTTTGCCAGTAGCGCAAGATACAAAATATCTCGAAGATTGTCGCCGCAAAGTTGCCAATTACGTGTACAAGGAAACCAAAGGAATGCCATCCATGCCGCGGTTTCGGGAGGCGAAGAAAGTCATTAGCGAGTATCGCAAATCCACAAGTGATTTGCGGGGCGCGCTTGATCTAATGCTTACCTACTTGGAACGTGGGCACGAATTTACGCTGGATTTCGGCGACATTGACGAACCATTTTACGATAAGCTCATCAACATGCTGGAACACTTTGCAATCGAACTGCGCCGAAGTCCCGCCAAATACGAGTTATATGAACAATTCAGACCGCGTTTAATGGCGATAAGGAAAAACTCTGATATTGGCTGGGGCTATGGTGACTTTATTCAAGAAACTGTTGATGAGTTAGAAAAATTGCTAGGAGAAAATCTGTGAACAGAACAACGAAGGTCAACGAGCCATAGAAATAAATCATGCGGTTACACTCCACTGCTCACTGATAACTGATAACTAATCACTCCATCCCTATCACCCTCTTCACCTCCCTCCTCAACCCCACAGGCTTGATCGCGCTCACATCCACCTTCTTCGCCTCCACGAACTTCGCGAAGCGCATCAATCCCTTTGCAAGCGCGTTCGCAAAATCGGCATCCTTCACGGGCGCGTCATCTTCGTGCCAAAAACCTCTGATCTCCAGCGTCATCGTCGCGCGGTCCAACTTCGGGTCGAGCCGCGCCACCAGATCATCGCCGTATAAAATCGGCAGGACATAATATCCCCAGCGGCGTTTGTGCGCGGGCGTGTACACCTCCCACGTGTACTCAAAATCGAACAACTTCTTCGCCCGTCCGCGCGCGCTGACGATATCCAACGGCGCGAGAAACGTGACTTCCTCCAGCGTGTTTGTTTCTTTTGGATTCCAACCTTTGGGGACTCGACCCTTCTCAAGCGACTCCAACGCCGCGACATCCTCGCCCAAAACGAGATACGTATCGCGTCCGCCCTCGATTTGAACCTGCCTCGCCATCCCCGACTCTTTCCACCCTTCGAGCAATTTCGTCATCTCCGTTTTGGAATAGTCGCGATGGATGTGATAATTCAACTCGCCACGCATTGTGCTTTCACGCTTCAATCCATAAAACGCGACCGCTTTCCGCGCAAAGAATTCTTCCGCTTCTTTTTCCGTCGCGACATAATCGAATTCCTTCGGCGCAATATTCTCGCGGAAGTCATACACGCGGCTGAACCCATCGCGATGGTGCATCATCAGTTCGCCTGAAAGCCACATATCGAACAGAGCCAACGCCGTATCTTTGCGTCCGCGATAATTCCACAAACCAATTCGATTGCCCTCAAAATCTCGGTTCCCCAACGGACCGCGCTTCCGCAATTCAGAGCGCACATCATTGAACAATTTCTTGTGGTTCAGCACAAAGCCTTCGATGCGCTTGTCGTGACTCCGCCTGTTCATGTGCGCGCGCCAATACGGCAAGTCGCTCATCGGATACATTGCCAGCCAGCCGCCGTAATCAAAAAACTTGCGCTGTTTGTAGGCAACGTCGTAAAGATGGTCAGGCTTGTACTCCAACACACGGCTGTGCAAGACAATATCCTGACTTCGCGCGATGACATTCAACGGATCGAGTTGCACCGCCTCGCACACGTTGATCGCATCGGCTGTCCCTTTCTTGCCGCGCCACCGACGCCCGGGCCACAATCCCTGCCTGCCGAGGACGAATCGCCGCGCTGTTTGTTGGGAGATGTTGATCGGTTCCATAAATTTCCGCCCATTCTAGCACATATATTCTATAAAAGTAACGCCGACTTAAGTCGGCGCTACTTCCCTCGCCTTCTCGATCGTCCGACAAAATGAACACAACTCCGGCGCGGACGTGGGTTGTCCGCACTTCACACACGGATGCAGATGCGCCTGCTTGGAATCTTTTTCCACAAATAGTTGTCCACTTTTGCGCGCTTCGAGGAATCGCAGGTAAAACGTCAACTTGGCGCCGGGGCGATCCGTTTCGAGTTTGTTGAGCAGTTCCTTGTAGTAAATGGACTGCGATCCCTCCGCGAACGGACATTCCTCGTAGATGTATTCGATGCCCCGCGCAAGGCAATACGCCGTCATCTCGCGTTCGTAGAAGCGGCAGAGAGGCTTCACTTTGCGAGCCAAGCCGCCCGTCGAAGCAAGAACCGGGCTTTGTCGCAAAAGAAAATCCGCCGACCATGAAAGCGTGTTGCCAAATAACACCGCGGCTTCGTCATCCAAATTGTGACCGGTTGCCAGCACGTCGTAGCCGAGATCGCGGGCGATGCGATTCATTTCGTGACGTTTCGCCAGTCCGCACACCGCGCAAGGCTTGCCGTATCCGCGATGCGAAATTTCAGAAAGGACTGGGATGGGTTGCCCATATTCTTTTTCAATGTCAACGACGTGGAGTTTCAAATCGTTTTCGTTCGCAAATTTTTCGGCGAGCCGTTGGGACTCGCCCGAATAATTTATCCCGCCATTGATTCCTAAACCGAGATACAACCCATCGGCTTGATAGCCGAGCCGCGCGAGAATATCCCACAACCCCAGCGAATCTTTGCCGCCCGAAACCGCGACAAGAATTTTTTCATGCCGCGCGAACATCTCATATTTTTTGATGAAGCGCTCGGTCTGTTCGGGGATCCATTCGAGGTAATGATCCTTGCACAACGCCAGTTTGTGCTGGCGCATGTTGACCGAGGCTTTCTCTCCGCATTTTTTACATTTCATAGAAACTCTTTTCAAACACAAAGGACACGAAGTACACAAAGGTTTTCTCGTTCTTCACAGAGAATCCTTCGTGACCGCTGTGTCCTTCGTGGTAAAAAATCAGCCTCCCGAAATCACCGCGACCAATTTCACCTCGTCGCCCTCTTTGAGAATCTCATCGTCGAGGATCATCTCGCCTTCGCGCGTGGCGATCACCGACTCAGGCACAACGCCACACTTCTTCAACGCGTCGAGCAGCATCATGCCATGTTTGACTTCATATTCTTTATCTCGCAAAATCAATTTCGCTGTCATGCCGCCATTCTAACACGCCTACTTCTCTTTCTACACCTCACCAAATTCATCCTTCCACTTTCCACTTTCCACTTTCTACATTCCACGCATTCGCCCTACCTTCATCCCTCATAACTCATCATTCATGTTTCATCCTTCATCCTTCACCCTTCATCCTTCATCCTTCATAATTCATCCTTGCCTTGACTCTCCCCCCTCTTCCCTGTACGATTAGCCCATGCGAATCGGAATGATGACAGACGCCTACAAACCCTACGTCAGCGGCGTGACGAGTTACGTGGACACAAATAAACGCGCCCTCGAAAACCTCGGGCATGAAGTGTACGTCTTCACCTTCGGCGACCTCGAACACAAAGACGACGAGCCGCGCGTCATTCGCAGTCCCGGCGTGCCGCTCTCGGATACCGGCTTTTATCTCTCCCTCCGGCACAGCACCGAGGCGCAACAGATCATCCAGACGATGGACATTATCCACGTGCATCATCCCTTCATGAGCGGACGGCTAGCGCACATCTACAGCCGCAAACGCAACATCCCCGTTCTCTTCACAAATCACACGCGCTACGACCTGTACGCGCAGACCCGCCTCCCGCTCATGCCTGCCGAGGTCAGCATGAGCATGTTGCAGGCATACATGCCCACGTTTTGCGACAACATGGACCTCGTCATCTCTCCCTCGCGCGGCATGGAAAAAATCCTGCGGCAATACGGCGTCACCTGTCACATCGAGGTTGTGCCGAACGGCGCAGACCTGCATCCGTTTTTATCCGCGCAACCGCTCACGCGCGATGAATTCGGTTTCAACAGCGAAGATATTCTCATCGTTTACATGGGACGCATCGCCCCCGAAAAAAATCTCGAACTCCTCTTGCAATCGTTCGCGGGCGTTTCGCGCGCCGTCCCCAACACGAAATTACTCGTCGTCGGCGGCGGGCAAAAAGAACACGAGGAAGGCATCAAAGAGTTCGCCGACGAACTCGGCATCTGCGACCGCGTGAAATTCACCGGCGCGATTCCCTACGCAAAACTCCCGTCGTATCTGGCGATGTGCGACATCTTCGCCACCGCGTCTGTGACCGAAGTCCATCCGTTCTCGGTGATCGAAGGCATGGCATCTGGACTCCCCATCGTCGGCATCGACTCGCCGGGCATCAGCGATTCCATCGCGGACGGGGAAACTGGTCTGCTCTCGGCAGGCGACCTCGCCTCCTACACCGCCAAACTGACAACGCTCTGCCTCAACAGAGACCTGCAAAAGAAAATGGGAATTGCGGCGCGGCAGGCATCGCATCAATTCTCCATCGAGAATACGACCAAGATCATGCTCGGTCATTACAACCGATTAACGTCCAACACAAAGCCCGTCAAGCCGAGCATCGAGGTCAGATTGCGTTCTGTGTTGAAGGAATTCCTCAAATGAATCACAACCAGCGGATTGGCAAATGGGGCGAAGAAGTTGCCGCCGAATATCTTACCGCGCGCGGATATGAAATCATCGCCCGCAACGCGCGGACTCCCTACGGTGAGGTTGACATCGTCGCAAAACAAAGCGGCATCATTTTTTTCGTTGAGGTCAAGACCCGCACCTCAAACAAGATGGGCTTGCCCGAAGAATCCATCACGGCGCGAAAACGCCAGCACATGGTCTCTGCCGCGGAACATTACGCGGCTGAACATGAAATTGACGATTGGCAAATTGACGTGATCTCAATTGAGGGCAAGCCCGGGTCAACGCCGAAGATCACTTATTTTGAACATGCGATCTCCTAATCAAAAAGACCTCACAGGTCTTCAAAGACCTGTGAGGTCTAAACCTCCCCTCCTCCTCATCGTCGGGCCGACGGCGGTTGGTAAAACGGAAGTTGCGATTCAACTTGCCGAACGGCTCAACGGCGAGATCGTCTCAGCGGATTCGCGTCTCTTTTATCGCGGCATGGACATTGGCACAGCAAAACCTTCACGCGAAGAGCAAGCGCGTGTGCCGCATCATTTGATCGATATTGCAAACCCGAATGAAATTTTGAGTCTCGCAGTATTTCAACAAAAAGCGACCGAGGCGATTGCTGAAATTCATACGCGAAAGAAATTGCCGTTTCTCGTCGGCGGTACGGGACAATTTATCCGCGCGGTGACTCAAGGGTGGAGTCCGCCGGAGGTGAAGCCGAATGAAGAGTTGAGGAAAGAATTAGAAAGCGAAAAGGAAGCAAAGGGCGTAAATTGGCTACACGACAAACTCAAAGCCCTCGACCCTGCCGCCGCCGAGAAGATCGACCCGCGAAATTTTCGCCGCACCATTCGCGCGTTGGAAGTGATCATGACAACGGGCAAGAAATTTTCGGAGCAACGCGGGCAAGGCGAATCACCGTATCATTTAGTTACGATCGGGTTGACTCGTCCGCGCGAGGAGTTGTATCGGCGCGTGGATGAACGTATCGACACGATGTATACAAACGGGTTGATGGATGAAGTGCAGAGTTTGATCGCGCGCGGTTACTCCCCCTCCCTGCCGACGATGTCTGCGATCGGGTATCGCGAAGGCGCGCAAGCGCTCGAAGGGCAAATCACGGTCGAGGAGGCGAAACAGCTCACCCGTCGCGCGACGCGGGTTTTCATCCGCAGACAAGCGAATTGGTTCAAAGAGTCCGATCCGAATATTTTGTGGTTCCGAGTCGAAGATGGAATCGCGGATGAGATCGAGAAAAACATCCGGCGGGTGGTTGACTTTTAATTTTTCGTTGATATACTCGGAGTATCCCGCAGTAAAGGAGAGGCATCATGAACGATAAACCGTGGCTTGCTCATTACGACAAAGGGGTTCCGCATAACATTGATATTCCTCAAGCGCCGTTGTTCCATTTTTTGGATGAATCGGCGCGAAAATATCCGAACCGCGCCTGCACGATCTTTAAGGGCGCGGTTATTACTTATCAGGAGATGAACGAACTCTCCGACCGCATTGCCGCCGCGCTGGTGGATATGGGCGTGAAGAAAGGCGACCGCGTGGGCATCTTCATGCCGAACACGCCGCAATTTGTGATGGCGTATTACGGTATTCTCAAGGCGGGCGGCGTGGTGGTTGCCACGAACCCGTTGTATACGCCGCACGAGATCGAACATCAGGCAAACGACGCGGGCATCGAAGTGATGTTCGTGATGACGAATTTTTATAACACGATCAAAAAGGCTCAGCCCAACACGAAGATCAAAAAAGTGATCGTGACGAATCTAAAAGAGACTCTACCGCCTGTCTTGCGCCTGCTGTTCACGTTGTTGCGCGAAAAGAAAGGCGGATTCCATATTGACAAGAACCTGCCCGCAGGCGATGTGTGGATGCAAGACTTGCTCGCCAAATACAGTTCTGCGGCTCGCCCCAACGCGCAAGTTGGTCCCGACGATACGGCATTGTTCCAATATTCGGGCGGGACGACCGGCGTTTCCAAGGCTGCGGTGGCGTTGCATCGCAACATTGTCGCCAACACGTTGCAGATCGGTTCGTGGATGACCGGACTTGAGGCGGGGAAAGAGATCGTGTTGATGGGCATTCCGCTCTTCCATGTGTATGGCATGGTGGCGGGAATGAACTTCGCCATGTCTACCGGCGCGACGATGGTGATGGTCCCCAATCCGCGCGATCTCAAAGACGTGTTGGATAACATCCAAAAATTCAAGGCAACCATTTTCCCCGGCGTGCCGGCGTTATATAACGGCATCAACAATCACCCCGATGTGAAGGCTGGCAAATATGATCTTTCATCCATCAAGGCTTGCGTCTCGGGTTCTGCCGCGTTGTTACGCGAGACGAAAGACCAATTCGAAAAATTGACCGGCGGAAAAGTATTCGAAGGCTACGGACTCTCGGAAGCGCCGACTGCGTCGCATTGCAATCCCCTGCTCGGCGAAAACAAGACCGGCTCGATCGGGATGCCTTTGCCGAACATGGAATGCCGCGTGGTGAGCCTCGACGATGGCGAGACGGATCTTCCGCAGGGTGAGATTGGCGAACTACTCTTACATGGACCCCAGGTGATGAAGGGCTATCACAACATGCCCACCGAAACAGCCAACTCACTGCGCGCCGATAAGACCGGGAAAGTTTGGTTGTACACCGGCGATATCGTCCGCATGGATGAGGACGGCTATTTCTTCATCGTTGACCGCAAAAAGGAACTCATCAAGCCGGGCGGTTTCCAGGTGTGGCCCCGCGAGGTGGAGGAAGCCATCCAGTCGAATTCCAAAGTGCTGGAGGTTGGCGTGGCGGGCATCCCCGACCCGAACCGCGGCGAGACGGTCAAAGCGTGGGTGGTGCTCAAGCCCGGCGAAACGATGACCGAGGATGAACTCCGCGCGTTCTGCAAGCAAAGCCTCGCGCCGTATAAAGTGCCGACGCATGTTGAATTCCGAAGCGAGTTGCCCAAGACGACTGTTGGTAAAATCCTGCGGCGCGAGTTGGTGAGACAGCATAAAGAGGGTGGAAAGTAAGTAGACACACAGGCAAGTAAACACGCACACATGGGGAATCAAAAGAGTCTCGCCGATTGCGAGACTCTTTTTGTGTTTACGTGTCTACCTGTTTCCCTGTGTTCTTTACTTACGCGATCTGAGGCGTGCCGCTCTTCTTGGGGAACGGCGGCGGGAAGATCTTTTCGAACTCGTCGCGCGTGAGCGATTCTGCTTCGATCAGTTTTTGCGCAACCGCATCCAATTCCTTGCGGTATTTGGTGAGCAACTTCCTCGCGAGTTTATAGGATTCATCTACGATCTTGCGAACTTCTTGATCGATCTTTTCAGCGACAGCCTCCGAGTAATCGCGCTGTTCTGAAATTTCACGCCCGAGGAAGATCAGTTCCTCTTTTTGCCCGTATAAAATGGGACCCATTTCACTGCTCATGCCAAGCCGGGTGACCATCATGCGCGCCATGCGTGTGACTTGCTCGATATCGCCGGATGCGCCGGAGGTGATGTCGTCAAAGACAATCTCTTCCGCCACGCGCCCGCCCAAACCATACGCCAAATTGGCGAGAAGCTTCTTACGCGAGTGCAGAATACGATCTTCGTCCGGGCGGAACCATGTCACCCCGCCAGCCTGCCCGCGCCCGACGATGGTCACTTTTTGGACCGGGTCCGCTTCGGCGATGGCGTTGCCGACGACGGCGTGACCAGCCTCATGGTAGGCGATGATGCGTTTCTCTTCATCCGAGATCAAACGCGATTTGCGCTCGGGTCCCATCACGACGCGCTCGATCGCCTCTTCCAGTTCGGGTTGCCCGATGGATTTTTTGTTGCGGCGGGCGGCGAGAATGGCGCCTTCGTTGACGAGGTTTTCGATATCCGCGCCGACGAAGCCGGGCGTGCCCCGCGCGATTGATCCAAGATCAACATTCGGCTCCAGCGGCTTGCCTTTGACGTGAACCTTGAGGATCGCTTCGCGTCCCTTCATATCGGGACGGTCGAGCGTGACGCGGCGGTCGAAGCGACCGGGACGCAGAAGCGCCGGGTCGAGAATATCGGGACGGTTGGTCGCGGCGATGATGATGACGTTCGTGTCCGTGTCGAACCCGTCCATTTCGACGAGCATCTGGTTGAGGGTTTGTTCGCGCTCATCGTGCGAGCCGCCCAGCCCCGCCCCACGTTGACGACCGACGGCATCAATTTCGTCCACGAAGACGATGCAGGGTGAATGTCGCTTCGCCTGATCGAACAGATCGCGCACGCGGCTCGCGCCCACGCCAACGAACATTTCAACGAACTCGGAACCGGAGATCGAGAAGAACGGAACGCCCGCCTCACCAGACACTGCCTTCGCAAGCAACGTCTTGCCGGTTCCCGGAGGTCCAACGAGCAGGACGCCCTTCGGAATCCGCGCGCCTAACTGGATGAACTTCTGCGGTTCTTTCAGGAATTCGACCACTTCCGCCAGCTCTTGCTTGGATTCTTCCGCGCCAGCCACATCCTGAAATGTGACGGTGGGATGCTCGCCGCTAAACATGCGCGCGCGAGATTTGCCGAAAGACATGGCGGCATTGTTCGAGCCTTGCGCTTGACGGAAGATGAACCACAACACGCCAGCCATGAATACGACCGGCAAAATGTAGAGCGCGCCGCTCAACAGCCCCGCCCATTGAGATGGCGGCTTGACTTCGATCGTAACGTTGTTCGACGCAAGTTGTTCCTGCGATACCCCAAGGGCTAACAATTGGGTCACCAGGGGCGAATTAGATTCCTTGTAGGATTCAACCCCGTTTTCATCGCCGTTTCGGTAGATGACCCGCAAGCGGTCATCGGTGTCGATCACCACGCGGGAAATCTTTCCCGCTTTGATATCATCCGCCAGTTGGTTGATGGTAAGCGAGTTCTCAGACGGGGTCTCCCGCTGGATCATCATGAATACCATCGCCACCACGGCGGCAATTACGATAAACGTGACCACAAAAGATTGGCTTCTTTGATTCACTGTGCCTCCAAATAATACCGAGCGAGATTATACCAACGAGGGCAGACTGGGAACAGCCTCGCTGGAATCTTTATATGCAACTCTAATAATGTCCCGGTCAATCCAAAACCAGTTCGATCGGGCAATGGTCGGAGCCTGGAATCCCATCATGGACCACGGCATCTTTGACCCGAGAAATCAGGGATTGGGAAATGAGGAAATAATCGATTCGCCAGCCTACGCCGCGCTGGCGGGCATTGAGTATGTTCGTCCACCACGTGTATTGGATACGATCGGGGTATAGATGACGATATATATCGACAAATCCGTGGTCGAGGAATTTCTGTATCCATGCCCGCTCCTCTGGCAAGAAACCCGAGGTTTTCTGGTTCGATTTTGAGTTCTTCAAATCCAATGACGTGTGCGCCGTGTTGAAATCCCCGGTCAGAATCAACGACTCCCCTCTTTTGCGCAGGTGCGCGCACACTTTTAAAAGAGACGCGTAGAAATCCAGCTTGAAATCCACTCGCTCCCTACCCCGAGTCCCGCTTGGAGCGTAGAGATTCAAAAGTCGGAAACCAGGATGAAGGGTGGAAATGACCCGTCCTTCCACATCAAAGCGCCGCCAACCTATTCCCAATGTCGATTCGAGAGCGGGAGACTTCATCAAAGTAGCCACCCCGCTATAACCGGCCTTGTCCGCTGGGTTCCAAACCGCGTGGTAGCCGGAAAAATTTCGTTGCTCAGGCGTCAGTTGATCGGGCCGCGCCTTGATCTCTTGCAAACAGACCAGGTCGGGCTTTTGATTCCACACCCAATCCAACGCTCCTTTTCGAAGGGACGCCCGCAAACCATTGACATTCCATGAGAGTATCTTCATAACCTTTGCTTTATGGTAAACTCTTTGAGAGATTTGGCGATGAACACAAAAGCAAAATCAATACTGTGCATTGAAGATGAAGCTGAAATGATCGACTTGATGCGGCTGATCCTGGGCCGCAGGGGATATGATGTCAAAGGAGCGATCAGCGGCATGGAGGGATTGAAGATGATCCGCGAGCACGCTCCAGACCTGATCTTGCTCGATTTAATGATGCCCGAAATGGACGGCTGGGAAGTATATCAGCAAATCAAAGCGGACGAAAAAATGAAGGGGACGCCGGTCATCGTGGTCACGGCGAAAGCGCAAAGCATCGACCGCGTGCTGGGGCTTCACATCGCCAAAGTGGACGACTACATCGCCAAACCGTTCAGCCCCCAAGAATTACTCACCAGTGTGGAAAAAGTTCTCAACAAACCCAAAGAGTGAACCAGCGCGCCAGGACGATCTTTTCAATCTTCATGCCCCGCCAAATTTACGTTCTCAATAAAACCAAGCCAGCAGACTCTCCTCACCCGCGCGTCTCATACTGCGACACCTTCCTCACCCAACTACGCGGATTCACCTTCCGCGCGCGCCTCTCGCCCGACGTGGGGCTGATTCTCGTTGGCAACCGAAACTCCCGCCTCGATTCGTCCATCCACATGCTGTTCGTCGCTTTCGATTTGACCGTGGTCTGGATCGACTCGAACATGGAAGTTGTGGATAAAGTCCTTGCGCGCTCATGGCGTCCCGCCTATTTGTCCAAACGACCGGCACAGTATGTGCTTGAAATCCATCCGCAGCGGTACGACGAATTCGCTGTTGGAGATCTTGTGGAATTCAAAGATGCCTGAACGCCTGGCGCGAATTTTATTCGCCGCGCTTTTTATTTTTATCGCATCGGTTCGCCCTGTTTCTGCGCAAACCGAGGGACCTGTTTACATTGTGCAACCCGGCGATACGTTATTTGCCATTGCGGGCAGGTTTAACCTTTCAGTCAACGATCTCATTGAAGCAAACCCATCTGTTGACCCGGGCAGTCTCGCGGTCGGGCAGGAACTCGTCATTCCAGGGCTGGAGGGATTGACCGGCAGACTGGAAACCGAAGTGGTGACCTTCGGCGACTCGCTGCGGAGTCTCCTCCGCAGGACGCAAGTTTCGAGCGATCACCTGAGAAGGCTGAACCACCTCATCAGCCCAAGCGAACTCTATGTGGGGATCAATTTAATTCTTCCGGTTCAGGACGATCAAGCCTCCTTCTCCTCGAGGCTTTCACCGGCGCCCGCCGAGTCACTGTTTGAAATGGCAATCAAACAAGGGAGCGATTCATGGACTCTGTCATCCATCAATAAACTGGGTGGAACGTGGGCGGCTTTGCCCGGCGATGTTCTGTATTCGCCCACCGTCAGTGGACAGCCATCGTCCAACGCCAGCGAGCTCCCATCGGGCATTTTGAGCGCGAGCATTTCCCCTCTTCCCATTCAACAAGGATCAACCGAAGTCATCCGCGTGCGCACCGCGGGAGACACCCCCGTTTCGGCAATACTTGTGGATAAGCCTTTGCAATTTTTCAGCGAGGACGGGGATCAGGTGGCTCTACAAGGCATCCATGCCCTGTTGGAACCGGGTCTGTATCCCCTGAAAATTCAAACGATCCTGTCGGATGGCAGCGCGCAGTCCTTTGAGCAAATGGTGGTTGTAACCTCGGGAAATTATTTTGAAGAAGAACTTATTGTCGATCCCGCGACGATCGACCCGTTGGCGACAGAGCCGGAAAATAACACCATCCTTTCGGTGGTGGCTCCAACTACGCCTGTCAGATATTGGAGCGGGCAATTCACAGCGCCCGCCGTGTACCCGGACCAATTCACCTCTTATTTTGGCACTCGGCGTATCTATCACGGATCGGGAACGGATCAGACAATTCAGGGATTTCACAGCGGGCTTGATTTCTCCGGCGGCGAAGGACTCCAGATCTTCGCGCCGGCTCCGGGTCGCGTGGTATTTGCCGCGCCATTAACAGTGCGCGGCAACGCGACGATCATTGACCACGGCTGGGGGGTATACAGTGGCTTTTGGCATCAATCCGAAATCTTGGTAAGTGTGGGAGACTTCGTCGAACAGGGACAGGTAATCGGCTTGGTCGGCGGCACGGGCCGAGTCACGGGACCGCACCTGCATTGGGAGGTGTGGGTAAACGGCGCGCAGGTGAATCCGTTGGAATGGTTGAATCAGGCTTACCCGTAGAAGATGCGTTGCGCTCCCCTTCTGTTTATGCTACACTACCTCGCAGAGTATTTATGAGGCGCACATGTCGAACCCGACCATTGTCACGTTCTTGAAGCAAAGCGATATTTTTTTTCAACTCACGCCAACTCAATTGGAACTGGTGGCAAACCTTTGCCAGGAAGCCACCTTTCAAAAGAACGACCTGGTCTTCAAGGAAAATTCGACCAGCAAGGAATTATATGTGATCGCCCAGGGCGAGGTGGATATTTTCGTTGACCCGGCGTTAGTCTCTGCGGAAGATGAGAGCCGCGAAAACCAGGTGATCGCCACACTGCGACGCGGGCAATCGTTTGGCGAAGTGGCGTTGGTAGACGAGGGCTTGCGATCTGCCTCCGCGTGCGCCACGCAAAACGATACTCGACTCTTGATTATTCCCCGCGACAAACTCGTCATGTTGTGCGAAACCTATCCGCAACTTGGGTATCGCCTGATGTACAATCTGTCTGCGGACCTTGCCATGAAGATCCGTAACACCGACTTGCGAATCCGCGAACAGTTGCTGTATAAACCGCAAGACAAAAACTAAGCGCTGGCGCAACCCCGCACACTTGACCCGATTCCGTATTTGTTTTACCATTAGAATACAATTAAGAAGAATAGTGATTACAGCCGCGAGAAACCAATTCTCCGGCTTTATTCTAAACAGACGTTGAAGATCACTTGCGAGGAGGTGATGCCGACCCATCTTAAGAGAGCGTTGTCCGCCTGGTTGTCGTATCCGCCTGAGGATACAATCTTCAATACCTACAATTTTCGGAGGAGTAAGTAAAAATGAAACGCTTACATGTTTTGCTTTCGGTGTTGGTGCTCTCAAGCCTGGTGTTCGTGGCTTGCACGCCTAAAGCCCCCGCATTTGAATGTACCGATGCGATCGGGTGTGTCGATATCGCGCCCGGCGATCCCATTCACTTCGCTTATATTCAGTCTGTCTCTGGCGCGACCGCCTCGCTTGGTGTGACCAATATCAATGGCGCCCAGTTGGCGATCGATGACAAGGGAGGCCAATTGCTCGGCCACCCGATTCAGTTCGACGGTGAAGATTCCCTCTGCAGCGCAGAAGGTGGTCAAGCCGCGGGCACCAAGATCGCTTCCGACCCGACCGTGGTCGCCATCCTCGGAACGACCTGTTCGAGTGAAGCCCGCTCGGCGATGCCGCTCATTGCTGACGCCGGCATGGTGATGAGTTCCTCATCCAACACCAACCCCGATCTCACCAACCCCGAACATCCCGATCACCACGCTGGTTACTTCCGCACCGCTCACAACGATCTGTTCCAGGGTCGCATTGCGGCGGAATTTGCCTACAATGAACTCGGTCTCAAAAAGGCCGCTACCGTTCATGACGGTTCCCCTTACGCCGATGGTCTGCGCAAGGTATTCGAAACCGTATTCACTGAATTAGGCGGCACCATCACATCATCGGAAGCAGTGAACGTTGGCGATACCGATTTCAAACCCGTGTTGACAACAATCGCGGCTGGCGGCGCGGAGATCATCTACTTCCCGATCTTCGAACCCGAAGGCAATTTGCTCGCTTCGCAGAAGTGCGAAGTTTCGGGCCTCGAAAACACCGCTCTGATGGGCGCGGATGGTTTGTTTACCTCCGGCTTTGCCGGCACCGCCGGGTCGTGCTCGGTTGGCATGTATTTGTCGAGCCCGTACGTCGCCGGTGATTCTGGCGCCCAGTTCCTTTCCAAGTACCAGGCAAAATTCGGTGAAGATCCCGCTTCCGGCTTCGGTCCTCACTCCTACGACGCGATGAACATCTTCTTCGCCGCGATCGAAAAAGTGGCTGTTGTCGATGAAGACGGCACCGTTCACATTGGCCGCCAGGCTCTGCGTGACGCCGTCTATGCCACCAAGGCTTTCCCCGGTTTGACCGGCAACCTCAGCTGCGACCCCAACGGCGACTGCGCCACCGGTGAAGCGCTTGCTGTGTATCAAATCACGCAAGCCATGGTCGATGGATCTGAAAATCTCACCACTTCCGTACCGATCTGGCAACCGTAAGGATTTTCGGTAGTGTAGACTGTAAGAAGTAGTTTTGAGCCGGGCGCGTTTCGATGCGCCCGGCTCATTGTTTATCTGCTACCGGGCGAAGCTCGATCACAACATATCAGGGCTTACGCAGTTGGCGGGCAGTTGTACTGCCGCCGCCGCAGCGCAACTACGGCGCAACAGGTTCAACTGCGTAAGTCCTACATAAATGAACCTTTGCCCGTCGGATCGTTTTCACAAGGAGCCAACGATTACAGCGTTTTAGATTTGGCAGGCAATGTATGGGAATGGGCGGCGGAGATGGGGATAGCAATGCGGCGGGAATCCGTTCCACGAACCGGCGTTGGGCGTCCCCAGGCGGGAATGATACCGACGATTTTCGGCGCGCAAAACCCTATTAGATTTTGACAAATGCACTATAATTGCGCATCAATTAGCCAGAAGAGTAACCATCTTTTTTGAGGAGAAGAGCGTATGAGGCAGAGATTCTTAAACCGTATCAATTTTACGGATATTGCTCTCGGTATCATCGGTGCGGCGTTGGTCGGTTTGATCGTGATCGGTTCGTTCAAAACGCTGGCAGAAGGAAATTACACAACAAGACAATGGCTCGATTTTGTTGTGTTCGGCATCGCCCAGGGGAGCATCTACGCGCTCATCGCCCTGGGGTACACGCTGGTATACGGCATTCTGCGTATGATCAACTTTGCCCATAGCGAAGTGTTCATGGCTGGTTCGTTTACCGCATACTTCGCCGCCGCATCCATGGCAAAGTCGGGATTTCTAGAAACGAATACCTTCGTCGCTGTTTTAATCTTGTTTGCCATCGCGATGCTCACATCGACCGCTATCGGCGTGTTGGTGGAACGGATTGCCTATCGCCCTCTGCGCCGAGCGCCCCGTTTGGTTCCATTGATTACAGCCATTGGAGCGTCGTTCGTCTTGCAATATATGTTCAAAGGCTTATATGGCGACCAGTTCAAGGCATATCCCGAAATCGAAACCCTCAAGGGAAGTTTTACGTGGGGTGATATCAATATCACAAAAGTCCAGGTCGTCGTTATCCTGTCTGCCGCGTTCCTCATGTTATTGCTGTTCCTCTACGTTCAATACACAAAAACCGGCAAGGCAATGCGCGCCGTCGCTGAAGACAAGGATGTCGCCGCGCTGATGGGCATCGATGTGGATGCGATCATCGTCCGGACGTTCGCGCTGGGCGCGGCATTGGCGGGCGCCGCCGGCATCTTGTACGCCATCACATTCCGCCAGGTCAACTTTTTCATGGGCTTTATTCCCGGCATCAAGGCATTCACTGCCGCCGTGCTCGGCGGCATTGGCAATATCCCGGGCGCGATGCTTGGGGGAATATTCCTGGGCTTATTCGAATCGATTGGACCGATCCTTTTTCTGGATGGCTTGAATGTTCCCGCCCCATACCAGTTGAAAGACGTGATCGCCTTCTCGATGTTGGTGCTTGTGCTCCTCTTCCGCCCTAGCGGTATTTTGGGCGAACGACTTTCCCGAACCAAGGCGTAAAGGCAGGAATTTCATGGAACAAGAAAATAACACCGTATGGTGGCTGAAAGCCATACAATTGGGCTTGATCGGCGGCGTCGTTGCGATCCTCGCTTCGTTGATCGGAATGGTCGAATCGTTCCACGCGAGAGACATTATCGCCGGGCAAATGTCGATGGGCGAAACGCTTTTATTGCTCATCCTCATCGGTTTTGCCTATTCATCATCACGCGACGCACAGGCGCCATTCTCCACGCGGGTTACATCCGGCGTCATCACCGGCGTTGCGACCAGCCTCATGATCGTTCTCTTCGTAATGCTAGGCGCCGTCGTCAACTTGCGGTCGATCTTTGTAAATGCCAGCCCCGCGCTTTACAAAATTCTGACTCTCGATATTTCCAACCCCACTCTTGCATACATCGCCGTTATTGTCGTTGGAGCCGTCGTCAGCCTTGCCGCGTCGCTCGTTCATGGCGCCACGCCATTTTGGAAACGGATCATCGTTTCGGGACTTTCTGTCGTGCTTTTGCTAGCCCTCTTGCAAGACTTGGTCCGCATCACGCTGACGCCCTTCCCTTTCGTTACATCAGCATTAGGCTGGATGTTTGGCAGGCGCGGACAGGAAGGACTTTCCATCCTTGGCGCCATTGTAGTATTCCTCATTGTGGCAGGCGTAATCTATAACGACGCAAAAAACGGCGCGGCGCGGCGCGCAAAACGCGACGCGTTACCAGAGGCAACCAAAAGAACACAGCGTTGGGTGAGGTGGGGATTGCTTGGGCTGTTCCTGCTAATCTGGCCCCAGATTGCAGGTCCCGTACTCAGCGATGTGACCAACTCGGTTGGGCTGTACATCCTCATGGGGCTTGGCTTGAACATCGTCGTGGGCTACGCCGGCTTGCTCGACCTCGGCTATGTTGCTTTTTACGCGCTGGGCGCGTTTACCATGGGCGTGCTCACCACAACCGGTGGCGAAATCTTCTTCGATGTCCGCTGGACGTTTTGGGAAGCGCTCCCCTTTGCAGTTATCGTCGCAGTGCTTGCGGGCATCATGCTTGGTATCCCTGTGCTTAAAATCCGCGGAGATTACCTCGCCATCATCACCCTCGGCTTCGGCGAAATCATCCGCATCATGTTCCTGTCGGATTTCCTCAAACCCTATTTTGGCGGATCATTCGGCATTGTGTCGATCGCCTCGCCCACCATCGGCGGGATTGTTCTGGACTCGTCGCAAACGCTGTATTACGTTATTCTGGCGGCGTGTTTCGTCGCTTTGTTCGTAGCCTACCGCCTGCGCGACTCGCGTATTGGCCGCGCTTGGAAGGCGATCCGCGAGGATGAAGATGTGGCGCAAGCCATGGGCATCAACCTCACCGCCACAAAACTTCTCGCTTTTGCAACCGGCGCGGCGTTCGGCGGACTGAGCGGCGCGATCTTTGCCGCCAAACTTTCCACAGTGTACCCGCATAGTTTTACGCTCATCACCTCGATCAATGTGCTGGCGCTCATCATCGTCGGCGGGATGGGAAGCCTGCCCGGCGTGATCGTGGGCGGCTTGTTACTGGCGGGTCTGCCCGAGCTACTCCGCGAATTCTCGGAATACCGCCTCTTGATCTTCGGCATCCTGCTCATCGTCATGATGCTCAACAAGCCGGAAGGCTTTCTGCCGGAAGCAGTGCACAAGCGCGAGTTCCATGAAGATGAAAATCTCAGCCACGCCGCAGGCGGCTAGGCAGGTATATAAAAATGGCAAACATACTTACCGCAGAAACAGTGACAAAACGCTTTGGCGGTCTTACCGCAGTCAACACTCTTTCCATCGAGATCCCTGAAAAGTCCATCTACAGTGTGATCGGGCCGAACGGCGCCGGCAAGACAACTTTCTTCAACTGTATCACTGGCTTCTATAAGCCGGAAGAAGGCGATATCGTTTTCAACGGACGCTCGATCCTGGGTCTTTCCTCCGACCAGATCAACATTCGAGGGATTTCGCGCACCTATCAAAACATCCGTCTATTCTCAAACCTGACGGCGATCGAAAACCTGCTGGTGGGTCAACACCCATTAATGAAAGCGACTTTATTCGGTCCCATCTTCGGGACGGCGGCAACCAAACGCGAAGAGAAAGCCGCCCTCGAGGAATCGTTGCGGCTCTTGAACTTCATCGGGCTGGCAAAAAAAGGCGACCTACTGGCGCGCAACCTTCCCTACGGAGATCAGAGGCGGCTCGAGATCGGGCGCGCGCTTGCCAGCAAACCCAAAATGCTCCTGCTCGATGAACCCACCGCGGGCATGAATCCTAATGAAACCGAAGAGATGACGAAGTTCATCCGCCACCTGCGCGACGAATTGGGGATCACCATCCTGTTGATCGAACACGATATGCGCGTGGTCATGGGCATCTCTGAAAAGATCACCGTGCTCGACTATGGCGAAAAGATCGCCGAGGGCACGCCCAAAGACATTCAAGGCAACCAACGCGTGATCGAAGCCTATCTCGGTCGCGGCACAGCCGGGCAAGTAAACCACTAAGCCGCGAGGAGAATATCACCATGGCAATGCTTGAACTCGATAATATTCACACGTATTACGGTAACATCCACGCGCTCAAAGGCATCTCGATCACTGTCGACAAAGGCGAGATCGTCACGCTCATCGGCGCGAATGGGGCTGGAAAAACCACCATCCTGCGCACGATCACCGGCTTGCTCAAACCGCGCGCGGGAACGGTCAAACTCAACGGCGAAGATATTGCCAGGCACAAGGCGAACGATATCGTCTACAAAGGGATCGCGATGGTCCCCGAAGGACGCGGCATCTTTGCCCGCCTCACCGTCACCGAAAACCTCGACATGGGCGCGTACAGCCGCAACTCGAAAACGGAATACGATACCGACATTCAACGTATCTTCAGCTTATTCCCGCGCTTGAAAGAACGCCGCAACCAGATCGCCGGCACACTCTCGGGCGGCGAACAACAAATGCTCGCCACCGGGCGCGCGCTCATGGCTCACCCCACCCTCCTGCTCATGGACGAACCCTCGATGGGTCTCGCGCCGGTGCTGGTGGAGTTGATCTTTGAAACCATCCAACAGATCAACAAAGAAGGCGTGACCGTCTTACTCGTGGAGCAAAACGCCCTCATGGCGCTCTCCATCGCCAACCGTGGCTATGTATTGCAATCTGGCGTGATCGTGTTGCAAGACGCCGCCGAAGCCCTCAAAAAAGACCCCACCGTGCAAAAGGCATATCTGGGGATGGAGTAACCGTTCGCCTCAAAGACAAAGCGCAGAGGAGAATCCATCCCCTCTGCGCTTTTTGCTACCACCACGCAATGCCCTGTTATCATAGGAAATAACTCATGCTCATCCTCAATGCGACTGAAGTTCGACAAGCCCTGCCGATGAACACTGCCATAGCCGCCATGAAGGACGCCTACGCCTCTCTTTCCGACGGGACGGCTGTCGCGCCATTGCGGACTCGTCTCCCCATCCCCAGCCGCGACGCGGTCAGCCTGTTCATGCCCGCCTACATGAAAAAAGATTCCACCGAAGCGCTCGCAGTCAAAGTCGTGTCGTTGTATCCATCCAACCCCCCGCGCGGACTCGCCTACATTCAAGCCGCAGTGTTAGTCTTCGACGCGGAGACAGGTCGCGCGATTGCGTTGCTCGAAGGAAGTTCCCTCACCGCCATCCGCACTGGCGCAGGGAGCGGCGCGGCAATTGACCTGCTCGCGCGCAAAGACAGCAAGGTTGTCGCCATCTTCGGCGCGGGACCACAAGGGAAGACCCAGCTCGAAGCCGCGTGTTCCGCCCGCAACATCGAAACCGCGTTCATCTATAATCCAACCACATCAAAAGCAGAATCGTTCGTTGAAGAAATGGCTGGGCTTGGAAATATTCCCAAAGACATCCGCGTGGCAAAGACTCCCAAAGAAGCCATCGAAAACGCGGACATTATCTGCACAGCGACAGGCTCGAAGAAACCCATCTTCGATGATAAAGACGTAAACACAGGAACGCACATCTCCGCCATCGGCGCGTACACGCCCGAGATGCAGGAACTCCCCATCGAAACCGTCGCGCGCTCTCGCATCGTTGTCGATTCGCGCGCCACTGTCATGGACGAGGCTGGCGACATCGTCAAAGCCATGAAAGCGGGGTTGATCACCGAGGCGAGCATCCATGCCGAACTTGGCGAGATCGTTTTGGGAACACACTCAGGCAGGCAGGCGGACGACGAGATCACCTTCTTCAAATCCGTTGGCAACGCGGTTCAAGATGCCGTCGCCGCGCAAGTCGCGTTAAAAAATGCTCATGCCATGAAGCTTGGCGTTGAAGTAAAATTTTAGAAAATCAGCCACAGAGCGCACAGAGACCTTTGAGTTTTTCTTCAGAATCCCTACGCTCTCTGTGACAGAGAAAAAAATGCCCTCTGCAGAAATCATCACCATCGGAACGGAAATTCTCCTCGGCGAGATCGTAGACACGAACACGCGGTATATCGCGCGCGTCTTGCGCGGCATGGGCGTGAACTTGTTCCGCACCATCACCATCGGCGATAACGTCGAACGGATCGCGGAATCCATCCGCAACTCGATGCGCCGCGCGGAAATTGTCATCACCACGGGAGGCTTGGGTCCGACCATTGACGACCCCACCCGCGAAGCGGTGGCGCGCGCGGCAGGCGTGGAACTCGAATTCCGCGAAGATTTGTGGGAACAGGTCGTCGAAAACATTTCGCGCTACGGGCGCAAGCCCTCCGAGAATCAAAAAAAGCAAGCCTACGCCCCCAAAGGCGCGATTGGGATCAAAAACCCCGTCGGCACCGCGCCGTGTTTTATTGTGGAGACCCCCCTCCAACTCCCCCCATTTTCGGAGAACATGGGGGGAGAGAAAGAGGGGGGTGTTGTCATTTCCCTGCCCGGCGTCCCCAACGAAATGGAACACGTCCTGCACGAGTCGGTGATTCCATATTTACAACAACGGTTCAACCTCAACGAACTCATCAAAATCAAAATCTTGCATTGCGCGGGCTTGGGCGAAGGATTGATCGACGAGAAGATCGCCGATCTCGAAACGTTGAGTAACCCGACGGTCGGTCTCGCCGCGCACACCGGCGTTGTGGACATTCGCATCGCGGCAAAAGCAAAAGATGAAACGCAAGCGGATGAAATGATCGCGACGATCGAACAAGACGTGCGCGCGCGGCTCGGGGAGGTGGTCTTCGGGGCAGATGAAGACACACTGGAAGACTCCGCTCTCCAAGCCGTGGCAAGCCGGGGCTGGAGTCTGACCGGGTTGGAATCCAATTTGAACGGTTTGCTTGCGCGAAAGATCTCGCGCACCACAATAGTCTCCAATCTCCAGGTTCCCAATCTCATCGAAACCCTTCGCGCCGCGCGAAACGAATCCAAAGCCGATGTCGCGCTGGGGGTCATGATCAATATCGAAGACCGCTCAGCGGATATGGCGCTCATCACACCCGAAGGCGAAAAGACGCACCATGTCACCTATGGCGGACCTCCGCGCAGTCTGCCGATGTGGTCGGTGAATCTTGCGCTCGATTGGATGCGCCGCCGGGCAATGGAAAATGCTCGATGAAACGAGGCACATCGGCGCGCGTTTGGGTGTATTCAATCTGGATCGTGAATGGAGTGATATTGCTGTGCCTGCTCGCCGGGGCGGCATTCTATTTGACCGACCAGACGGTGGAAGCCGTGGCGCCCAGCCAGCCAACAAAGTTCGCCCCCGCCTCGGAAGCCGCGCCGACAACCTTCTTTTTACCGACGCTGACGGCATTCCCAAATTTCACGCCGTATGTGTTTGAAACGTCGACGCCGTTTGTGCTCAACAACGGACCTGCGCCGAACGTTATCGGTTATTCAGTTGCGGGCTATCCTCTCGAAGCGTACAAATTCGGAAACGGCGAACGCGAATATTTGATCGTGGCGGGCATCCACGGCGGCTACGAATGGAATACAATTGCGCTGGCAAACGAATTGATCGAACATCTTAGCAAAGACCCGGGCGCGATTCCATCGGATGCGACCCTGTACATTATCCGCAACATGAACCCCGATGGCGAAGCCCGCGCCCACGGCGTGGACGGGCGCGTCAACAATAACGGCGTGGATTTGAACCGCAACTTCCCCAGTGAAAATTGGTCCGCCGACTGGGACCGCGACGGCTGTTGGATCTATCGCCCCACCACAGGCGGCTTGTACGGCGGTTCGGAACCTGAAACGCGTTCCGTGATGAGTTTCATCGAGGGGCAAAACATCACCGCATTAATTAGTTATCACAGCGCCGCGCTGGGAGTCTTCCCCGGCGGCGTGCCATGGACTCAAGAATCAAAGCAACTTGCCAAAGCATTGGCAAAAGCGACGAATTATCCATACCCCCCGGTGGACACTGGGTGTGTGTACACAGGCACACTCGCCGATTGGGCGGTCGAGAACGGCGTCGGCGCGGCAGTGGACATGGAATTGCGCGACCACAAGAACACCGATTTCGCCGCAAACTTGAAGGCGTTGAAGGCATTTTTGAATTTTGTTCCGTAACCACATCCGCACGGAGCGGAGTGCCGAGTGCAAGTCGAAGTGGTGCGATTGGTAGTGAACCGTCCACGAATAAAGACCACGAATTTACGAATGTCGGCAAATCAATTCGTTTATTCGTGCGCATTCGTGGACGGTCACCGATCCGCCAAATGAATAATGTCAAACCAGAGGAAATTTTGCATAAGGTGAGTTGGAAACATCATTCAAATGCAGGAAGATGTATAATTAGCAAAAGTGATTAGGCAATGAAAATTACTTTCGACATGAATGTTGACGCCCTCTACCTTGAATTCCTGCACCTCGAAGCAGGGCAAGCGGAAACGCGCCAATTAACCGAAGAAATTCTCGCCGATTACGGTCCCGACGGTACACTAGCGGGCTTGGAAATTCTCGATGCCCATCGCGTGCTGTCACAGACCTCAGGTCGCGTGATCTTTGAGATCGAACCCGCGCTTGTCACAGCAAGCCCGCAATAGAAATACGATCGGGCGGCAGAGATGCCGCCTTTTGCTTACTTTCAGGAGAATTCATGCAAACCGTAGACACCCTCTTCCTCAACGCCCACGTCCTCACCATGGACGAAACAATGACCCAATACAACCGAGGCGCGGTCGCAGTGACAGGCGACAGCATCGTCGCGGTGGGACCCGAAGACGCGATCAAGAAAGAATATTCAGGCAAAGAAACGATTGACTGCAAAGGCAAGATCCTCATGCCGGGCTTGGTCAACGCGCACACGCATGTGCCGATGACCCTCCTGCGCGGCATCGCAGACGATCTGCGACTCGACGTGTGGTTGCAAGGCTACATGTGGCCCGTTGAACGGCAATTTGCCTCACCAGAATTTGTCCGCTTGGGAACATCCATCGCCTGCGCCGAACTCATCAAAAGCGGCGTGACCACCTTCAACGACATGTATTTCTACGAAGACGCTGTCGCCACCGCCACCGCAGACGCGGGGATGCGCGGCATCTGCGGGCAATCCATTCTCAAATTCCCAACGCCCGACGCGGCGTCGTATGAAGACGCGATGGAAAAAGCGCGCGATTACATCAAAAAGTGGAAGGGGCATCCGCTTATCGTTCCGTCCATTGCGCCGCATGCGCCCTACACAACCACAGAAAATATTTTGCGCGAAACCGCCGAACTCGCCAAAGAGTTCGATATTCCGCTTCACACGCATCTCGCCGAAACGTCCTTCGAAGTGGACAACATGCGCAAAGAACAAGGCATACCCGTCATTCCATACGTGAAGAAACAGGGACTACTCGAAGCCAAGGTCATCGCCGCGCATTGCGTGCATCTCGACATCGGCGAGATCCGCACCCTGCATCACGCGGGCGCGGGCGTTTCACATAACCCTTCGTCGAATCTCAAACTTGCATCGGGCTTCGCGCCTGTGGTGAAAATGCTCGACGCCGGTCTCAACGTCGGCATCGGCACAGACGGTCCCGCCTCGAACAACGATCTGGATATGTTCGAAGAAGTGCGCCTCGCCGCGTTCATCGCCAAAGCGGTGACCAACGATCCGACGTCGCTCCCCGCGCCGCAAGCCTTGCTCATGGCGACGCGCCTCGGCGCCCAAGCGCTTCATATCGGACATCTAACTGGTTCGCTCACCCCCAGCCGCCGCGCCGACCTCATCCTCGTTGACCTCAGCCCTGTCCACAACTCCCCCTCCTTCCGCCGCTCGGCAGACAACGCGTACGCGCAGATCGTCTACGCCAGCAAATCCACCGATGTGACCGACGTGATGATCAACGGCAAATGGATCATGCGCGATCGTCAATTGCTCACACTCAAAGAAGATGAACTGCTCGCCCAAGCCGCCGACCTCGCCAAGCAAATTGATTCGTTCCTCGTCGAACGCGAACAATCGGTGTTATCGAAACTCATCGCTCTCGGCGGCTCGATGGAAGAGGAATCGTTCGAGGTGCAGGTCAAGGTCAAAATCACGGACCCAGACCGCGTCGTCCGCGAATTGATGCGAGACGAGATAGACATTCTGTACGAACGTCACTATCGTCAACATGACGCGTACTTCTTCTTCGAGGATGAGTCGCAAGGACGTCTGCGCTTCCGCGAAGACGATTTCGTGGACGATGCCAAGAACACGGTCACGCAAACGCGCGCGCGACTCACGTTGCTGGGGCAAAAGCGCGAGGGACACTTTGAACACGAAGTGCTGTTATCGCGCAGTCGCTTCCTCGCGCCCGCCACAAACTCGCTTCGTTTCTATCGGGAGTATTTCAAACCGAAGACCGAAATTACGATCGAAAAAGACCGCCTACGCTGGTTCATCAAATACAAAGACACCGAGTTTTACATCAACCTCGATCACATGACCACGCCGCCGCTCGGGCACTTCCTTGAAGTCAAATCGCGCACGTGGAGCCGCAAAGACGCCGACAACAAAGCCGATCTCCTCAACGAACTACTCGAACTGCTCGGCGCGGCAGACGGCGAAACAGTGACCGAAGATTACATTGACATCGTAGCCAACAAATAGAATCGCGCAACTTTTTATCCCTGCCAACTGTATGAAATTGCGAGGGCGATGCTACTCGCCCAAATCAATCTCCTGTTTCCATGAGATTGATTCCCACCGACAGGCTCAATGCCAACGTCGTCCTTCGCAACGGCACGAATCAAGGTGATAAAATGCGCAGACTCCTCCTCTCCCTCTCCATCCTGCTCCTCGCCTCCCTCGCCTGCAACGGCGGAGGCGTCCCGCCGCCTCCCGAAGACTCCATCTTCGACTCAGGCAAAACCGCGTACGGATTCTTCCCCTCCCCGCCCGAAGCGACACTCGATAGCATCTTCCAACTTTACAAAGATATGGATCAACACGCCGATTTTGTTTTGATCCAGCAAAACACAGCGTGGGAAGATTTTGTGGGCGGAACAGAATCTGAATCGCAAACGAAAACCGACTTGATCAATCAAGTTAAACTTGCAAATCAAAATCATCTCGAATACATCTTCGTCATTGATGCCCTCAACGGTCTCAATCGCCGCGAGTTCATTGGCTTGCCTGCTGGCTGGGAGGCGAGTTTTGCAAATCCCGATGTTCGCTCCGCGTATCGCAATTACGCGCTGTGGGTCGCGCGCACATTTCATCCGCGCTATCTCGGTCTCGCCTCCGAGATCAACACCTACATGGACGCGCATCCCGACGACGCGGGCAACTTCATCAGCCTCTACAACGAAATGTACGCGCTGGTCAAAGCCGAAGCGCCAGACACGCAGATCTTCGTCACTTTTCAATGGGATGATCTCAACAACATGTTCCCCCAGCCCGAGGAGGGCAATCGTCAGCGACTCAGCCCGAATTGGGAACAGATCGAAGCGTTCGAACCGAATCTGGATTTATGGGTGATCTCGACCTATCCCTACTTTGTGTTTCCCTCCGCCTCAGATATTCCAGCAGACTATTACACCCCGCTTCTCCTGCGGACGGGACGGGGAAGCCTGTCGCCATTGCTGAAAGCGGATTCTCCTCCCGTCCCGTCGGCTTCGCGCAAGGTTCTCCCGAAGACCAGGTGATTTTCCTCAACGCAGTCCACGACCAACTCGGACCGCGCCTCGCGTTCTGGGTAAACACCATCCTCACCGACTTCAACATGGACTCGTACGCGGCAGAAATGGCAAAGCAGGGACGCGATCCCAAAGACACAGAAGGCTTATCCAATTTTGCGTTCATCGGCTTTTTGAATCCCGACCGATCACTTAAACCCGCAATGGAAGTGTGGGATGGGTTTAGGAATCCGTAAAAAAGTGACGGTCATCTTTGATGTGACCGTCACTTAACTCAGGGTGATTGTATTTTTTCGATCAACCCTTGAATGATTTTTTCTTCATCGGGTGAAAGGTTTTCTTTTTGAACTTTATCGTAGATCGTAAGAAGCCAGACGGTATCCTCAAGGACAAAATAATACACCACGCGATAGCCTCCCCGTTTGCCACGCCCTTTCGCAGACATCCTTGCCTTTCGTGCTCCACCTGTGCGCGGAATGATGGGATGAGCCTCGGCGTCAAACGCTTGCAGGAAAGATTCAAAATCGCTGCGTAAGCTGGGATTATGCTTGCGCAGCGATTTCAAATTTCGGTCGAACCAAGTTGTGAAAATGAAGCGATACTTCATCAAGCGTCTTCCAACACCGCATCGAGATGAGAAGCCAGCTCCTCGGGCGTGTCGGCGCGGGAAACTCTTCCCAGTAGAATGTCTTGCAATCCCGCCGCGAGATGTTCGCCGAGTGTCAGCGACTCAAGCGGCGTTTCATCCATGATGGTGACCAATATTTCCGCGTTTTCAGGCAATTGAACGTCGTCTAACAATTCGATCCTGCCATTGCGAACTGTGGCGCGCAAGGTTGGGTAAATCATTGCTCGAACTCCTTTTGTGCAACGACGATTATAACTTGTTTCAGGAATTCAAACTCCAACAAAAACTCCATGCGAGAAGTACGGAATGGGTTTAGGAGTCGTTGATTCGTATCTCATTAATCACAGTACAAAGTAACATCGAATTTGTTTTCAACACCCGATAATATTTTAAAATCTGACAGCACGGCGTAATAGCCCTTCGCCTTCAAGCCCGCGCTTTGTAAACCATCTACGAGAAACAACGCCTTCGAGAGATAAGCGTTTTCCATCGTCAAGCCTTGGCCGTCCTCAAAATTGACCCCGATCTTCCACGCCTCATCTTGCGGACGCACATCGTTACACCCCGACAGCATGGCGGATTTAGCGGTGATCAACACCCACAATTCGTATTTTCCAGGTTGAATGTCTTCAATCTTGTATTCCCCTTTCGAGTTCGTCTTTTCGCCAGCGACCAAATCGAACGATTCGGCCATCCGCAGTTCGACTGTGCTGGAAAATGGCTTAACACTGCCATTCGAGATAGATATCGTTCCAATAAGCGATGCAGGCAGAGGGATCGGGGTATCGGAGGGGATTGGAGTGAGAGTCGAAGTTGGGCTTGGAGGCGCTGTCAGCGTGAATGTTATTGTCGCTGTAGGCAAGGGAGTGGATGTAGGCGCATCTGTCGGTACGGCTGTTGCCTGAACGCCGCAAGCGGTCAACAAAAGAACTAAGGTCAATGTCACAAACTGGAATTTGACGCGAGTCATATTTGCCTCCTAACGATTTGGATGTTTGTTTAACGGATCGGAAAATGGATTTGTTCCAACATCAAATACATTGCCCGCCTCATCGCCGCGCCCAATCCCGTCGAAACAAAGGATCGGGCAACACGCAAACGA
This sequence comes from Candidatus Defluviilinea gracilis, assembly GCA_016716235.1. Classification (NCBI taxonomy): domain Bacteria; kingdom Bacillati; phylum Chloroflexota; class Anaerolineae; order Anaerolineales; family Candidatus Villigracilaceae; genus Candidatus Defluviilinea; species Candidatus Defluviilinea gracilis. Next base: position 140,758 of record JADJWS010000003.1, read on the forward strand.
ATTACTCCGCCCGAAACTGCGCCAACGCTGTATCCACCTTATTTTGATCCACCCAGCCATCCGTCAAAAACGAATCGAACAACCCAAAATCCCCCTTGAGAATGCACAGCGCATACGCTCGCGACTCTACCGTTGGAGAATCGAGCGCATCGAGCATAATTTTCCGCACCGTCGCGCCAGATTGATCCATCAACAAAGTAATGTAAGCATCCTTCGTCTTCCACGGCATGGATTTATTCCACGTTGCCGCAAGCCGCGAAACATACTCGGGCTTGATCTCGTCGCGTAAACCTTCTAATTCCTCATAGTCTGCTCTTTGAACTGCGGCAAGCGCTTTAGCCAAAAATATATCTTCAGACATTTTTCTCCTCATTGTTATTTTTGCGCGATTATATCTTGTTTCAGGAACGCAGATCGCTCCCGCCCCCGTTGTAATTGAGGAAGTGATTAGCGAACAGAAAACTCTTGCTTGGATAAAAACCCCAACACAATGCGATTAAACTCATCGGGCTTTTCAACAGGCACGGCGTGGCGGGAATCTTCAATGACGACCAATTCTGCATTCCCCAACTTGGGAATATACGCTTCTTTGGCTGATACGGGTGTGTAATCATTATCAGCCGCCACCACCAAAACGGGAAATTTGATATTTTGAATTTTATCCACCACGCTCCAGCCGACGATAGCGCGCATCGTATCCAAATAGGCACGGATATCATTTTCCGCCCAACGCGGGACAAATATCTCGCGCAATTTCTCTTGTCCATCTTTGGGGAACAACCGCTTACTCAACACCTCGCCCATTTTACGCATCCCCATCAATCTGACAATTGCAAACCGCATAAACACCTGCCAGCGTTCTTTGAGCGTGCGAACCACGAGTTCGGGACCAGAATTAACGATCACCATGCTCTTGACCAATTCTGGATGATCCACAGCCAGTTGAAATGCGATCATCCCTCCCAGTGAAATCCCCACCACATGGACAGAGCCGACTCCCAGTGACCGAATCAATTCAGCAGTATCCTTCGCAAACAGCGACATGCTGTACGGTCCCTTCGGCTTCTGCGATTGTCCATGTCCGCGCAGGTCGAAGGCTGTCGTTTTGAATTGTTTGGTAAAAGCGGGGATTTGCATTTCCCAGTCGCGGGCGCTGGAGCCGAGTCCGTGAATGAATAAAACAGATTCTCCGCTTCCAGCAGTTTCGTAATACAACTCGATGTTGTTGACCGTTGCTTTTGACATATCGACATCCTCTTCAACTGGAGAGTTGCGTCAACAAAAAACGCATTGGATGTCAATTATATTCATCAATTTGAAACAAGGGCGGATTTTCTCTTCCGCAATTTATACAGACTCATGCCAAACAAAATAAATCCAAGCGGGGTTGTGATGAGATACAAGACCCAATTCGTTTGCCACTGCAATTGCAGGGACGCCGCAAGCGCATAAAAAGAAACGCCCGCCGCGGGGATGCCCAACAACGAGAGATATTTCCACACTGGCGCAGGGACGCTGAAATCGGTCAGTATCGAGCCGTCATCTTCACTCAATCGATTCCAGCGCAAGCCGAGATATGCCAGCCCCAACAAGGTCGGCAGGATAATGATCGTCAGCGGATTGCTCGGCACAACCACGAAGAGGAACATCAAAGCGAATAAACCCACAATGGCGATGCTCGCCCAACGATTCGGGCGGAAGGATTCGGAGGAACTCCAGTCTGCTAGCCAGTAAGCGGGGATGGCAAGGATCCCTGCGCTGAAAGAAAATGTCGCAAATTCAGCGACGGAGGAAACTCCTCCATCGGGTTCGAGCCACCACATGATCGCCCACAAGCCGTAACAAAGCCCGATGGCTAGAGACAGTTTCAACGTCGAGAAAGGATTCGAGGCACGCAGGGATTTTCGAATCGCATACCATCCAATCCAGACCGTAATCAGCGCGTGCCACGCAAGCGTGGTAAAGGAGATCGAGAGCGGCAGGGACTCGTACGTCGTCTGCACCACGATGCCTTCGCCAAACCAGCCGAACACCGCGCCCGCGAGAAATAACGCCCAGATGTTTTTGACTCTGAAGCGCGAAACGATCAGGAGGAACACGAACCCCATCAACGAATACGCCAGCCAGGTCATCGCCCATTCGCCGAGCGAATCCTCGGGACGTTTGCGCGCCCAAAATAAAAGTTCGGAGAAGAGAAAGAAAATGTAACCCGTAGACAGCGTCAACACGAATTTTTTGAATGTTCTCATAGCACATATACAGGTTGGGATTCAGAAATGTTGCAAGATGTTCCCCAAATTGTTGATTGGTAAAATTTACGCCGAATGTCTTTTAGCCTAACCCCATGACCAAGCGCAAACCCGCTTCAACTTGTTCGAGAAGATAAATTGGCAGATCACCGATCTTCTCGGTCAGAAAACTTTTGTCCACTGTTAGGACCTGCGAGACATTCGCAATCGAATCTTTGGATAAGCCTGTGGCTTTTAGTGGCAAAAATACATTTCCAGGCGCGTTTGTTAATTTGAGATTGGATGTGATGACAACAACAATCGCAGTTGCAATGCGACTGCGATTGAAATCATCGGACTGAACGACCAACACTGGGCGGCGAAAACCAGGTTCTGAGCCTGTAGGTTCGGGCAGGTCTGCCCACCAAATTTCCCCGCGTTGAATTACCACTGTTCTCCATCCAGCGATACGACCTGCATCGTCACTATCTCAGGCTCAAGCGCCGAGGGTTCATTGGCATAGACCTGATCCAAAGTCTCTGTGATGTTTTCCGTTTCATGTTCTGCCACATACGCATTCAGTGCGGCGGTATACAACTCGCTCAGCGAAACTCCCATTTTTTTAGCAAGGTTTTGCGCGGCATGGAAAACTGGATTGGGGATGGAAATGTCAGATTTCATAGTTCACCTATTTTTACAAGACAAGCAACCTTCGACATTATACCTCGCGTCGAAGCCATTTACTCACATCCATTCGCCACATGCTCCTCGAATGTCTCCGCAAAGGAGTGATACCCTGAACCGTCGCACTTGGCACGGAAGAAGAAGTACGGCGTCTCAGCAGGGAACGCGACCGCTTGCAGAGAATCCAAATCGGGATTGGAGATCGGCGCGGGCGGCAAACCTGCGTAGACGTATGTGTTGAATGGCGAGTCGAATTGCAGGTCGTCCAAACTGAGCGGATTCTTCCACCACGTTCCAGCGGCGAAATCAAACCCCAGCGCGTATTGCACGGTCGGGTCGGCTTCGAGTTTCATCCCGATATTCAAACGATTGAGATAGACCGAAGCGATTAACGGCTTCTCTTCATCCTGCACAGCTTCGCGCTCCACAATGGACGCGACGATCACGGCTTGATACACCGTCAGTCCTTGTTGTTCAAAACCGTGAGTCAACTCGGAAGTGAGTTTCAGCGAAAAGTTGCGGAGAAGTTCATCCATCAATTCGTTGACCGATATGTTGCGCGAAAGGATGTACGAATCGGGGAATAGAAATCCTTCGAGAGAGTCTGCGCCGTCGAGAAAATCGTAATCGTTGCGCCGATTCCGCGCGGCGGCGAGAAATTCGTCGGGCGTGATTGCCAAGCCCGAGGTCGGGAGAGACGCGGCGATCTCCTCCATCCGCCAGCCTGCGAGGACAGTGAATGTCGCTTCGGTGGCGCTCGCGTCTTGAATCTCCCGCGCAATGTCAATCGCGGACATCGCCGCGCTGAGTTTGTACTCGCCCGCTTGAATGGACGTGTCCAGCCCCGAATACACCAAATAGTCGCGGAACGATTCAGCGTCGCGGATCAATGCCGCATCTTGCAGACTCGCCGCGATCGAACTCACCGACTGCCCCGACTCGATTCTGAAATTCCGTTCGCTCGCCTCGCCATTCAGCGGACGCGTGAGCAAGCCGTCGTACCACAACAATCGCGCGGAATATTGCGCGCGCTGGAATATCGTCAGCCACGGCGCGGGCGGACCGTAAATCCGCGCGGCTTCGGAGGGAATGGCGATGAAGGCAACGAGAAAACAGAGAATTGTGAGAATTAAGAGAATTGGGAGGATGAGTTTGCGCATGGGGGCTGGGTAAACACGGAAACAGGTTGTAACTCGTATCTCGTAATTCGTATCTCGTACCTCACCTTACGCAGTACGCAGTACGCAGTACCTTTCACTTCCGCGACTCTAAATAGGAACGGAGTATCACCACCGCCGCCAACGAATCGTGGTGCCCCGCGCGTTTCTTGCGCGAGACGCCCATTTCGACGACCGCCGTGCGCGCGTCTTGCGTGCTGAACGATTCGTCGAACAACTCCACAGGGATGTGAGTCTGCCCGCGCAACGCGTCGGCGAATTTCGCGGCGCGCCTGCCTGCCAGATTCGGTTTGCCTTCTTCGTCAAACGATTGACCGACGACGATCAAGCCGACCTCATTTTCAGCGGCAAGATTCGCCACCTGCGCCGCGTCGAGCAGACGGGAAACATGCTCGATCACTTTGAATGGGCTGGCAATCGTCGCGGTCGGGTCGCTGAGCGCGAGACCGATCCGCTTTTCGCCATGGTCAACTGCTAGGATACGCATTGGGGTAAATCACCGTAGATAGGTAGACACGGAAACAAGTAAACAAGTAAACAGGTAGACAGGTAGACAGGTAGACAGGTAGACAGGTAACATGAAACATGAATCTTGAAACTCACTACTTTCCACTTTCTTCTTTCCTCTTTCATCGTTTCGACACAGCTCAACGCAAGCCTTCATAATTCATCCTTCACTCCGTAACCACCTCAATCCGAAACGGCAACAACGGAATCCACTTCCACCACGAGGGGAACATTGAAATCACTGGCTCGCTTTCCCAATCAAACGACTCGTCCAAGCGTGCACGCCCTTCATTCACGCTCAAGCCGCGAATCAATGTTGCGATCTGCGCGACGTCAACCGATTGAACGATCTGCCTCTCGGCGCGCAACTGCCAACGCGTAGAATCGTCTTCACTTAACACAGGTAAGCCAACGGATTCAGTTTTCACGTTGGATGATGCAACGCGAAAGCCCGAAGGGAGAGAAGCGTTCAACGCAAGCGAGGCAAGCTCACTCAAGTCTGAAGCGGAGGCGTAACGCGTGGAATATTCCACTTGCAAGGTCAACGTCAACGTGGTTCCAGCCGCGCCCGCAGGCGGATCAAATTCTTCCAACAAAATTTGCGAGATGGAAATCGTTTTATCAAAAAGAATATCGCCCGAACCAACATCGTTCAAAAATTTTATACGCGCGTCTTCGTCGAGAGATTTCATCAACAACTCTTTCGCGCGCGCGCGATCCGCATCGCTCGCCTGCACAGACGATTGTTCGCGCCCGCCTTCCGTCGGCTCGGGGTTCGTGACCGAAAGCGAAAGCCCCAGCGCGCCGCGAATGACGATCAACGACTCTGCGGGCAGGTTGCCGATCGCGCCGCTCTCCACCGCCTCGACGGGAATCTCAAGTTCTTTGCCGACGCCCGCCGCGATGATGCCGTCTTCAAGAGTCACAAATTGCACGAGCGCGTCACGCGCCGCCTCCACAATTGTGCCAGCGGGTATCGTCACCGCGTTCGACGTGAGATTGCGAAACACAACAACGCCAGTCGCTTTCGATTGCGGCACAACGCCCTCGCCCGTCACCACAACCGTTTGCGCGCCGTCGAGAATGATTCGTTTTTCACGCGCAGGGATGTTGCCCGTCACAAAAACAGACTCGGTCGATTCACTCGCGATCACAGGGATCACAATGCTTTGCGTTTCAGTGATCGGTTTCAATCGGATTTGCGCGCGCGGGATGAACAACGCGACGATGAGAAACACCGACATCACGCCGACGATGAACGCGCCAAGCCGTGTAGCGGGATGCGCGCGCCACGCTTCTTCTCGGACTTGAACCTGCTCCCGCTTCTCACGCAGATTCTTCGCTGGAGGCTTTCGCGTCAACCTCTTCGGCGGATTCTGCGCCCACGCCTCTTTCTGCGCCTCCGCCGTTGACTCAAAAACAGGGATGCCCAACTCTTCGGCGTCTGCGCGCACGCGCCTTGTGCGAGTCACCAACCCCACCTGCGCGCCAAGTGACGACGCGTGCCGTTGCAAAACTTTCAAGTCCGCTTGACGAAGCGCGATCTTCTCGAACTTGGGCGCCACCAACAAAATGCGCGGCGTCTTCGCCCACGACATCCTGTCGCGGACGGAGATGAGGTCATCGTGCGATTCGAGGGTGATGATCTTGGTCTTCATTGCGAATAATTATAACTTGAGCCGCATCCACAGCGACGACATATCCTGCACTGGGCGTATGACGAGCGCGGGAAGAGAAAAAAACAAGTACAATATGCGCCGCTTCAAAATCCACATCAGTGAATATGACCCGCATCCAATGCGGGTCATATTTTGGGAGAACTCTTTTGTTTAACGATTTAAAACACTTTCGAGCGCAAGCGATCATTTTCGACAAGGACGGCACGCTCATTGACTTTGACGCAATGTGGGGCGGATGGGCGCTCTATCTGGCGGAACAATTACATCGGGCAAGCGGCATCCAAGTGCGCGACGCGTTATGCGACGCGTTCGGTTACGATCAAGCGTCGAAAAAAGTCCTGGCGCATGGCATGATGGCGGCTTCGCCAATGGGTAAGTTGCGCCAATTGACCGTCGAGGTCATGCAGGCGCAGGGGCTATCCGCTGAACAGGCGGAACGAGTCGTGGATGAAGGCTGGTGCATCCCCGACCCTGTAATTTCGGCAAAACAATTCACCGACACGTGGGCGTTATTCAGCAAACTGCATCAGCAGAATATCAAGATCGGCATCGCCACCTCCGACGACCGCGCGCCGACTCAGGCGATGATCGAAGCGTTCGACATCGAAGACTTCATCACGACGATGGTCTGCTCGGACGATGGAATCCCCTCCAAGCCCGCGCCCGAAATGGTGACAACGATCTGCCAGCGCATGAACATTGAACCATCGAAGGTGATGGTGATCGGCGATACCACGTCGGATTTGAAGATGGGACGCGCGGCAGGCGCGGGTTTAGTGGTCGGCGTCCTTTCGGGAGTCTCCGCTGCAAAGGATTTGATCCCGTTTGCCGATGTGATCATCGATTCGGTGGATGACCTGCATGCGTATGTAGAGTCGCTGGCGGGGAACGAAAGCATCGATCCGCAAAACGGCTTGAACCCCGATTTTGCTTTTTGACACTTCCACAAAGACCCTCACGGTTGTAGAAATCTCGAGGGTCTAATTTTTATTTTCAAAGGAAACAATCCATGGACATTCTGGACGAAACCCACATCGCCTCTTCCGTAGAGGAACACAGCGCGCAATTGGACGCCAGCCAATATACGCGCGAAGGCATTTTGAAATATGAGAAGATCTACGGTCATGCTTTCGTCAGCACCGGCGGACTGGACAGCACGCGCGAGATCATAAAAATGCTGAATTTGAAACCGGGGATGGAAGTGCTGGATATCGGCTCCGGTCTCGGCGGCTCGGCGTTCCACATGGCTCAGGAGTACGGCGCGCATGTTCACGGGCTGGACCTATCGCACAACATGCTGTCGCTTGCCAACGAACGTTTGCAGGAATTGAATCTCGATTCGCGCGTGACCTTTGAGTTTGGCGACATCCTCGAGAGCCGCTTCGACTCAAAGTACGATGTGGCATACAGCCGCGACGCGTTCCTGCACATCCCTGAAAAAGCGAAGTTATTCCAAACGCTCAAGCGCGCGCTCAAACCGGGCGGCTTGTTATTCTTCACCGATTACTGCTGGGGTGAAGGCAAACACAGCGACGAATTTCTCGCCTACGTTGCGCAACGCGGCTACGACCTGTATACCGTCGGCGAGTACGGCAGACTCATCGAGCAGGCGGGCTTCGTCGAAGTGCGGGCAATGGATAAGACTCCGCTCTTTGGCGATTACCTCGAACTCGAACTGGCGAAACTGCCCAACGACGGCTCGCTCCCTGAGATCAGAAAATCGTGGCAGGAAAAACTCGTCCGCAACCGCAGAGGGGAACAAGGCTGGGGTTGGTTTATGGCGCGGCGTGGAAAATAGCAAACAGACAAAAAAAGAGACAGGCGATACGCCTGTCTCTTTTCGATATTACGTTCGAACTACTGTGTAAACGACATCCACACGACAATTCCATCGTCCGCGCCGGCAACTGTAACCGTCAGAAACTTATCGTCTTGCGAGTAGACCAGCAAAGCGCCCTGCTCGTCCGACGTGGTCACCATCGGCGACCAGCCGGCAGCGCCCAAGTTGCTGGTATAAAAATCTGCCGCTTCTTTGGCTGTGCCCGTGAACTTGAAACTGTAATTGTTCGCGTCGAATTCCTGTCCAGCCGTCGCCTGCGGCATGATCGGGATGCCGTTCCATTCAGCCACCGGCGTCCCTTGCGGGTCGAAGTAATTTCCGATCTGCGCGATCTCGCTGGGCAGGGCTTCCAACGTTCCGAGCGGCATGGTAGTCGCCAAAGCCTCCAGCGTTTCCATGGGCATGGCGCTCGCAAAAGAACTCACATCAGACGCAACAGCCTGCGCGGTGTTCGCCGCATTTTTTACGTCGTTGACCGGGTTGGAGATCAGCGAACAGGCGAGCAGGAAAACGAGAACCAGCGTAAACATTGAAACTTTAAATAGTCGTGACATTCGAACTCCTTTTGAGATAATCATAATCCCATCTATTTTTCCAAGTAGAGGGAAGAATGTACTACACAACAAAGGGCAGACCCATTAGTCTGCCCTACAGTTTTACTTCAATTTTTCTTCGACGACTTTCGCAACTTTACTCAACGCCTCTTTGGCATCGCCAGCGAGACTCCCCTGCGCCATGTTGGGACGCCCGCCGCCCTTGCCGCCGATACCCGTGATGAGATCGCCCGCCTTGAGTCCGCGCTTGACGAGATCCTCGGTCACTACCGCGATGACGGCTGACCCAGTTATCAGTAGAGCGACTCCACCCTTCGGATATTTCTCGCGGAACTTGTCGGCGAGCATACGGAGTGTGTCTGCATTGGAATCGGGTATCTCTGCCGCGAGGATGTGCGTATCTTTTACAACTTGGAGATTAGAGACTAGAGACTGGAAGGATGAAAGCGCGGCTTGGGCGCGAAGACTCGCAAGTTCCTTTTTCAGCTCGGCGATCTCGCTTTGTCCGCTTTCCACTTTCTGAGGGACTTCATCCACCGAAGTCTTCAACAACGCCGCGGATTGTTTCAACGTTTTGAATCGCTTCGCAATCAACTCATACGCGCCGCGACCCGTCACCGCTTCGATGCGCCGCACATTCGCCGCGACCGAACCTTCGCTCACAATGAGGAACGCGCCGATGTCCGATGTCCGTTCGAGGTGCGTGCCGCCGCAGAGTTCGTAGGAATACTTTGTTCGTCCAGCAGTTGAACTGCTGGACGAACTTTCCAAACCTTCCAGAATCGAAATCGTCCGCACAGTCTCGCCGTATTTCTCACCAAACAACGCCATCGCGCCTTCTTTTTTAGCTTCCTCCAGCGACTTGCTTTCTTTTTTCACGGGCATATCTGCCGCGATAGCATCGTTGACCATGTGTTCGATACGATCAAGTTGCTCGGAAGTCAATGCTTCGGGGTGGTTAAAGTCAAAGCGCAGGCGGTCGGGCGCGACCAATGAACCTGCTTGCGTGGCTTGGTCACTCAGCACGGTGTGCAATGCTTTGTGCAAGAGATGAGTGGCGGTGTGATTCCGCATGATGTCGTGGCGGCGGGTCAAGTCCACTTCGGCGATGGCGTTGTCGCCCACTTTAGGTTGACCCGAAATGACCGTGCCAACGTGAACGATCACACCCGCCGAAGCGCGCCGCATGGAGGAGATTTCAATTTCCCACCCCCCTCCGGCTCCCCCCATTTTCTCCGAAAATGGGGGGAGAGATTTGATGTATCCCATATCATCCACCTGCCCGCCCGACTCAATGTAGAAGCCGGTCTTTGGCAAAATCACTTGGACTTGATCGTCGAGCGAAGCAGAATCAACACTCTCGCCATTTACGATCAGAGCGAGAACTTTACCCTCCACGTGCGGGCTGTTGTACGGATCATATTCAACGCCGTTCGCGCCAAGCTTCTTCTTCGATTGTAAGTCTTTCAAAATCTCGGCAAAGAATTCCGCATCTTCGCCGCCGAGTTTGCCCATGGCTTTTCCGCCGCCGGAGGCAAGCGCGTGTTTCTCCTTTGCTTCGTTGAATCCTTTTTCGTCCACGTCGAGTCCTTGCTCGCGGGCGATGTCGCGGGAGATTTCGAAGGGAAGTCCATAAGTGGCGTAGAGGTCGAAGGCGCGATGCCCATCGAGAATTAGAGAATTGGAGGATTTCAGGTCGGCGAGCAGAGTCTCAAGGTGAGCCGTGCCAGCCTCCACCGTCCGCGCGAAGCGGATCTCTTCACGAGTCAAATTATCCAAAATGGCGGGCTGAGCCTTTTTGAGTTCGGGATAAAAATCTCCGTAGTAATTGATCACCGCCTGGGCGACTTTGGCGAGGAAGGGATCGTTCAACCCGATCTTCGAGCCGAAGCGCGCGGCGCGGCGGATGATCATGCGCGCCACGTAGTTGCGACCCGCGTTGCCTGGCACGACCCCATCCGCGATGAGGAACGCGGCAGAACGGACGTGATCGCAGATGACGCGATACGGCGTGAAATTATCGAGCATTTCTTTTTCGCTGTGACCGGGTGAGGCTTCGCAACACGTCAAGAGAGTCGGCGAAGAGGTCGGTCTTGTAATTCGAGTCCACGCCCTGCAATACGGACACGATGCGCTCGAAGCCCATGCCGGTATCCACGTGTTTTTGCGGAAGCGGCTCGAGGCGTCCGTCGTCGAATAAGTTGTATTGGATGAAGACGTTGTTCCAGAGTTCGAGGTAGCGCGTACATTCGCCGTTCACGCCGCAGACGTGGTCGGTGCCGCGCAGGTTATCGAACTCTTCGCCGCGATCTAAATGGATCTCGGAACACGGACCGCATGGACCGGTCTCTGCCATCTGCCAGAAGTTATCTTTACGACCAAAATACAAAACATGACTAGGGTCGAAGCCGGGTTGCGCCTTCCATGCGTCAGCCGCTTCATCATCGCGCGGAACATTGCCTTTGTCGTCTTCAAAACAGGTGGCGTAAATTTTATCTTTGGGCAAACCCCACACTTCGGTGAGCAGTTGCCACGACCAGGCGATGGCTTCTTTTTTGTAGTAATCGCCGAACGACCAGTTGCCAAGCATCTCAAAGAAGGTGTGATGCGTGTCGTCGCGTCCCACGTCTTCGAGGTCGTTGTGCTTGCCTGCCACACGCATACACTTCTGCGAATCAACGGCGCGGGTGTAGGGTTTTTTGTCGGTGCCGATAAAGACATCCTTAAACTGAACCATGCCCGAATTGGTGAAAAGAAGCGTGCTGTCGCCGCCCGGGACGAGCGACATCGAAGGCACGGCGGTATGTCCATGCTCGACGAAGAAGTCAATGAAGGTCTGGCGGATTTCGTTGCCGGTAAGTTTTTTGCTCATGAGAACTCCACAATTTTGACAATGACGGGCGAATTATACCAAGCGGGTGAAACAAAAATCCCGAACCTGTTGGGTTCGGGACTGGTCGTTATCATTCAGCCTCAAGCCGTGACAGATTCACAGGACGCGCAATGTAGCGGCGGCAGAGGATGTGAAGTTGATTTTCATTGAGCGAGATTATACGAGGCATGGCAGATTTTGGGGAGGGGTTTATCCTCCATTCTTCCTAAATTCAGACTTTCCTAAACTGAGAGGACTATACTCGATTCGAACGTTTACCCAAACAAGAAGGAGTGATACATCATGAAACAAAGAACATTTTCCATCGTGTTCGCCGCCAGTGTTCTGATACTTTCCACATTGGCATGTAATGTAGGGAGCCAAGCGCCTACCGAGGAGACCCAGCCGCAAGGAGGAAACTCGACAGAAACCGCGCCGCAGGAAGACCAATCTTCTTCCAATATTTCTCGCGGCGCATGTGATAATCCTTATCTGCCCATTGTTCAAGGCGCGACATGGAACTACAGCATGACCGGCGACGTTGCCGACACGTATATCCACAGCGTCATTTCCGTTGAAGCGAGTAGTTTCAGTGAACAAGATGTCTTTGGCACGGGAGTCACCCGCCAGGGATATTGGAACTGCGACGACGGCGCGTTGATCATGCTCGATCCGAGCGCCGACACATCCGGGACCGTGAGTACAGAAAAGGCTACCGCCGATTTCAAAACCACTTCGTCAAGCGGAGTTACTTTGCCCGCAACGATCAAGCCTGGCGACACGTGGGAGCAAGCCATAACCCTCGAAGGGACGGAAGATATCGGCGGCAATCAGATCCCCGCAAAAAATGAATTCACCAATTCGTGCAAAGCAGTCGGGGTTGAATCGGTGACCGTCCCTGCGGGGACGTTCGACGCCATGCGCGTGGACTGTCAGACGAACATGAACATCACGATCACCATGGCGAACACCCCGGTGACAACTGCGCTCAAATTTACCACGACGAGTTGGTATGCGGAAAATGTCGGCGCGGTCAAAACAGCCAAAACAGGCGACGGCGGGAACAGCGTCATCGAATTGACTTCCTATAACATTCCATAGAAATAAAAAACGGATTTCAAAAAACTCACCTAAAATTAGGTGAGTTTTTTGATTCAAGACAGCCATGCCAATTTAATGAACAAGCCAAAAACTGGGCAGGGCTTTCTTATAAGTCGCGGTTAACGATCTCTTTGGACACGGATTGCACGGAAGTCACGGATTTCTCCGTAACAAACGGAAGAAAATCCGTCCAATCCGTGTACGAAAAAAAGGCATGGTTTGATTTTAAGAAAGCCGTGAACTGGGAACCGTTGGTTGTAAAATCCCGTCAAAATGACTATACTAAACCAACGAACGGGTACTTCCCGCCTCACTGGCAGAAAGGGAAAGGGTACTGAGGATGAGCACATTCAAGAGATTTATCGTATTGGGGGTCGCTACTTCATTAATTCTTTATGGCTGTATCACGCGCCCAACGGCAACGCCAGAGGAGATTACAGAGCCTGCAAACTTTTCAGGCGATATTCCATCGGTTGGCTTGGCGGTTGTGGCGGTCAATGGCACAACCGTGTTCAACACGGTCGGGCAAACGATCAACTACTCGTATTCGGTGAAAAACACGGGCAACCCAACCCTCACCGGCCCTGTAACCGTTGCGGACAATAGGACGACTCCACCTGTCTGTATAGCGGTCAACACCGTAGGAAATCTCGATAACAACCTCGACAAAGACGAGACCGTCACCTGCACATCGGCTTATACCATCACCCAAAACGATCTCAACGCCGGTTCGGTGGTGAGTACCGCCACAGCGCAAGTCGGCGGAATCAACTCGAACACTGCCACAACCACCGTGCCCATGGCGGCGGTAAACAAGGCGCTCACTGTGACGGTTACGCCGAACACAACCGCCTACAACGCTGTGGGGCAGATCATCACCTACTCGTATGGCGTAAAAAATACAGGCGCGGCTTCGATCGGTCCCGATCAATTCAAAGTGACCGACAGCAAGCAAACCGCGCAGGTTAACTGCGACGTTGCCAACCGAACGCTGGGTCCCGGAGAATCGATCTCGTGCTCGGCGCAATATATCGTCACCCAGGCCGACCTGGATGCGGCAAACATCACCAATACAGTCACCGCTTCAGGCGGAGGCGTTACCTCGCCGGCGGTGAATGGCGTGGTCACAAAAGGCGTAATCACCGGCGGCAATTACACCAAAGGCTCGAACATTTCCCACACCGTGGTGAGCGGCGAATGGCTGTATCAGATCGCCCGTTGTTATGGCGCGGACATCAATGCGACGCTTGCCGCCAACCCGCAGATCCCTAACCTGCATTACATCCTGCCCGCAATGACCGTGAACGTCCCCAATATCGGCTCGAAAGGGACGATCTTCGGACCTCCCTGCGCGGGATACTACGTGGCGCAAATTGGCGACACTTGGGAAAATATCGCAACGCGATTTAATGCGGATGTAGTCGTTTTGAAAGCGGCAAACAGAACCATCGTTTCTCCATCCCTGGGGAACTGCCTCAAGATCCCGTTGAATTCCGCCGGGGGAGCCACGCCGGCTCAAACCGTAATCACAGCCTGCCCATCCACCTCGCCGGTCACGCCCCAACCCGGAGCAGACATTCGCATCACCTTCCCGTCCGGAAGCACAGGCACAACCGTTGTTGGTTCGGTCACCGGCACAGCGACCGTCCGCTATCTGTTGGCGGTCTCACAAGGGCAAACGCTCACAGTAAAACTAACGGGTCCCGCGAACACCCTCACCATGGGCATTACCGCCGCCGGCGGAACTGTGCTCAAGGCGCAAGACGCCAACGCCACATTCACGGGAACTGTCCCCACGTCAGGCGATACCATTATTACTGTTACCGGCGCCGAAGCTTCCACCAAACAATTCTCGCTTGAAGTATCGGCAGTCACTCCGGCAACCACCTCCTTCGAACGCGTGGCAGACATTAACCCCGGACCCCCAAATTCCGACCCGGCGTTCCTCGCAAACTTCAATGGGCAGTTATTCTTCCGCGCCACAGGCAACAACAATGCCGGCGCCGAACTATGGAGATACGACCCCACCACGAAACTCCCCACCATCGCAGACGACATTAACCCAGGACCCACCGGCTCCGATCCCGCGTACCTCACCTCATATAATGGCGCGTTGTATTTCAGGGCAAACGGCGGAGACGGCAACGGCGCAGAACTCTGGCGCTGGAACGGCTCCGATTCCGGCAGGGTGGCTGAGATCAATGCCGGCGCGGCGGACGCCAACCCGGCTTACCTGACCGTGTTCAACAACTTCCTATACTTCAGCGCGACAGGTTCGGATGGCAAAGGGAATGAATTGTGGCGAACGGATGGCACCTCCACCCAGTTGATCGCAGACATCAACGGCTCGGGCGATTCGAACCCCTCGCATTTGGCGGTATTCAACAACGCCTTGTACTTCAGCGCCGTCAGCGCGGACGGCAAAGGCGTGGAGTTGTATAAGTTCGACGGAACAACCGCACCCGTCCGCGTGAGCGACATCAACCCCGACGCGGGCAACGCCAACCCCGCCTATCTCACCTTATTCAACAACGCCCTATACTTCAGCGCCATCAGCAACGACGCCAAGGGCATCGAGTTGTGGAAATATGATGGGACAAACAACCCCGTCCGCGTAACCGATATCAACCCCGAGGCGGGCGACGCCGCCCCATCCTTCCTCACCGTTTTCAGCGGCTCGTTATATTTCAGCGCCATCAGCAACGACGGGAAAGGGATCGAGTTGTGGAAATTCGACGGCGCCTCCCCGAAACTCGTCGGCGACGTGAACCCGGCAGGCAACGACGGTCCTGCGTATTTGGTCGTCTTCAACAACGAGTTGCTCTTCCAGGCAAACGGCAACGACAACGCCGGCGTCGAACTGTGGAAACTCAAAGGACAATAAACCAATCAACTCACAAAAGCCCTCGCCGCAACGAGGGCTTTTTGATTCAACCCAAAATGGGAAACCGCCAGGGAGTAATAATCAAACAAAAAAAAGCGTCGTAACGGCATGAAAAAATTACGCGCCATGAATTTCATTCTCCTGACGGGCTTCCTCCTCTTGAACTCCTGCGGGACGACAAGCAACGCTTCCTTTCCGACAAGTGAAGTTGCTTCAGCCACCTCGACCCCTCCGCCGCCCACACAAACACCCCCGCCAACCTCCACATTCACCGCCTCCCCAACCGCCACACCCATCCCGCATCCGCTATCGATCGATGCCATGCGCGCGCGCGACTACCCCGGCAGTGACGTCGTGATCGAAACCACGCTCGACCCCGGCGTAAACTACAACCGCTTCATCGTCTCCTACCTCTCCGAGGGACTCAAAATCTACGCGCTGATGACCGTGCCCACCGGCGAAAAACCCGCCGATGGCTGGCCCGTTGTAATCTTCAACCATGGATACATTCCCCCGGACGTGTACGTCACCACCGAACGGTACGTCGCATACGTTGACCTGATCGCGCGCAACGGATACATCGTCTTCCGCTCCGATTATCGCGGACACGGCAACTCAGAAGGCGAAGCGCGCGGCGCGTACAGCAACCCCGATTACACCGTAGATATTTTGAACGCCGTCGCATCCATGAAAAAATATCCCGGCGCCGACCCGAATCGCATCGGCATGTGGGGACACTCCATGGGCGGCTACATCACCTTGCGCTCCATGGTTATCACGAAGGATATCAAAGCCGGCGTGATCTGGGCTGGCGTGGTCGGTTCATATCCCGACCTTCTATACAACTGGCGTCGCGGAACAGGCGCCTCCCCCGACTCGGCGCCGCGCCCGGGTTCGTGGCGATCTACCTACGTAGATCAGTTTGGCTCGCCGGAACAAAACCCGGTGTTTTGGAATTCCATCTCGGCAAACTCATATCTCGCCGACATCTCCGGTCCGATCCAATTGCACCATGGCACAAACGACACGGACGTGCCGCTGTTATTTTCGGAAAACCTTTTCTTTCAAATGCTGGACGCCCAACAATATGTGGAACTGTACAAGTACGAGGGCGATAACCACAACATCTCGAACTACTTTAGCACGGCAATGCAACGGACCATCGAGTTCTTTGATCGGTACTTGAAATAACGCCGCAATCGCAAAGTAAACTTTGCGGCACAACCAGTGGAGATCGGGTATTCAAGAGATTTTGAGAAAGTTACATAAGTAAAAACGTTATCTTGATGCGCCGATGGGCATGTGCTATAAAAGGACAATCTTTCACGGAGGTCTCGTCATGCGCCTGCCCAAACGCTTGAATTTTTTCAAGGGAATGATCGCACTCGCCCTTGTTTCGCTTGCCTGCGGAAACTTCTCAACTTCCGCTTCCGAACCTGAATATCGCTACGACGATCTGCCCGCCCCCGGAAATGAAAGCGCGGCATTCTCTGAGTATCGCGCCATCGCACAATGGAACAAATTCGAGATCGCCTATGTCTTCGTCAACGGGACAAGCGCGTTATCCGGCAACGAGGAACAAGATGTGGTGCGGCAGGCTTTCGCGATGTGGGCGCGATCTACGCCGCTCACCTTTACCGAAGTTGCCGGCAGTTCGCAAGCAGATATTGTCATCGGCTGGGCAGAAGGCGAACACGGAGACGGCGACCCGTTTGACGGGTCGGGCGACGTGTTGGCGCACGCCTCCTTCCCCAATCCTTACGAAGACCGCCAGGTGTTCCTGCATTTCGACGATGCGGAACGCTGGGTAAACAGCGACTCGCGCAACGTGGACTTGCTCACCGTTGCCGCGCACGAGATCGGTCACACTTTGGGGCTGGGTCACAGCGACGATCCCAACGCGTTGATGTATCCCAGTTACAGCGGACCGCATCGCTTCCTCGGGAACGACGATATCGCCGGCGCGCAAAGCCTGTACGGGGTGGCAAGCGCTCCACCGCCTGCGCCAGATGTCCCTGCGGAAGATGCGCCGCCTCCCAGCGCGGAGGACGATTCGGACCAGGATGGAATCTCCGACCGCGACGAAGTTCTCGTCACCGGCACCAATCCCAACACTGCGGACAGCGACAACGACGGCTTAAACGACGGCGTGGAAGTCGTCAACCGCATGAACCCGCTGGACGCAGACATGGATCGTGACGGCGTGAACGACGGGCAGGAGGTTGCCGCCGGCACGAATCCATTCTTCCCCGAGCAGGCGGATGTGTCGCCGGAACTTGAAGAGGAAGTCAGCGAATTCTTAACCGAAGCCATCGAGTTGCAGATTCGGGCGTATCGCAACAGCGACGCGGCGATCGCCTCCTCGATTATGGCGGGCGATATTCTCGAAAATCTATTTGCCGAAATCGATGCGCTCAACCAGCAAGGATTGGTTTCGATCTCCGAGGTCGATTACTACAACAGTTTCATTCACGACATCCGCGTAGTCAGCGACACGCGCCTCGAAGTGGACACCTGCGAAGTGTGGACGATCACGGTCTATCAAAGCGCGGATGGGCAAGCGGTTTCGAGCGACGGTCCCAGGTTGTTGCCGCAGACGATCACGATTCAAAAACTGAACGCGGGCTGGTTCATCACCTCGGTGATTTTTTTTGACGCGCCGGCGTTTTGCAATTAAGATCGAAACAATTCAGCCGTAGCGCAAAGTTCACTTTGCACCGATCTGGCGACGACTTCCGCCCGCAAGGTAAACCGTGCCGAACTGCGATAGCGCGAGAAAGGCTTAACTCCGATGAACGTCAATTTCAACAAACGCTCCACACAGGTTGCCACCATCGTGTTGATCCTTTTGCTGTTCGTGTGTGGCGTGACGATCCTGCTCGGCATCTTGTTCCGGAGTCGCAATGCCAGCCCTCCCGCCGCCACCGATACTCTCGCCTCCACTTCGACCTTCGCGCCGGTGTTTACAGAGACGCAAACAGCCCGACCAACTTTTGTCCCCACTTCCACACCCTTCCCAACATTTACCATCGTCGTTCTGCCTCCCGGCACGATCAAAAAGCCGACGCGCACTTTCACCGCCGCGCCGGTATTCACCCGCACAAAATTGCCAGGCGGGCCAACTTCGACACCGACACTAACGAAAACCCCCACGCTGACATCAAATGCTTCATCGTCAAATACGCCGGGCGCCTCAACCGCGACTCTTACGAACACCCCGGGCGGTCCGGCATCGACCGACACGATCACGCCAGGCGGACCAACTTTAACGCCCTCTATTACCAGTTCGCCCACACTGACCTCAGACGCGCCAACCGCCACCTCAACAGCATCGCACACGCCAACCCCCACGAACACGAACAGCCCGCCTGTTGGACCCGCCGTTTTCGCTGTGGGACCAGGCGGTGCGGATGTGATCCCGCATCAGATTGTGCGCGCCTCCAGTAATTTCCTCTACCTGTTTTCCAGCCAGGATTCCTCCTCGCTCCTGCGCGTGTATCGAACTAACAACCCCGGGTTCCCCAACTCTGCGAGCGATTTCGCCGCCCCGATCACAATCAACGAGTCCAGCAGTATGCTTTCTGTGGATGCGGTCTACAACGGCGGAACGATCATCCACGTGTTGATCAATTTGCGCAACGGCGAGATCAAAGATTATCCATTTGACACCTCCACCAATACCTTCAAAACTGCCATCACTCTTGCCACAGACAGCGGCTCAGTGAGCGGCTCACCATACGTGGGAACCAGCGGCATCAGCGGGATGATGGAGCCGGGCGGAACTTTGCACGTCGGCTATTGGACGAACAGCAACCACATCCTCCACCGTGCCTACACCTACAATAGCGGATCAAACACCCTCACACCCGCAGGCGGCTTCACGCAAGTGGATACGGCAGGGAGCGCGAATCATCCATCCCTTGCCATCTCGCCAGCGAACAACTCGCTTACGGTGGCATGGATATCGCAAGCAGTCAGCCCGCCACAAATCCTCACACGCGCGCGCCAATCAAATGGAACGTGGGGCTCCATCGAAACCGCCAGCACATCCCCGGTGTGGACGAGTTCCTCGAACGGACTCAACATCGACCAGGGTCCCAGTCTGATCATCGACTCATCCGGCGCGAAGCACATGGCATACATCCAGGAGTTCGACTTGTCCGTCGGCGATTATGGTCGTATCCACTACGTGAGCAATAACGGTTCAGGTTGGGTGGATCAGCCTCTCGCGGCGTTCACGCATGATCCAGCCGTCGCCATTAACAGCAGTGGGCAGATTTACATCATTGGTCATGGGCATCCACTGAATGCGACCTGCACCTCCATGGACGATATTTGCACCATTCGGAAAAATGGCGCGAACTGGAACAACCCGGTACTATTTGCCTCGCCCCCGGGCAGTTTCTCCTTTGACGCCAGCCCTTCGGTCAAATGGTCGGTCGTTGGATTCAACCGCGCGGACATCATCGAGTTCGTTTTCTTCATGACCCCGTACGAAAGCCCCACGCTGTATTACGGACGCTTCCCATAATGCGGAAACTCATCTCAGTCATCGGCGCGAGCGGCGTGGGCAAGACGACCTTCGTCAACGCGCTGGCAAAAACGGGATTGTTCGCGACGGCATTCGAACAACATGCCGAGCGTCCGTTTCAGTCGCTGTTCAAGCAGGATAACAAATACGCGCTCGCCAACCAAATGGATTATTTGCTCTTACGCGCCGAACAGGAAAAGCAACTTCGCGCGGGCGATAAAACTGGATTGATGGATGGCGGACTCGACCTCGACTTCCACGGATTCACCCGCCTCTTTCACCGCCGCGGCTTGCTCGCTAACCCTGAATTTGATCTGTGCCTTCGGCTTTATTCGCTCTGCCGCGAGTTCCTTCCACCGCCCGATCTCATCGTCGTGCTGAGCGCGCCGCAAAAAATAATCGAGGGGCGACTCGCCTCCCGCAGGCGCATCAACATCGCGTCGGCGCAAGATGCGGAATCGATGGAGGGATTCATCCGCGAATGGCTGGAGTCAATTTCCCCGGAAAAAATCCTGCGCATTGACGCATCCAATGAAGATGAAAACTACTACGGCGCGGCGAGACAGTTGCTCGAGCGAATTTCTTAGCGTCGTAGCGGCAACAGAAACGACTGAAGTCGTTACTACCGTTTAGTAAAACTTCAACCGATGCGGCATGGAAATGAATTTATTGACGATAGGCTCGGCAAGGATGAACACCCTGCCCCACGATAGATTTCCCTCGGCGTTGATGCAGGTTTGCAGTGTTAAATTGCCTGGGCGATTGAACACTTTGAAAAAGAGACGGGTTGACGATAGCCGTTCGCCCGTGTCGAGGTCTACAAATTCGCTGGTGACGCTGTTCGGACTCAATGCCTGAACACGCATGAATTCACGGACGATGAATGTTTCGGTTTTGCCATCGCCGTAAATCAGATAGATCAATTGTCCCTCTTCCAACAATGAAAAACTTTCACCCGCGAGATAATTATGCGCCAGCAGACCGGTCGTGCCGTATCGCGCCGCCGCGTTAAATTGCGTGAGAGTTTCGGGTTGAGTGGAAACGAAAGCAGGGCTATCCTCAGGCTGAGGAACGACAGGGTAAGCAAATAGATCTGGGACGTAGATGCCGCGCAGTTCGTCCGCTTGGCCGTTTGCCACATGCGCGATAAATTCATCCAGCGGCGGGATTTCGCTCCCCTCCCACGCCCGCGCAGGCGACGGAAGGATAAGGAACGCCATAGCAAATATTAAAAGCAGACTGCGCAAATTGGCGCGTGGTCGGGTCATGCCTGAAATTGTAGGAGGCTTACCGCGATCTACAAATGTCTGATGGAGAAAATTCAATTACAGTTCTGAAATTTCATCCGTTGGTACTGTAAAGTGGCGAGAGTGTTTTAGGCTCGATTATTTTCAAGTGGTACTTAAGCGCGATTGGACCTCAGAAAACTAGGGCGTTGAGAAAGCCAGGCATTGTCAACTTTCATGGGCTTGCAGGCAGTGATGTTTTCCTGTATCCTTGAACCAACAACACCATGAGCGACACAACCATCATCGTCATCAGTATCCTCGTCTTCCTGCTCATCCTATTCGCAGGGACGGCATGGCTGGTGTTCGTCTATTTCCCCAAAAAGACTTTATCGGTTGCCAACGAACTGGCTGAGACTGTAAAGAACACGTTGGGGCTGACGCCGCAGGTGACCATCAACCAGAAGATCATCTACAAACGGACGAATGAAATCCTACAGTTGGCGATGATCGAGCAGGATTACGATGTCGAATATGAGACCAGCGACAAACTGCTAGGAAGCGAAAAACGGATTCACCTGCGCGGCATGTACCGGGCAAAGATCGGATTCGATCTGCAAAAGGGATTCAACATCGAAGTCCATCGCGGAGGATTTCTCAAGCCGGGTCAAGTCATCTTGCAACTTCCGCGCGCCGAGATTCTCTCCGTCGAACCGCTGGACATACAAAAGACATCTTCCTCAGGTCTGATCAACTGGGTTTTGAGCAAGGATATTGAGAACGCCACAAAAGAACTCAATGCTCTGGCGTTGGATAAAGCCTCCAAACTGGAAATGCTCGATGACGCCGAAAAACGGATCGAAAACCGATTGAACGAAGCGCTCCTGCCGAGGCTGGTCAATTACCAGCTCACGCATGAGGTCAAGTTTCTTGAATTGGGGACTGGCGGGTGAGGTTAAAGACCAAGCGGCGCACTCAATTGTGCGCCGCTTCTTATTTCTTCTTTCTGCTGGTCTTATAAGTCGGTTTTCTTTCGCGAACCATCCTAGCAATATCGTCCACAGAATATTGGTCCAGCCACTCATGGCGGTCTTTGGAATAGTCGCCCTTCCCCATTTCGAACTGTTGCATAAAACGAATCATCCCAACCAGACCAAGCTCGCGAGAAAGCGCGGCTAGCCCAGCGACGCGAATTTGCTGAGGGGTCATCAATCGTATGTTCATTCGATTTTCTCCTTCATCCAATCCAAAGGGTTTTTAACTTCTACAAGTAATTTCTTCGACAAGCGTTTTGCCGTCTTGAGCAAGCGGTCATCTGTGGTAAGAAAAATATCCGCTTTACCCTTTTCCGCACAAGCCAGATGAACTGCATCAAAGCCCACAAAACCTACCGTCTGCAATTCACGAGCGCGCGCCAGAACTGTGTCACTGATCTCGATAACAGAATTGACGAATTTAACAACACGTTTCAATCGTGATTGTTGGTCAACGTCGGGCGTGCGATCAATCTCGATCCCCAATGCTTCACTGCCGAGCCATGTCCATTCTTTTCGTTCCACACGTGAAAGAAGGAGTACAATCGCCTCGGTCTCAAGCCGAATCCGCTCCTGACTTTGATCGTCAAATGGACGATTAAGCACACAGTTATCGAGATAGATTCTAGTCACTGCGAGCAATTATAGCATTGACAACTCATCCAGTGTCTCACAGGTAAACGTAATACCTCCCCTCCTCACCTCATCTACACGACATGAACAACCCACGAAAAATCTCACGGATTATCGAACCGCAGGTCACCATCGAAGGCGCGGGCGTGCGCTTACTTCGCTCGTTCGGTCCGAAGGTCAGCAACCTGTTCGACCCATTCCTGCTCTTCGATCACTTCGCCTTCAACGATCCGCTCGAAGGACCCCTGCGCGGCTTCCCATATCATCCGCATCGCGGCATCGAAACCGTCACCTACATGCTCGAAGGCTCCACCGCGCACCGCGACAGCCTCGGCAACGAAGGCACCATCGGTCCCGGCGACGTGCAATGGATGAGTTCCGGTCGCGGCATCCTCCACGAAGAAATGCCCCGTCGCGGCGAAAGCGGCAATATCTACGGCTTCCAACTCTGGGTCAACCTCCCCTCGCATCTCAAAATGTCTGAGCCGCGCTATCAGGAAGTGAACGCGTCAACGATTCCAACATTTGAAAAGGATGGAGTCAGAATCCGCGTCGTCGCTGGGACGGTGGACGGAGTCAACGGACCCGTCGAAGACATCTCCGCCTCGCCTCTTTATCTCGACGTGGAGCTGGCTCCCGCCTCCGTCTGGCATTTCCCCATCCCCAGCGGACACACCGCAGTGGCGTACGTTTTCCACGGCGAAGGCGTGTTCGGCGAAGACACAGTTAACGCCACTCACATGCTCAAGTTTTCAGACGAGGGCGATCACATCACGGTCAAAACAGAAAACGACTCCGTCCGCTTCATGCTCATCGCGGGCGCGCCGTTCAAAGAACCCATCGTGCCATACGGTCCGTTCGTGATGAATACATTGGAAGAGATTCAAGAAACGTTGAAAGAACTGCGCAACGGGACCTTCATAAAATAAAAGGAGATAGACCTCACAGGTCTCAGAGACCTGTGAGGTCTTATAATTTAATATGACTCAAGTCCTCTACGGCGACCGCCTCGGCAAACAGGGGCAACTCCGACTCGGCACTTCAGCCATCCTCTTCGATGAAAACCAGCGCGTCCTGCTCACGTGCCGCACGGACAATGGTCAGTGGTGCCTGCCCGGCGGCGCAATGGATTCAGGCGAGAGCGCGGCTGAGGCTTGTATCCGCGAGGTGTGGGAGGAGACAAGCCTCCACGTCCGCGTGAAGCGTTTGGTCGGCGTGTACAGCGATCCGAATCAACTCGTCATCTATCCCGATGCGAATAAAGTTTTCGTCGTCGCGTTATCGTTCGAAGTGGCGATCGTCGGCGGCGAATTGGGCTTGAGCAACGAGACAACCGACGCGGGGTTTTTCTCGGTAACTGAGATGGACGCACTGACGATGCTTGGAAATCACAAGTTGCGCGTGGAAGACGCGTTGATGAACCGGGCTGAGGCGTTCGTCAAATAATCAACGAGACCGACTTAAGTCGGTCTTACAACCACCACACCCCGGTACACTCAGGCAGGACGATCCATTCGTTCTGGCTGACTTTTTCTCCCAACTCATCGCCGAAGAAGAAGCGCGACAACTCTTCGGCTTCCTCCAGCGATTCAAATTTGTAATCGGTGCGAATCCATTTGCTTTGGAATCCATTCGCATCCAGCCATTGATAGGTAGACTCGACATGCTCCAGCCGAATCGGACTCTCGTTGCCTGTGCCAAGCGACTCGAACAGGATGATCGTCCCATCTTTGCGCAATACGCGCCTCATCTCCTCCAACCAATTCTCCAATTCTCTAGCGCCTGATTCCTGATTCCACACCGCAAGATAACTCACGCTCCAGCCAGAGACGGCGAGATCAGCAGAGTGATTAGTAATTGGCAATTTTCTGTGGTCGGCGATATCTACCTGCCAGTTGGACAATTCGCTTGCTGCGAGTCGCTGGCGGCAGACACGCAACATTTCGCTTGAAATATCGAACGCGCGGATCGATCTTGCGCGAGGCGCAAGCAGGAGCGTCAACCGTCCCGTCCCCGCGCCGAGATCGAGGATGTCCAAGCCGTCGGGGCTGATAATTTCTTCGATTGCTTTCAAGATATTGCTTTGATAATCCTCCCGCGCAATTAAGGCTTCGTAACGATCCCCATCTGTTTGGTAGATTTTTCTTTGTTGTTCGTCACTCATTCTGAGTTTTCCAATCGTGTCACATTTTCTTGACATTTGATCTGTCGGCAGTTGAACTGCCGACAGGCGTGACGCAGTGCAACTGCGTCACGAACATCGAAATCACTCTCGCTGAGTTTTCCAATCGTAATTTTCTTTCAACACTTTCGCAGGGACTCCACCCACCAGCGCGTTGCTCACATCTATTTTCCCGCTGACCACGCTTCCCATCGCGACAAGCACATTGTTTCCAATGGATGAACCTGGCGCAAAGCGGACAGCGCTTCCGAGATAACAATCACTTCCAATTTCAATATCCCGATCTCGCGCGCCGACTCCGTGCGTCCAGAACTGCGAGCCGATGCCCGCCACCCACGAACGGTCGCCGAGTTTGAATCTGCCAGCCACATCGAAGTGATGACCCGACGTGATCAACGCATCTGCGCCGATTTCCAGCGTCCGCGCGTAATTCATCGCTTGATTTTCCTCTCGCAGTACCCAGTATCCGCATGAAAAAGTGTTTCGGTTTCCGATGGACGCGCCTTCCGCAATCTTGATTTTCATGGGGCCGATGAATTGATTGAAGAATCCTATCTTGGATTTCGAAATGGCAAATTCGTCAACGGCAATGATCGCGCCAAATCCGATTCCGGGACTTGTCAATTCGGTAGCCGAACAGCAAACGATAGCCGAGAACGCGCAAGACGTTCAACGGCATGAGACTGATCAGGAACGCGAGAGCGACTTTTATAATGGGCATGATTTCCAAATTATAATCGGGGACATGTCAACTCTCTCCCCCTCCGCTCAAAAAATTCAAGACCTGCTCAACTCGCTTGGCTACAACTACACCGTGATCGAACACGCCGAGTCCACGCGCACGGCGCAAGAAGCCGCAGACCGCGCGGGATGCGAACTCGGTCAGATCGTGAAGTCGCTGATCTTCAAGGGCAAAGAGTCGCACAAGCCGATCCTCGTCCTCACCAGCGGCGCGAACCGCGTGGACGAAAAACGCATCAGCGAGTACGCGGGCGAGACCATCGGCAAAGCGGACGCTGATTTCGCGCGAACCGTCACTGGCTTTGCCATCGGCGGCGTGCCTCCCATCGGTCATACTCAACAAATTGAAACGTACCTCGATGAAGATTTCCTGCAATACGAAAAAGTTTGGGCGGCGGCGGGGACTCCCAACGCGATCTTTGAATTGAGAACGGACGACCTGCAAAAGATGACGGATGGAAAAGTCAGCCGCGTCAAGCCGTGACAAACCATACAGAACCATTTGGCCGCTGACCGCGCAGAAACCGCAGATTTTCTTTCTTTGGATCAGCGTAAATCAACGAGGGAAAACATCAGCGTAGAAAAAAACTTCCTACTGAGAAACAGCCGTCCCGTGGGGTGAAGCGGGGTTTCATCCGCAACATTTTTTGTTTGCATTGAAACATCCTTTGGCGTACAATCCGATGATCTAACCCAAGGAGGCTCGATGGCTACAACTGTACAACCCGCGCAAGCGGCACGCCCCATGACAGAAGAGGCGGACTTTCTTCAGATCAAATCCGTTGACCATGTTCATTTTTATGTGGGTAACGCCAAGCACGCCATGTATTATTGGTGGAAGGCATTCGGCTTCAAGCCCATTGCGTATTCGGGACTTGAAACAGGCAACCGCGACTTTGCTTCGTATGTGTTGGAATCGGGGCAGGCGCGGTTTGTTGTTTCCGCGCCCTATTCGCCGTCCAGCCCGCTTGCATCGCATCACATGCTGCATGGCGACGGCGTGAAGATGATCGCGCTCGAAGTGGACGATGTGGAAAAAGCATGGAAGGAAACCACCGCGCGCGGCGGAAAATCGGGATGGACTCCGCGCGAAGAGAAAGACGATCACGGCATCTATCGCACCTCCGCGATCTACACCTACGGCGAAACTCTGCATGTGTTCGTTGATCGCGGCGATTACAAAGGCGTGTTCGCGCCGACGTATAAGCCGATCAAATACGAAGCCGAGTCAACGGGACTCGCCGCAATCGATCACATGGTCGGCAATGTGCAACTCGGCAAGATGAATCAATGGGTGAATTTTTATCATCAGGTGATGGGCTTCCGCCAATTGCTTCATTTCGACGACAAAGATATTTCCACCGAATATTCCGCGCTCATGTCGAAGGTAATGCAAAACGGAAACGGGCGCGTCAAGTTCCCGATCAACGAACCCGCCGAGGGCAAACGCAAAAGCCAGATCGAAGAATATCTCGATTATTATTTGACGCCCGGCGTGCAACACGTCGCCATCATCACGGGCGATATCCTCAAGACCGTTGACGCCCTCCGCAGTCGCGGCGTGGAATTTTTGCGCGTGCCAGACACCTATTACGAGGCGTTGCCCGACCGCGTCGGCTCGATCAAAGAGGACATGAAAGCCATCCACGATCTTGGCATCCTCGTTGACCGCGACGACGAAGGCTACCTCTTGCAGATCTTCACCAAGCCCATCCAAGACCGCCCGACGATGTTCATCGAAGTGATCCAACGTCACGGCGCGAAAGGATTCGGCAAGGGTAACTTCAAAGCGCTGTTCGAGTCGATTGAAGTGGAACAGGAACGACGAGGCAATCTATAGTTGAAAGTTGAAGGTCAAAGGTCGAAAGTCAACGACCTGCGACTTGCGACCTTTGACATAGGACTCACACTATGAAATTTGCCACC
This sequence comes from Candidatus Defluviilinea gracilis, assembly GCA_016716235.1. Lineage (NCBI taxonomy): Bacteria > Bacillati > Chloroflexota > Anaerolineae > Anaerolineales > Candidatus Villigracilaceae > Candidatus Defluviilinea > Candidatus Defluviilinea gracilis. Next base: position 168,558 of record JADJWS010000003.1, read on the forward strand.
GTCAGCACGCTTCGCGCCACGACCCAGCCTGCCATCGTCGTGGACGACCGCGTCCACACCCTGCCCTACCCCGACATGCTCGCGGTGATCGCCGCGGGCGCGGGAGCCGCATCGCAGAAAGCCGCAAAGGAATCACTCGCGCTGGATGAGGTGAAATTCCTCTCGCCGATCCATCCCAAAACCTTGCGCGATGCGTATGCCTTTGAAACCCACGTCAAAACCGCGAACCGTAATCGCGGACAAGATGTGCCAGAGAATTGGTATAAGTTCCCGGTCTTTTATTTCTCGAACCCCACCAACGATTTCGGGCATGATGACGTGATTCCCCATCCAGCCTACACCAACGCCATTGACTTTGAATTGGAGATCGCGGTGATCATCGGCAAGGCGGGCATGAACATCAAAGCAGAGGATGCCCCAAAGCATATCTTCGGCTATACCATTTTCAACGACTGGTCGGCGCGCGACCTGCAAGTGCAAGAGATGAGGGTCAACTTCGGTCCGGTCAAATCGAAAGATTTCGCCTCCTCCTACGGACCGGTCATCGTCACTCACGAATCGCTTGCCGATAAAGCAACAACACGACCGGGCGTGTACGACCTATTGATGACCGCCAAGATCAACGGCACAGAAGTCTCACGCGGCAACTTCAACGATATTTACTGGTCATTCGGAGATATCATCGCCCGCGCGTCCGAATCGGTTATGCTCCAACCAGGCGATGTGATCGGCTCCGGCACTGTGGGTACAGGGTGTTTGTATGAGTTGACCAAGAACCAAGGTCCGTGGCTGAACGAGGGCGATGTGGTCGAATTAGAAGTTGAGCGCATTGGTTTGTTACGAAACACGGTCGGCGCGAAAGGATAATCCATTGAACTCGCTCAAACAATTTACATGCGCGTCAATGATGTTGGCAATTGGGTTAACGGCGTGCGGCAATGCAACTCCAGCCGCTGAAAACCCGGGACAACTCGAAACTGTTGTGGCGTCAACATTGCAAGCTTACACTGCCGAGACGCCCGCCGAAACAGTTACGGCGGCAACGCCGCTTCCCGCTGGTATTGAAGTCTCTTTCAATCATGTTTCGTTCGTCATCCCCAACGGACTCGCTAGCGGCGCGACGCCAATCCTTGAGCCGGCCGTCGGTGGCGACACCGCCCCATGGGAAATGGCTCCCGAACATATTGTGTTTACGCTGACCGGGTATACCGGAACAGACCCAAACCATCCCATCCAGCCGACCATTTACGTATACCCAACGCAAGCATTTGCAGAGGTCAGTCCGGGCGCGAGCCTGAGCATCCCGGAGTTGCAGGCGTTGCTCGCCAGCCCGTCCGCGCCGGTCGATCTCGATTCGGCTCCGGGTATTCCGTTCTATAACGCGGGTCAAGACCTGGTTGCAAAAGGTGAGAGGCTAAATTTTCAAAACGGCTCAGGCATTCGCATGATCTCGCACTTTTCGCAATTTCCCGGTCCGATCATCCGCACCGGACAGATCTATCACTATCAAGGTCTCACCAGCGACGGAAAATATTATGTGATCGCGATCTTGCCGGTCGTGTCGCCGCTTCAATCCACAGCGGAGAACCCATCGGCGGACGGAATCAACTTCCCCGATTACGCTTCCGCCGCCCCGGGCGAAATGGACGCGTACTATCTGGCGGTCGCGGATAAACTCACCGCGGCGGATCCCTCCTCATTTACGCCGGTTCTTGCTTCCTTAGACGCCTTGATCCAATCTATAACGATTTCGCCTTAGGAGAGTTGCTTACCGCCGTTCCTTCGGCAGTTGAACTGCCGAAGGAACGCGGGAGAATTTACGCAATACGAAATACTACAATCCGTTTCTCCCGCAGTTGAACGGCGGGAGAACACACGAAATACGGAGTCCAAAATGCCCTTCTATCAAAAACTCGGACAAATCCCACACAAGCGGCACGTGCAATTCAGAAAACCGAACGGCGAACTGTACCGCGAAGAACTGATGGGACTGGAGGGATTCTCATCCCTGCAATCCATCCTCTATCACAACTTCATCCCGGCGCGCGTCAAACACACCGAAGACCTCGGCTCGCGTCTGCCTGAAACCGTGGAGTTTGGTCCCATCCGTCATCGCGCGTTCAAGACTGCCGATGCGCCTCTTGGCGGCGACGCGGTCTCCGCGCGGATTCCGCTTCTCGCCAACAAGGATGTGATCCTCGGCGTGGCGCGCGCGTCGAAGAGCATGGATTATTTCTATCGCAACGCGCAGGCATACGAAACGTGGTGGGTGCATGAAGGAAGCGGCGTGTTGAAATCGCAGTTTGGGAATCTCAAATTCCGCAAAGGCGATTACATCGTGATCCCGTTCGGCACGACGTGGCAAATGCACATTGACGGAAGCGAGGCGCGTTTCTTCACCATCGAGAACCCATCGCAGATCGAGCCGCCGAAACGCTACCGAAACAATTTCGGTCAAATGCTCGAACACGCGCCGTACTGTGAACGCGACATCCGCACGCCCGAAGAACTTGAAACGCACACCGAACGCGGCGACTTTGAAGTGCGCGTGAAAGTGCGCGATCGCCTATCGAAACACATTTTGGATTATCACCCCTTCGACGTTGTCGGCTGGGACGGCTATCTCTACCCGTGGATCTTCAACATCGAAGATTTCGAGCCGATCACGGGACGAGTCCACCAGCCGCCGCCCGTTCATCAGACCTTCGACGCGCATAACTTCGTCGTCTGCTCGTTCGTCCCGCGACTATTCGACTATCATCCGCTCGCCATCCCCGCGCCGTACAATCACTCGAACGTCAACTCGGATGAGGTGATCTATTATGCCGAGGGCAACTTCATGTCGCGCAAAGGCATTGACCGCAGTGACATTTCCATGCACCCCTACGGCTTGGCGCACGGTCCGCAACCCGGCATGACCGAAGCCTCCATCGGCGCGAAAGAAACGAAAGAGTTAGCCGTGATGGTGGATACGTTTTATCCGCTGCATCTCACGAAGGACGCGCTCGAATTCGAGAAGCCCGAGTATCAGTCCACGTGGATGGAAGGAACCGGAGAATAACATCAAAGACCTCGGAGGTTTTCAAAACATCTGAGGTCTCTTCAATCAGTCTATGAAAACGACAACCTCCCCCAACGCAAACTTCAAAACCATTTCCACGCGTATCCAAAAAGAAATGAAGCGACTCCACGTTCCCGGCGTCGCCATCGGAATTTATCACAAAGGCAAAGATTGGACGGCGGGATTCGGCGTCACGAGTCTCGAAAACCCTTTGCCCGTCAATGCCGATACGTTGATGCAAGTCGGTTCGATCAGCAAGACATTCACTGCCACATTGCTGATGATGCTCGCCGAGCAGGGAAAAGTGAATCTCGACGCGCCTGTGCGAAAGTACATCAAAGATTTCAAACTCAAGGATGAAAGCGTGGCGAAGAAAGTCACCATCCGTCACTTGCTTACGCACACGGGCGGATGGGTCGGCGATTATTTCAACAGTTTCGGCGATGGCGACGACGCGCTCGATAAAATGGTGAAAGATATTTCCCATCTTCCGCAGATTCAGCCGCTGGGAAAAATCTGGTCGTACAACAACACGGGATTCAACGTCGCTTCGCGGGTCATCGAAGTGGTGACGAAAAAATCATACGAGCAGGCATTGCAGGAAATGTTGCTCGATCCTCTTGGCTTGAACATGTCGTTCCTTTATCCAAGCGATATTCTCTTCACGCATCGCTTCGTTGTCGGGCATTATCGCAAAGACAAAAAAACTCACGTGTCGCGTCCGTGGGCGATTGGCAGGGCAGGCAACGGCGTGGGAGGAGTCGTCAGCACGGTCAAAGACTTGCTGAAGTATGCGCGCTTCCACATGGGCAGTGGTAACAGAATCATCACGCGCAAGAGTCTCAAAGCGATGCGCGTCAAACAAGTGAGCGCGGGCGGGCGCGGCGACATGGGCATCACGTGGTTCATCCGCTATGCCGATGCTCTCACCGCGTACGCGCACGGCGGCGCGACCAACGGACAGCAAGCGTATTTCTTCTACATCCCCGAAAAAGATTTCGCGCTCGCCATCCTCACCAACAGCGACGAGGGCGGCGTCATCACCGCGCAGACGTTCGGCTGGGCGCTCGACCTCTATTTTGGGATCAAACTCAAATCACCGAAGCCGATGAAGAATCCGCAAGACGGAAAAGAATTCGTCGGGCGATATAAGATCGGCACCGAATGTTTCGACATCAAGACAAAAGGAAAATATCTCGTGTATCATCACATCCCGCTTGGAGGATTCCCCACGCCCGACGCGCCGCCGGGTCCCGCTCTCGCGCCGATGCGATTCGCGTTTTACGACAAAGATAACCTCATCGGTTTGGACGAACCCTACAACGGCGCGCTCGCCGACATCCTCCGCGACGAAAAGGGACGCGTGAAATATTTCCGCGTGGGCGGGCGCGCGCACTTGAAAATTAAATGAGAAACAAAACCAACATTGCGATCGCATCCTTCGCGTTGATCGCGGCGATGCTCGCCTGCAATTTGCCCGACGCGCAACCGCCTACAGATGAAAACCAAATGCCACCGGAACTTCAAACCGCGCTCATGGAGGGTCTCCAAAATGGCGCGGACGTTCCCATCACCGCGACGTTTTCGCCGATACCAAGTCTAACAAGCACAACGAATCCAAACGCGGCGACGGCAACCATCACACCGACCTATTCCGTGCCGATGCTCATCGTCCGCGAGCAAACGAACTGCCGCGCGGGACCGGGTCAAGAGTACGCAGTGGTGTTCACCTATTTGCCGAACGCCAAACTGGAGATCGTCGGCAACTACGGGATCGCAAATTACTGGCTCGTGAAATCGTCCGACAGCCCAACCGGTCAATGCTGGTTGTGGGGCGAGTTCGTCGAAGTGAGCGGCAGTTACTGGGTTGTGCCGAGCGTCACGCCGCCGCCGACCGCCACGAAACCTCCGCCAAAAGCGCCATCGTTTCAAAGTTGGGATTATTCGTGTGAATTCAACGGAGTCAACACCGAACTCACTGTAACGCTGACCTGGTCCGACAAATCGGAAAACGAAACCGGCTTCCGCCTCTATCGCAACGGAGAGTTGATCGCCGATCTCCCGGCGAACACCACCTCGTTCGTGGACAAATCCGCGGTAGACTCCGGGCAGACCGTGAGTTATCGCCTCGAGGCGTATAACGCGGCTGGCATCGAAACCGATTCCACCAATTCATTTGGTTGTTAAACCGCCGTCGCGGTATAAACGCAAAAAGAAACAGGTCTCGCGCATGGCGCGCGAGACCTGTCCGACTCTATGAGCGTGAATGAAAATTATTCCTCTCCCAACGCTTCCTTCATTTTCTTGGTTTGTTTGCCGCGATCGTCGGTGTTGAGAATCCGTTTACGGATGCGATACGACTCGGGCGTGACCTCAAGCAATTCGTCGTCAGACAAATATTCGACCGCCTCATCCAACGACATGCGGCGCGGCGGCGTGAGGCGGATTTCCATATCCGCGCCCGCCGAGCGAATATTGGTGAGATGCTTTTTCTTGCACACGTTGATGGGCATATCCTGCCCGCGCGTGTTCTCGCCGATCACCATGCCTTCGTAGACAGCCACACCGGGACCGATGAACAACGTGCCGCGCTCTTCCGCGTTCTTCAGCGCGTACGCCGTGGAATCGCCCGCCTCCCACGCCACGAGTGAGCCTGTTTGCCGCGTGGACATCGCTCCCGCCATTTCATCGTACCCATGAAAGATGCTGTGCATCACCCCCGCGCCGCGCGTAGAGGTCAGGAACTGATAACGGAAACCGAGCAAGCCCCGCGTGGGCGCAATGTAGACCATGCGCGTCATGCCCTGACCCGCGTCGTGCATCTCCATCATTTTGGCGCGACGACTCCCCAGCATTTCGACCACCGCCCCAACCGTCTCGTTGCTGGTCTCGATGTGCACTTCCTCGAACGGTTCGAGCAACATCCCATCGTCCGCTTTGTGGAAGATCACTTCCGGGCGCGAGACTTGGAATTCATAGCCTTCGCGCCGCATGGTTTCGATGAGGATGCCAAGATGCAACTCGCCGCGGCCTGAGACCAAAAAATTTTCAGCCGAATCGGTCTCTTCGACTCGCAGTGAAACGTTCGTGCGAAGTTCCTCGAACAAACGCTCGCGCAGTTTGCGGGAGGTGCTCCACTTCCCCTCTTTGCCGGTAAAGGGCGATGTGTTCACGCCAAACGTCATGCGGACGGTGGGCTCTTCTACTTTAATTGTGGGTAAAGCAACGGGGTTCGCCGGGTCGGCGAGTGTTTCGCCGATGGCGATCTCCTCCAAGCCTGCCAGCGAAACAATATCCCCGGCATTGGCGGCTTCGATCTCGATCTTATTCAAACCCTGGAATGTGTAAAGATACTTTGCCGATTCGGGTAAATTTCTTCCATCCATGGTTAATCGCGCAAGCCGCTGACCGGCTTTGATCGTGCCGGAGAAAATTCTACCCACCGCGGTCACGCCGCGATAGTCGTCGTAGCCCAGGGTGGTGACGAGCATTTGCAGGGGCGCGTCCGCGTCCACGTTGGGAGCGGGGATGTGATTCAAAATCACGTCGAATAAAGGTTGAAGGTCGGGACCAAGTTCAGTGGTCAGCCCGGCGCGTTGGTCGATCCCGATGGCGTAGACGACGGGGAATTCCGCCTGCTCGTCGGAGGCGCCAAGTTCGATGAACAGGTCGAAGGTCTCATTGAGGACGCGTTCCGGTTCGGCGTCTTTGCGATCCACTTTGTTGATGACGACGACCGCTTTGTGTCCCATTTGAAGCGCCTTCTTGAGCACGAAGCGCGTTTGTGGCATGGGACCTTCCGCCGCGTCCACGAGGAGCAGGACGCCATCCACCATGTTCATCACGCGCTCGACCTCGCCGCCGAAATCGGCGTGACCGGGCGTATCCACGATGTTGATCTTGATGGGCTTGCCGGTCTTGGGATCGTTGAGCGTGATGGCGGTGTTTTTGGCAAGGATGGTAATGCCGCGCTCGCGTTCGAGGTCGTTGGAATCCATGACGCGTTCTTCCACGTGCTGGTTGTCGCGGAAGGTGTGCGATTGACGGAGTAAACCATCCACGAGGGTGGTCTTGCCGTGGTCAACGTGGGCGATGATGGCGATGTTGCGGAGGTCGGTGCGGGTTGTTAGCATTGGTTAGTTTCTTTGTTTGGTAGTTTGGTAGTTGGTTAGTCGAGCAACGGGGATATGCTTCGTACTGCGTATTGCGTATTGCGTATTTCGTGTTTACCTGTTTCCGTGTTTACTTGCGCACTTTGCGACAAAAAAGCCCCAGCCTGTGACGAGCGGGGGCTTTCGCGAGCCTTCCGAATTTCAGGACGTGCGGGCGGTATTGTATCAGAATGTTCGTAATTTGAGCAGGGAATGTTATAATCCGCGTATGGCTTTACCAAAGTAGAGAAAAAGGTGTGGTGAGTAGGGCAAAGGCTTGTGAGATGTGCGCGGCAAACCAGCGACGGGCGTGAGCGGCATTATGAAATTTAGCCTGTCGAATGAGAGCCAAAACAAGATTGTTGAGGGAGGCCATGACTTTTCCAGTATTGCCGACAGTCATGCGAGTAGCATCTTCTTTGAAAGTGACATCTCTGCGATAATGCAACCCGGTCTCAATGCCCCAATGGGCGCGGCGAATATGCAAGAGGCGGGCGGGAGTGGCTTGGGTACGGGTCAAACTGGTAATGCCGAATTCGATTTCATGGGAAGTACGGTAGCAGCGTCCAGAACGCCACCATTGGAATTGACGTTCCAAACGGTAGACTTGCGCCAGACCCGGCCAAGTCGAATAGGGGTTGAGCATTTCACTGGTGGTCATCGTGCGAGTTTCAAGGCGGCCATGCCCTTTGTTGACTTTTTGAGCCGTGAGGAAATCGGTCTGGATTTTCCCAAAACCAGGCTTCGGATATTCAGGGGCAAAGAGTTGCTGAATGTGTTGGTATAAGTGCAATTGATTTTCCTTGACTGGCAGAACATAGTCGCCGCCTTGGCTCACAATCTGAGTGGCTAGGGCTCTTTGAGTGTGAATCGCATCTGCGGTGACCACTTTGTGTGAGATTTCCACAGGGTGTAGGGCTTTGGAGGCTTTCGTGATTTCATTTTCTTTGCGACCCACTTCCACCTGCGACAGTACTTTTGCCTGTTCCACATCATAGACACTCAACAAATATTCTCCCGCCTCTTCATCCTTCTTGCGCATGCCGCGCACCGCCTTCCCATCCAGCGCATACACTTCCCCGTGCGCACCACCCTGGTTGTATTCCCCCACCAACCTCTCGATCTCTTCCTGATAGACCACGTGTGCCATGATCCGACGATACGTATTGTAATGCGGCAGGCTGGGTCGCTCCAGACGCAATAACTTCACAAGCTGCTCCTGATGGTTGCTGGCCCAATCCGCAATTTCCATCGGTCGATCACTGCCACACAACTTTGCCAGCACAATGATCATCAGCACAGTTTCCAGACGGTAACGCTTCCCCTTGGCCTTCCGAACATCCGTTAACTGACAGAACCGTTCATACACACTCCCGCGTTCATACTCAAAGCCCTCCGCACTGAACTCTCGTTCAACTTTGCCTGTGCTATACTCCATTTTAGATCCTCCTCGGTCTTTTTGCTTGTCTCTACTCGCAATTGTACCGAGAAGGATCTACTTTTTGCTCTTTGTCAACCTACTTTGGTAAAGCCATAATAATCCGCGCCATGCGATACGAAAAGTTGGGCAATACTTTCCTCTGCATCGGTATGCGCGGATTTGAGACGACCCCGCCTCCTCGAATCGCGCCTGTTGCCTGAACGGATTTCCTTCGTTTGATTACGCCGTGGCGCCAAGCGTCACGGCGTTTTTGTTTAATCCAAGCCCGGTGGTTGAGTAGCCCGAAGCGAAAGCGGAGGGCGTACCGAAACCACAGGTTCGTATACAAACTTTTGTAATAAGAAATATTTTACGGCGTGGTGGTCTCGATACGGGCTTCGCCCACTCGACCACCGAAGTAAACAAGTATTATTGGAGCACACATGATCTCGATCACAATTTCAAATACCACCCTCATCCTCGGCTCTCACGCCATCTTCCGCGACTTGGGTTGGGAGATTCAACACGACCAGAAGATCGGGTTGATCGGACCGAACGGCGCGGGGAAGTCATCACTATTGAAAATGATCGTCGGCGAGCACGCGCCCGAAAAAGGCGGGACGGTCATTCGCGCGAAAGGCGTGACCGTTGGCTACCTGCCTCAGCATCCCGAATTCGAACCGAATCGAACGGCGATCTCGCTCGCGCTGGAGGGAAATCCGCGCGTGGCGGAGGTGGAAGCGGAGTTGCAGCGAGTCGAATCGAAATTGGGCGAGCCAGAAGTGTATGGCGACTCGAAAAAATTGGCGCGTGTGTTGGATGAACAACACAAACTGCTGGAAGAGTTCGAGTCGCTTGGCGGCGCGAATTACGAATCTCGCGTCCGCGAAATGTTGCGCGGACTTGGTTTGCCCGAATCGGATTTCGAGAAGCCCGTCCATGTGTTGAGCGGTGGACAGAAAAAGTTGATCGGGCTGGCGCGGCTATTGCTGGCGAAACCGTCTGTATTGTTCCTCGATGAGCCTGACAATCACCTCGACATGCCGGGCAAAACGTTTCTCGAAAAACTAATCAATGCCTATGACGGCGCGGTAGTCATCATTTCACATGACCGCTATATCCTCGACGCGGTGGCGAGTCACATCGCCGAGATCGAAGACGGAAAGATCACAACCTTTGCAGGAAACTACACCGAATACATCATAGACAAAGAAGAACGGCTTGCGCGGCAGGAGGAGTTGTTTCGAGTCCAGCAACGCGAGATCGGGCGGTTGGAAATTGCCATCAAACGCTTTGCGATGTGGGCAAAAGTCTACGACAACGAAAAGATGGCAATCAAAGCGCGATCCATGCAGAAGCGGCTCGACAAGATGGACAAGATCGAAAAGCCCGTGACCGAACGCCGCAAAATGGATCTGGAACTCAATGGTTGGCGCGGGTCGAATCAGGTGTTGGAGTTTGTGGGGGTAAGTAAACATTTTCCACACCTTGCGACTCTACCCTCACCCCTGCCCTCTCCCACAGGGAGAGGGAGTCGCGTGATTGATAACATCAACTTCCTCATTCGGCATGGCGAGCGCGTGGGGCTGATCGGCGCGAACGGCGCGGGGAAGTCTGTGTTACTGCGATTGATCCTCGGAAAAGAGAATCCCACAAGCGGCGAGATCAAGATCGGGCCCAGCGTGAAGGTCGGATATTACGCGCAGGAACACGAGACGCTGGACTTCGATCAATCCGTACTGGACGCGGTGCGACTCGGCGGCAACATGAGCGAGGGACGCGCCGTTTCTTTCCTGACCCGCTACCTGTTCACCTATCGTCAAGCGACTCAAAAGGTCGGCTCGCTCTCGGGCGGCGAGCGGAGTCGGCTTCAGCTGGCGTTACTCGTCCTATCGGGAGCCAACTTCCTGTTGCTGGATGAACCGACGAACAATCTCGATATCGCCTCCGCTGAAGTGTTGGAGAACGCGCTCAACGATTTCAACGGGACCGTCCTCGTCATTTCGCATGACCGTTATTTTCTGGATCGAACCGTCAACCGCATCTTCGAGTTGAAAGATTCACGCATCGCTGAATATACCGGTGGTTACAGCGACTACACGGAAGCCATCGAAAGAAAAAAGGAAAAGACGCTATGACGATGCTGGAAACCGAAAGATTGATCCTGAGAGAGTTTGCTGTGACAGATGCCGAATTCATCCTCAAACTGCTGAACGAACCGTCATTCATCCAGAACATCGGGGATCGCGGCGTTCGAAGTGTTGCCGACGCGGAAGGATATCTGGAACGCGGACCAATCGCAAGTTACGCCACAAACGGATTCGGTTTGCTGGCGGTCGTTTTGAAAGAGACCGGCGAAAGAATGGGCATGTGTGGGTTGATTAAACGCGAGGCGCTGGAGGATGTGGACATCGGGTACGCGTTCCTGCCGCAATTCTGGTCGCGCGGCTTTGCCGTGGATGCGGCGCAACGAGTGGTGGAGTTTGCCCAAGAGACGCTCGGGCTGACACGCATTGTCGCCATTGTAGACCCGAAGAACTCAGGCTCGATCCGCGTGCTCGAGCGAATCGGCTTTGCGCATGAAAAAATGATCAGGCTGTCTGCGGACGATATCGAATTAAAATTGTATGCTCGCCAATTGAGGCAAGAGTAAAGGAACTACCTACCTGACAGTTTAAAAAATGGGACGCAGAAAAACGCTGATAAACGCGGATTTTTCAAAAACGGGCGAAAAAAGTTTTTATCAGCGTTTTCAGCGCGCTTCGCGGTCAGCGTCCAAAAAAGGAAAGTATCGGGTAGTTATTAAAGGAATTGGCAAAACCAATAATCGCTATGACAAAATCGAATTTGCTCCCGTACTTCGAAGCGACCTTCGCCGCGGTGGTTTGGGGCGCGTCGTTCATTGCCACCAAAGTCGCGCTGAAGGATGTCTCGCCGATCACCATTGTGTGGCTCCGCTTTGGGATGGGTCTGCTCGTTCTTGGCGCGGCGGTTGCCCTGCGAAAAGAATTTTCCCTGCCGAAGAAAAACGAGTGGGGGTATTTCGCGCTACTCGGCTTTTTGGGCATCACGTTTCATCAATGGCTTCAATCGAACGGCTTGCAAACTTCCGAGGCTGGCACCACCGCGTGGATCGTGGCGACGACTCCGGTCTTCATGGCGATTCTCGGTTGGCTGATCCTCAAAGAGGGATTATCGCTCGTCAAGATTTTCGGCATTGCGTTGGCATTCTTCGGCGTTCTGCTTGTCGTTTCGGATGGAAACCTCGCTTCGATCTCGATTGGGAAATTTGGCGCGCCGGGCGACATCCTCATCCTCGTCAGCGCGGTCAACTGGGCGGTCGTGTCGGTCCTCTCGCGGCGCGGACTGAAAACCACCTCGGCAAGTCTGTTCGTTTTCTATATGATGCTGTTCGGCTGGCTGTTCGCCTCCGCGCTATTTGTTGGGAATGGATTGATTGTAGAAGTCCCTGAGTTGACTTTCAACGGCTGGCTCGGAATTACTTTTCTCGGAATCTTTTGTTCGGGGCTGGCGTACATCGCATGGTACGACGCCTTGCAAGCATTAACCACTGCAAGCACCGGTGTATTTTTGTATATCGAACCGTTGATCGCGATGGTCGTCGCGTTCTTCATTCTCAATGAAGCGATCACGCTTGCATCGTTGGTCGGCGGTGGAATTATTTTGTTTGGCGTGTGGTTGGTAAACCGTTGAGGTGACGGTCACTTCGCAAGTGACCGTCACCTTACTGCCGATAGCCTCCCGCGCCACGCGTGAAGGGTGGACAAACTCGAAGAGCAGAATCAGGCTCACCCGTTGGGGCGAAGCGGGTATTTATCCACGTGAAAATCGGGAAGAACTTCCTTCCAACAATAAAAAATGCGGGTGTATAATCCGGTCACTATATTCCCACGAAACGGAGGAAAGACCCATGGCAAGCGTAACGTTCGATCACGTGTTCAAAAAGTATGGTGATGTAACCGCTGTGAATGACCTGAATATTCACATCGAAGACAAGGAATTCCTTGTGTTGGTAGGTCCCTCGGGATGCGGCAAGACCACCGCCCTGCGCTCGTTGGCTGGCTTGGAGGAAATTTCCAGCGGCGAGATCCGCATTGGCGACCGCGTGGTGAACGATGTGGCGCCGAAAGACCGCGATATTGCCATGGTCTTTCAGTCCTATGCGTTGTACCCGCATCTCTCGGTGTACGATAACATGGCGTTCGGTTTGAAACTGCGCAAAACGCCGAAAGAGGAGATCAAGCGCCGCGTGAGCGAAGCGGCTGAGATTTTAGGCATCACGGATTATCTCGACCGGAAGCCGCGTCAGCTTTCAGGCGGACAGCGCCAGCGCGTGGCGGTGGGGCGCGCCATCGTGCGCGAACCGAAAGTTTTTCTGTTCGATGAGCCGCTCTCGAACCTCGACGCGAAATTGCGCGTGCAGATGCGCTCTGAGATCAGCAAACTGCACCAGCGGTTGCAGACCACCTTCATTTATGTGACTCACGATCAAACCGAAGCCATGACGATGGCGACGCGTATTGCAGTGATCAACAAAGGCGTGTTGCAACAACTCGACACGCCGCAGAATCTGTACGACCGCCCGAACAACTTGTTCGTGGCTGGCTTCATCGGCTCGCCTGCCATGAACTTCTTCCGCGGCAAGTTGCGCAAAGATGGAGATACATTACTGGTGGATACCGGCGATTTCTCTGTGGCGATTCCCTCCTCCAAGGCAAAGGCATTCGAAAACCACGCGGGCAAAGAGGTGGTCTTTGGCATCCGCCCTGAGAACATTCACGACGCCGACTTCGTCCCCGCGAATATCGACTCGGAAAAGGTCAATGTAAAAGTGGACGTAACCGAGTTAATGGGTAACGAGATCTTCCTTTACCTGATGAGCGGACAGAACACGTTCGTCGCGCGCGTCGATCCACGCTCGAAATTGCGCGTGGGTCAACAGGCGCAAGTCGCGTTCGACATGGATAACTTCCACATTTTCGATGCGGCAAGCGAGCAGGCAATACGATAAATTCTCACGCAAGATTTTCAGATCACGATTAGCGCGGCGACACCGCGCTAATCTGCTTTTCGAGGTTGAATGACCACACCAGAATGGGTGCAAGACGCGATCTTTTATCAGATTTTTCCCGACCGATTCGCGCGCGGCAGGCGCATGCCCGACATCGGATTTGAAGAGTGGGATTCCGCTCCCACCCCGCACGGCTTCAAAGGCGGCGACCTCTACGGCGTTGCGGAACGACTCGATTATCTCGTGGACTTGGGAATCAACGCGCTCTACCTCAACCCGATATTTTCATCCGCGTCGAATCATCGCTACCATACATTCGACTACTACAACGTGGATCCGCTCCTCGGCGGCAATGACGCCCTGCGCGTTCTGCTGGATGCGGCGCACAAGAAGAACATCCGCGTCATTCTCGACGGGGTGTTTAATCACGCCTCGCGCGGCTTTTGGCAATTTCATCATGTGCTCGAGAACGGAGCAGGCTCGCCCTACAAGGATTGGTTCTTCTTCGATGAAGAACGCCTGCAAGGGAAAAAACATTGGGGCGCGTACCCAAGCCCGCATGAGCAGAAACTTTTGCATCATGAAGACAGTCTCACCGCCATCGGTTACCGCGCGTGGTGGAACTTGCCCGCGCTTCCAAAGCTCAACACGAACAATCCCGATGTGCGTGAGTTTCTTTTTGATGTTGCCGAACATTGGATTCGATTCGGCGCGGACGGCTGGCGGCTGGATGTGCCAGCCGAAATTGACGACGATTCGTTCTGGCAGGAATTCCGCCGCCGCGTGCGGAGCGCAAACCCCGAGGCGTACATCGTCGGCGAGATTTGGCACGAGTCGCAACGTTGGCTACAGGGCGATCAGTTCGACGCGGTGATGAATTACGTCGCAACGAACGCGTGTGCGGCATTTTTCCCCGCCAAGCATCTCGATTTGCGCGTGGCGCACCAGCAGTCGAATTTTAAAAACATTCAGGGCGCCATTGACGCACACGAGTTCGCAGACCGAATTGACCACATGATGGGCTTGTATAAACCCGAGATTACGCGCTCGCAACTGAACCTGCTCGACAGTCACGACATGCCGCGCTTTTTATCGTTTGCAAGCGGCGACAAAGACTCGCTCAAACTCGCGTGGCTGTTCATGATGACCATCACCGGCGCGCCGTGCATCTACTACGGCGACGAGATCGGCCTGGACGGCGAGCACGATCCCTTTTGCCGAAAGTCATTCTCATGGGATGAACACAAATGGGACAAGGACTTGTTGGGCTACTTTAAGGAGATCATCGCGCTGCGGACGAAGAATCCCGCCTTCAGGCGCGGCGACATGAAGCGGCTCTGGTCGGCGAACGGCGTGTATGCTTACTCGCGTTCGTTCGAGGGGAAAACTTTCATCGTGGCGTTAAATGTATCCGAATCGCCTCAGCAAATTCACGTCACGCATGAAACGCATCCTTCCACAAAGAAGAATCTTCATGCAGTGCATGGAATCGCCCACGACATTATTATTGAAGAACGGCTGAAATTCACCATCCCTGCCAGAAGCGGCGTGGTGTTGAAGTGAATCAAAGATCGCATGCGCCGTGATGGAGGTTCTTCGCCCCTCTCACATCATCCTCGGTGTTCTTCAAGAGAGATACACTGCGTCAGGCGAGTTGTAAAGCCTGATAGTTTTTGGCAGTTTTGAAGGCGATCTTGGACGTTCGGCTCCAGCGCACTGCGCGAAAACCATCATAACCATCATCACTTACAAGGGTTTGATTATGCAGGAAAAGGAAACTGCTATGTCGAACAATGAAGCGCAGGAAGTCTTGGACAAGATTCTAGGGGATCTCAACAGCGACGATACAACAAAACAGTTAGACGCCATGCATATGTTGGAGCACGTGAATTACTCCAGCCCTGCCATTGTGAAGCGGCTGGAAGAATTGGCAGTTAAGGCTCAAGGCGCAGTTCAAAAATACGCATTGATCGCGCTCGGACTTCAAACCAGTCAACGGGTCTTGTCTCTACGCGCCGCCATCCCCAACGAAGACAGGACGCTGATCTTGCGCGAAGTTGCCAAGTGGGAAGAGGATGGATTGATCGAAACTCATCGCGCCGAGGAGATTCGACGACGATATAATCCCGACATCCACACGAGTATCGCGATCAAGCAACCCGCGCCTGCCAAAACGATCGCCGAGCCAATATCGAAAGTCGAACCATCCGAACCTTCGGCTCCACCGGCGCTTCACCCTGAAACGCCAAAACCGACCGTCCAACCTCTGCCCGCGTCAATGCCAAGCATGTCATTGACGCAGGTTCTATTGAGCGAGACAAGCGCGCGGATCTATTTGTATCTCGGCGCGTTCTTTGTGATCGCGGCGGCGGCGATCTTAGCCGCGCTTGTTGAATCCGCGCGGTTACCCGTTTTGCTGATCGCCACGATTATTTTTGCCGCAGGCGCAGTGGGGTTCAAAAAGCGATTGCCTCAACCCAGTTTTGCGTTTGCCGTAATCTTTTCCTTCCTGCTCCTCATCGATGCGGGCGTGATCGCCGATCTCCTAAGCATGCCCACAAGGTTCAACGGTTTATATTGGTCTGCTGTCTTCATCATGATGGCGGTCATTTGGGCGTTCGACACATGGTTCTATCAATCGCGCATATTCAGCATGACATCGTTCGCAGGACTCACACTCGGTGGGATTCGTCTCGTGACCGCGTTCGCAGGATCTCTAGACTGGATAATAGCCACGGCGGGAATCTCCGCATTCATCGGCTTGCTCGGTGTGTACAGCCTCAAGAGGTGGAAGGGTACTACTTTTGCCCTGCCATTGTTCATCTCTACCCAAGCAGCGCAAGGAATGACTCTAATCGCTTCTGGAATAGCGATCATTGTGAATCTCTTCAAGTCAAGCATCACAGCCGATATTTGGATCGCAAATATCCTGACGTGCCTCGTTGTCGTATTGTACTTCGCCGCGAGCGATCTGATCATTCCGTTCGTGCTTTTCCCTTGGGCGGCTGTCGCTTCTCTTTTCCTCATCCCCTTCCTGTTCCTCTCCATGTTTGACGCGCCCGCGCCCGCAATGATCGCCGGCTTCGGCACGTGGGGCGCGCTTATGGCCTTCAGCAGCGCTATTGCAGGCCGCTTGAAAGACGATCTAGCTCAGAAATATCAATACCCTCTGCTCGCTTTGTCCCTGCCGCTGTTTTCGGTAGCGATTCTCTGGGGCTTGGCGGAAGGGGTCACGTATGCGTTCGCCGCATTCCTTGCCACAGGCATTGTGTATGCCTTGGTCCACGCAAGCCAACCGCGCTGGTATGTGTGGACAGCCGCCCTGCTCGCCGGGCTTGGCGCATTCCTCTCGTTCTTTGCATTGCCTCCCATAAAAACAATGGAGATATACATTGGCTATCGGTTATTACTGGCGAGTATGCTATTGCTCCTGCCCGAGTTATTCTTCACAGGTCCGCTTAGCATCAAGCGCGTCTGGAACTGGCCCCCCGTCGCTCTGGGAATTGGCGTAGTTGGATTCAACATGCTGGTCGCGTATGTATTCCTCACCGAAGGCGCGCTGTACTTCGGTTATGCGGCGATCATTTTCGGCGTCTATGCGCTTTTGTCTACGGCATATGCCTATCGATTCAAATCTCCTACAATTGGCTATCTTGGAACTTCGTCTTTTGCATTAACGGTCGTCTACATGTTGGCGTTTTTCGAACTCGACGTACGACTTCCTGTTCTCACCTTCTTGAGCGCGATGTACTACCTCGGGGGAACCGTCCTCAGAAGCATGAAACAAACCAAAGCATTGGGTATGGTGTTTAGTTACAGCGGACTTGCGCTTGGGATATTCTATTCACTGGTCGAGTTTTTGACTCCCGCGCAATACAGCAGCGTGGAGAATGCGTTTCCAATCGCCATCGCCGCAACGCTGTTCGCGGCAGAGGCATTCGCGCGCCGCAATGTGTGGCTGGCATTTCCCGCGAACGGTTTGTATCTGACCTCATATTACACCCTGCTCATCAGACTCAACGTGGACGAACCCCAATATTTCACCATCGGTGCGGCGTTATTAGGCATGTTGATGCACTATTTGCTCGATCGCGCAAAGAGCAAAGAGGGCGCATTCCTGATGGGCATGGCTTCGCAACTGGTCTTGCTTGGCACTACTTACATTCAAATGTTATCCACCTGGTTGCTTGGTTTCTTCCTGGTCTTGTTCGTGCAATCGCTTGTGATTCTTGCGTACGGCATCGTCATACGCTCGCGCAGTCTCGTGCTTGCGCCGATCGGCTTTGTTGTGCTGGGGACATTAACGATCATTTATAGCGCGCTGAAAAACCTCTCGCTCGTCGTCATCATCGGCACGACGGGACTTATCTTGCTCGCGCTTGGCATCTTTGCTGTGCTGGCGCGCGAACAAATCACCGCGCTGGCTGGGCGCTTCAGAGATTGGAATGCATAGAAAGGAAGCCATGAAAGAGCCGTCTATCTCCAATCTATTCGACTAATCGCCAAAGACTGCCTTCACCAGCGCGGGCAAAATCTCGCCCGATTTGCCTTGAATGAAAAAATCCACCTTGGAGGTAAGCGGCGTCGGTTCCATATTGACTTCCACCACCACTGCCCCATTATTCTTCACGGCATACGCCAACGACGCGGCGGGCTGGACAACGCCCGATGTGCCAATGGAGAAGAAGACATCGCAGGCGCGAGCCGCTTCAACCGCCGCTTCAAGCTGGTCGCGCGGAAGCGACTCGCCGAACCAGACGACATCCGGGCGGAGCAAGCCGTCACAGTGAACACAGCGGGGAACGGATTCTGAATCTTCATCCCACGTTTCGGCAAACTCTCCACATTTGGAACAGCGCACGCGTTGGATGTTGCCATGCAGTTCGAACAGGTTGCGAGTCCCTGCCATGCGATGCAAACCGTCTACATTTTGAGTGATGAGGGTAAATTGGGGAATCTTCGATTCGAGCTCAACGAGGGCGTAATGACCGGGATTGGGTCTCACCCCTTTGATGGCTTCACGCCGCCACGCGTACCAATCCCAGACGAGTTTGGGGTTGCGGGCAAAGGCTTCGGGCGAGGCAAGGTCTTCGGGCTTGTATTGCGCCCAGAGTCCCGTCTGCGAATCGCGGAAGGTGCGGAGTCCGCTTTCTTGCGAGACGCCGGCTCCGGTCAGCGCGACCAGTTTGCCCGTCCGTGAAAGAAGCGAGATCAATTCAGGAGGAAAAGTCACGAGAGGTCAATACGGCCGGCACATTATCAGGGAGAGCGTCTTATCGTACACCTGCGAGCGGAAGAGTTCCACGCCGTTTTTATCGTAGGCGACCAGTTGATATTCGACCCAGGCTTGGATGAACCAGTAATATTTGCGGATGTTCTTTGCGCCAACCTCATAGATGAAGGTTCCATTCTTGCCCGGCAGCATTTCGACGGAACTCCAATCGCCCAGCAACATGGTATCCGATTTTTCGCGCGGGCGCATGAACAGCAAAACATAATCGGTGTGGATGATATCCGACACGAAAGCAGTGACCTTGATGGAGCGCGGCGAGCAGGGACCGGAATTCCAATAGACCGCGCCGCCGGAGAGCAGGATGGTGAGGAAGCCTTTATCGACTGGCGTGAAAAACGATTCGCCAATCACCGTGGAAGGCGCTTTAAACGTGGGGGTTGGAAATGGCGTGGAGGTTTCAGTTTGATCTGGCACAAGCGGCGTGGCGGTTGGGGTAAACGTGACCGGCGTGGGCGTCAGTGTGGCGAACAGGTCTACCGTTGGAAACAACGTAACGGTGGGTTGCGGCGTGGGCGTATCCTGCGGGATCGGCGTGGGGGTGGCGATCATTTCGAGAATCGGAGCCAGCCCCCCACAACCGTTCATCAAGAATGCGGCAGCGAGCAGAATGGGGAATAATCGCTTCATGAAAAATCCTCTGTGCAATCGATGGTCATCAAGGCATATTCATCGCCCGGCAACTGGTGAGCGAGATATCGACGCGCGAAACGATCGAGCGGCTCAACACCGTCAGCCCCACCGTTGAGGCAACGAATTGATATTGAAGCCAGGCGTCTTGAAAATCTTTATACTCGGCGATCTGGTCGATATGCAGGGTGTAGAAATACGTTCCCCTATCGTTATCGTTCATGATGGCGCCCGCGCCCCAGGGAGTTTTTCGCCCGCTGTATTTATCTTGCAAGCGGACGAAGAGCAACACGTAGCGAAGTCCGCGCTTCTTCATGACGGTGGTGATCAACTTGACCGACCGCGCGCCGTCGCATCCATACCCCCATACGAGTTGGTTCGTGGACCTTTGGGCGGATACAAACAACTGCGGACCGGGCGTGAAGAGGCTGACGTCGAGCGGCTCAAGCGTAATGGTGGGGCGAACCGTAGGCGTAAAGGTGGGGCGCGGCGTTTCCGTCACGCGCGGCGTCCCGGTGGGAGGGGTTGTGGTCGCTTTCGCTGTGTTGATCGCAAACAGATCGGGGGTGAATGTATCGGGCAAGCCAAAAGCGGTTGGGGTTGGACCCTGGGTGTTCGTCTGCGTGGGTTGTAGAAACGCCAAAGAGTCGGGAAGCGAGGCGCAACCGGCAAGGAGGGAGATGATGGCGGTGATGATAAAAAATCGTTTCATGAAATACCTTTGATATCAGGTTTCAAACCGCATTGTCCACTACTCGGCGTTTATCTTTGCGAGCAACATAGACAAGGAACCGTACAGGTCGACTACGGCTCCCATTGCGGTTGCCAATCGGGGTCGGGGTTGACAGTCACCTGCCGCATATCGGTTCCGTCGGCGCGCATGATAAATATATCAGCCTGATCGTTATTTCGCAACGAGTTGAAGGCGATCCACTGACCGTCCGGCGAATAGGAACTGGCGGCGTTATTGCCTCCGTCGGTGAGTTGTGTGGCGGTCTGCGCCGCAACATCGACGCGGAAGATATCCTTGTCGCCATCGGGTCCCGCGTAGATCAGCAGGTAGCGCCCATCCGGCGACCAATCAAGGCTACCACCGATTCCAGCGAGGTTGCGTGTTAACTGCCGGACATTCGAGCCATCTGCCCCCATGAGAAAGATTTGATATTCGTTCGGGTTATTCACCGCCATGGCAAAGGCAATAGTATTCCCGTCCGGCGACCAGTCTGCCGCCACGATGGTGTCTGCCCCGGTGTAGAGCAGGCTGGCGTTTTCGCCGTTGTTATCCACCATCCACAGGGAAGTTGGACCTGTGCCGGCGCGGTTGGCAAAGAGGATTCGTTTTCCATCCGGTGAAAAGCTGGGAGAAATCACATTCCCAATGAAATCCGTCAGGCGGATCAATTTTGCCCCATCGAAGATAAAGAGAAACAGGTCGAACGCGCCGCCGTTTTGGTTCGAGGCGTAGACGATGGAGCCGCCCTTCGGCGAATACACGGGATAATAGTTATGCGCCTCCACGTTTGTGAGTTGCTGGTATCCCGTCCCGTCGGCGTTGACCCAGCACAGCTGGTTGAAATCGCCTCGCGTGCAGGTGAAGATGATCCGCCCGATGTTCGGCTTGGTCGGCAACGGGAGCGGCGTGCGCGTGGGGAGCGCGGTAGGCAGGTCGGGGTTTTCAACGTTGACCGTCGTGACATCGATCTGGTTGACGGGAATGAGGAAGCATAAACCAACCGCAAGGAGCGCCAAAAGCAAACCAAAAGGCAGGCGGAAGCGCGATTCGCCACCGCGCCGTGAAAAGATTCGTCGCCGGGACATGAGGGAATTTTAATCGCTTCCGTTCATATCAAATTTTGGAAAATAGTTGTAAATTCGTTTGAAAAGTTGTACAGTAGGGTATCGTCATCAGGGAACTGAGCGCGACTCATGAGTAATTCAGAGACCCAGCCTTTCCAAAAATCTCTTCTCCAGATCCTCAAGGATACGGGTATTTACGTCCCTGTCGTAATCGCCTTTATCACCTGGGTTTTCGGTCTTGCCCCAGCGCCATATACCACCACAACCGCCACGCTTGCGATCCTAATCGCAGCCACGCTCCTCGCGGGGATTCGCCTGCCCCAAATAACCCGCCGAAAAGACGACGCGCCCGCAGGCGGCATTCTCGTCGTTGGAGAGCCGCGCAAAACCATCCCGTTTTGGAGTCGCGCGGTTGACCCTCTCCGGACTCACAGCATTCACTCATACATCCATCCGCTCTTTCGCAGGCGTGTAGAAATCTTGTTGATTGTGGGGCTTCTGGTTTTTTCGATCATAAACGCCATCCGAACTTTCAGGGACATGCAGGATGAATTTCTTGGGTTGCAAGATTGCTTCGGCTCGCGCAAAGAGGGCTCTTTATTTGTGGTCATTGCCGAATTTTCCCAATCGGATACTCTGCCGAAGATCGAGATCGTGGAAAATTTACACGACCATCTCATCAGCAACCTCGATGAAAAGAGGTTCAGGGTCTGTCGTTCAAGCGTCAACAATCCGATCAAACTGCGCGTGGACGCGTTGGAACTTGCCGACAAGACCAAAGCGGATATGATCATTTGGGGCAGTCGCAATATCGCATATAAGGTTCATATTGAATTACCCAACTGGGATCGCGCCAACAGCGAGGTCTCCAATCTTCCCGCCGACGAGACCGGCGATTTCAATTTCATTGAATTGGAAACGCGGCATCTCGGCTACCTGACGGAATTTACCCTCAGCGAGATCCTTTTCGAAGCGGGCGAGGTGGAAGAGGCGCAACAACGGATCGAAGAAGCGCTTGCCCGCGCCGAGATGGAAAATCTGGGCGTATCCATACCGAACGATCTCGCAGAGGGCTATTTTTTGAAAGGACTTATGTTTGATCTCGGCACAGTCTTGGGCTCTGGGCAGAACCCCAGCCCGAATTTAGAAAAGTCAATTCAGGCTTATTCCCGTTCCGTCGATTTGAACAAAGAACACTACGCCGCGCGTCTCAATCTAGGCAATCTGCATCAGGAGAATGGGGAGACGGACAAGGCGTTCGAGGATTTCACTCAGTTAATTCTAGATCCAAATTCGCCTTTCATTGCCATCGCTTACATCAACCGCTCTGCCCTGCAACCCACACGCGAGGCGACAGAAAGCGACCTGACTGCCGCGATCGAACTCTCACCGGCAGAAGGCTACTTTTTTCGCGCCATCGCTCGCAGGGAATGGGGCGATGTTGCGGGCGCGCTTGCCGACTTTGCCAGCGCAATTGCTGAAGAGCCTGATAATCCCATTCCTTATCATGTGTTGGGAATGTTTCAACTCGAGGAAGGCATGTATGAAGATGCCCGGCACACCTACGAAACGCTCGCGCTGTATCTAGACGATGAGTTTCGAGAAACTGTCATAGATGAACTTAATGAACTTGGCGAGTCTCAGCCTGAAACCAAAGCCACAGTAGCTGAAATCATCAAGGAGGCGCTGAAAAAATAAAACCTCATACTCACGACTCTATTGTACGGCTTCAACCAGATCGATGAAAGGAAAAAACCATGGATGGGCAATTCCAAAAAACAACCCCTCCCGTGCCGATCGATCAACATTACCGGGTCTTCCAAGAGGCGGAAGAAAGCATTAAAGGTCAATTGGCTGAGGGAGATCACTATCTTCTACTTTGCGGATTGGAAGTCGGTTATGCGCCGGAGAGCGATGCCGGCGACTCGCCGACCTTCCCGTACGCCATGAGGTTTGGGTACCTCGAATCGCTTGATTGCGCGATGGACAACGAAAGCGAAGAAATCAGCGAAAGCGATTGGGAAGAGCAAACTCGCGGGTCGCTCTCAGCACACCCGCTCCCGATCGAGTACCTCGATAAGTTATATGAACAGGCTAAGGCTTCGCTTGAATCCACCACGGGCGCGCAGCTGGTCGTAGGGTTAAAAATCGTCCTATACGGAAGCCCTTTGATGGGATATAGCATTGGGTGTTTGTGCGGCAGGAGAGGTCAACGGCGAAGAAAGTACTGCTACTACGACAAACGCAAACATAAGAATAAGTGCTACTGCACTCGAAAACTGTGCTAACCGAATCCAGAAAAAACCGCAGGCTGATGCCTGCGGTTTTTTTCGCAGTCAGAACGATGGAAAGAAGCCACGTAATTCGCCCGCTCTTCGGCTACAATTACCACACCGCCAGTAAGGCAACCTTCAGTTGCCCCACTTTTCCCGCGCAAAGCGCCGAACTTAACCGAAAGAATACAGAACACAGGTGGCTGACGTTTTCTGGAAGCGCCGAACAAAGCATTTTTAGCCACACCGTTCGTGCCGCGAGACGGCAGAGTGCGCAGAGAACCTTGAGATTTTTTCTCAACGAACTCTGCGTTGTCTGTGGCAAAGAAGAGTCATACTTTCTCGATTCGGCGCCCCCCGTTTTCTAACGCCAACTACTTTCCACATCCTACCCAAGAGAAACTCATGCCATCCTTCCCCATTGCCCCCAAACGAGACCACCTCATCACCCAGCACGGAAAAACCCGTAACGACGAGTACTATTGGCTCCGTGAAAAAGAGAACCCGGAAGTCCTGGAGTATTTACGCGCCGAAAACGATTACCTCGATGAAGTTCTGGGACACACCAAACCTTTGCAAGAAACGCTCTTCGCCGAAATGAGGGGAAGACTCAAAGAAGCCGATTCAAGCGTCCCTGAGAAGCGAGGCGGGTACTTCTATTATCAGCGCATGGAGGAGGGCAAGTCCTATCCCATCTATTGTCGCAAGAAAGGCTCGCTTGAAAGTCCCGAAGAAATTTTGCTCGACCACAACGCGCTGGCGGAGGGTCACGACTTCTCCAGCGTCGGCGCGGTGGAGGTTAGCCCCGATGGCAACACGCTCGCGTACACGCTGGACTACGAAGGGAACGAAGCGTACACGATCCACATCCGCGATCTGATAACCGGGAAGAAGTTCGATGAAACGATCCCCAACACGTCGGGCAGTGTGTACGAACTCGGCGGCGTGGAATGGGGCAACGACAGCGAAACGATCTATTACATCACCCTCGATGCGGCTCTGCGCCCCGATACGCTGTATCGCCATAAGATCGGAACCGACCCATCGCGCGACGAACTGCTTTTTCACGAAGCCGATCAGTCGTATTTTTTGTGGATGCATAAAACGCGCGACGACAAATACATCATGACGTATCACCACAGCACCAACACGCGCGAGATGCGCTTCCTCTCAGCAGACGATTCTCAAAGCGAACTTCGCGTCGTGCAGGAACGCATCAGCGGGCTTGAGTATTACGCCGCGCACCACAACGGGAAATTCCTGGTCGTGAACAACGACGGCGCGAAGAATTTCAAACTGAGCATAGCGCCTGTGGAGCGCCCAGGGAAAGAGAACTGGGTGGACGTTATCTCCCATCGTGAGGACGTATTGCTGGAGGGCGTGTCGGCATTCCAACATCACATCGTGTTGCGCGAACGCACAGGCGGGCTGAGGCAGATCCGCATTTGTAACCCAAGCGACATGAACGACTCCCGTCTGGTGCAATTCCCCGAACCCACGTATTCCGTCGAACTTGAGAACAATCCCGAATTCGACTCTCACCTGCTTCGCATCACTTACTCCTCCTTCATCACGCCAGCCATGATCGTCGATGTCGACATGAACACCGGCGCATGGGATGTAAAAAAAGTGGCTGAAATTCCCAGCGGCTACAACAAAGAAGATTACGTTTCCGAACGCATCCACGCCACCGCGCCAGACGGCGCGCGCGTGCCTATTTCCATTGCGTATAAAAAGGGACTGGCGCGGGATGGGCAGAATCCAACCCTCCTGCATGGATACGGCGCGTACGGCGCCATCATCGATGCGGAGTTTGCGCCCAGCCGCTTCTCTCTTCTGGACCGTGGGTTTGTGTTCGCCATTGGACACATTCGCGGCGGGCTGGATATGGGCCGCGCCTGGTACGAAGGCGGACGCGTTTTTCACAAGAAAAACTCTTTTACCGATTTCATCGCCTGCGCGGAACATCTGATTAAAGAGGGCTACACCTCGAAGGAAAAACTTGGCATCATGGGCGTGTCTGCGGGCGGATTGCTCGTCACCGCCAGCCTGACCATGCGCCCGGACTTGTTCAAAGCCGTGGTTGCCAAAGTGGCTTTCACAGATGTGGTCACGTCGATGAGCGATCCGACCATCCCATTGACCACGCTCGAATGGAACGAATGGGGCAACCCCGAAATTCAAGATGAGTTCGAGTGCATGATCTCCTATTCGCCGTACGATAACGTTCACAAGACCGCCTACCCGAACATTTTACTCACCACCGGTTTGAATGACCCGCGGGTGGCGTATTGGGAGCCTGCCAAGTTCGCCGCCCGCCTGCGCGCCAACAAAACCGACGACAACCTGCTCGCGCTCAAAACCAATTACAGCGCGGGGCACGCCGGCTCCAGCGGACGATACGACCACCTGAAAGAGATCGCGCTCGAGTACGCCTTCCTGATCGACCAGCTTGCCGCCGAGCGAACAAGCGTATAATCTAGAAATTCAGCAACAGAACGGAGAAATTCATGGACCGCTATCTTGTCGAATCACATCACGAAGCGCGCGACTGCGACGCCATCATCAAAGAGATCAACGCCGCGGGATATTTGCATTATTTCGAATGGGGGTGCCACGACGGTGTCCATGCCGGTTGGGCGATCATCGAAACCGATAACCGCGAACATGCCCGGCAGATCGTCCCCTGGCAGATCCGCGATAAGGCGCGCGTGGTCAAGTTGGAAACGTTCGGCTCCGCAAAGCCGCACACGAAGAAGGAAATTTAAAACAAGTCGCCACGAAATTTTTTGCAAAATCCGCCTAATTCGCGCCTTTCGCGTTACAAATAAACTCGAACGGGATGGCTTGATTCATTTGGACAAGCGCAAAACTTTGTCATTACTTTTTGAAAAGCAACGTAAACGTTGCCTCACCAAGTCATA
The DNA here is from genome assembly GCA_016716235.1 of Candidatus Defluviilinea gracilis. NCBI lineage: Bacteria > Bacillati > Chloroflexota > Anaerolineae > Anaerolineales > Candidatus Villigracilaceae > Candidatus Defluviilinea > Candidatus Defluviilinea gracilis. The sequence continues at coordinate 195,136 of JADJWS010000003.1, forward strand.
CGCAAACAAAAAGCGACGCTGTTGGAGCGTCGCTTTTGATTTGCGTTACGACGGGCGCGACGCTGGTTGTTGCGCCGCAAGTTCCTCGAGCATTTTGGTCGTCAGCGATTTGGGTCTCTCGATGGGTTGCCCCAGCGCGCGCGCCCACACGTAGTTAGACGTCACGCCCAACGCGCGGCCAACGCCGAACAGAACGGTATAAATCTCGAATTCCCGCACGCCATAGTAATATTGCAACGTGCCGGAGATCGCGTCTACATTTGGCGCGGGGCTTTTAGCCTTCCCCTGCTCTTTCAAAACGGCAGGGACCACGTCCAGCACCATCTCTGCCAGTTTGAGCAAATCAAAGTCCGGGAAGCGCGTTTCGGCAAACTCCAACTGGGCGGTAAAACGCGGATCGATCACGCGCAACACGCCGTGACCATACCCCGGTATGACGTGACCCGCATTGAGCGTATCCCATGCAAATTTATAGAGATCGTCGCGAGTGGGCACCCCCCCGAACTTCTTGCGCACCTCCAACAGCCAGCCCAGGCTCTCTTGGTTCGCCAACCCATGCAATGGACCCGCCAACGCATTCAAGCACGCGGAGAAAGAAAGATACGCGTCCGAAAGAGTAGAGCCAGCCAGATGCATGGCGTGAGCCGAGGCGTTCCCCGATTCATGGTCGGAATGAATGATGAAGTACATGCGCATCAATTCCGCGTAGCCTTTTTTGTCGCCCACTTTCATCATACGCGCAAAGTTCGCGCCATAATCCAGTTTCGGGTTATACCGCGGGATCTTCGTTTCGTTGAAATATTTCAGCCGATAGATGAACGCCGCAACCAACGGCAGGCGCGCCGTCAGGTCGAGCGAATCTTCGAGGGCGGCATTCCAATATTGATCTTTTTTCATCTCGTGATATTTTTTCGCGAACACCGACTCGTTTTGCATGGCAAGCACAGCCTGCGAAAGGAGCGTCATCGGATGGGCGTCTTTGGGCATGGCGCGCAGTACTTTGTACACATGCGCGGGCACATGAGCGCGTTTTGCCCATTCGGCTTCCACTTCAAGAGCCTGCTCTTTTGTGGGAACTTCACCCACCATGAGCAAGTAATACAACCCGCCAACAAGCGGAATCTTATTCCCGCGTCCCTTGGGCAATACCTTCAACGCTTCTTTGACGGTCAACCCCCGCAGGCGTATTCCCTCGGCCGGGTCAACCGAAGAAATATCCGTGTACAGTCCCTTAATATCGCGCATCCCGCCCAGGATCTCGCCAATGGTCACCGTATCGACCACAACTTCCGCATGTTCCTTCGCCAGCGCGCGGATACGCTCGCGCCACGACGGCAATTGCGTTTCGATCTTATCGTAAATAATCATGTTTCCTCCAAAAGGTGCGGGGACGAAGAGCCGGCGTGTCCCCGTTCAAAATTTATAGAGATACTAAGTTCTTCAACGCGTCGTGCGTTTCGCGCACTGCCGCGGCAGACTTCTCGAGCATAACTTTCTCATCAGCATCCAGCGCGTATTCCACAATGCGAACCATGCCGCCGCGCCCCAATTGCACGGGCGCGCCGAAATACATATCGTTCAATCCATACTCGCCGTTCATATACGCCGCGCAGGGGACAATGAGATTCTTGTCTTTGAGAATCGCCTCCGCCATTTGAGCGCACGCCGCGGCAGGCGCGTAGTACGCGGAACCGGTTTTCAAGAGGTTGATCACTTCCATGCCGCCCTTGCGCGTGCGCTCAACGATCGAAGCCAGCCGTTCGGCGGGAATATAATCTCGAAGCGGAATGCCCGCCACGTTCGAGTGGCGCGTCAGCGGAACCATCTCGTCGCCGTGACCGCCCATCACATAGCAATTGATATTCTCCACGCTCACCCCGGTCTCCAAGGCGACGAACGCGCGCATCCGCGCCGAGTCGAGCACGCCCGCTTGACCGATCACACGTTCGCGCGGTAAGCCGGTCTTCTTCATCGCCAGATACGCCATCGTATCGAGCGGATTGGTTAAGATTATGAATATTGCGTTCGGCGAATATCGCAGCGTTTCAGTGGCGGCGTTTCCCACAATTTCCGCATTGGTCTTCAACAAATCGTCGCGACTCATGCCGGGTTTGCGGGCAATGCCGGCTGTAATGATGATAATATCCGAATCTTTCGTTGCCCCATAATCGTTCGTCCCCACAACAGAAACATCCTTGCCGATGATCGGTAACGCTTCGAGCAGGTCCAACCCCTTGCCTTGCGGCATCCCCTCCACAACATCCACCAGCACAACGTCGGCAAACTCGCGTTCCGCCAGCCAGTGCGCGGTAGTCGAGCCTGTCATCCCCGCGCCGATGATGGAAACTTTATTCATTTGGTTCCTCCAGAATTTTTATAGAAATGAATTTTATCCGAAATTTTCGGATTATTACATGTCATTTACGCGCAAACACCGCATGACAAAAAACAGGACTTCCAACCTTCGGAAGTCCCGTTCGCTTCATTCCACAATTACGCTTGATTCCTCCGCCTCAAGGAATCGCGTCGCCTGAATAGCCGCCGCCGCTCCCATCCCTGCGGAGGTGACCACCTGCCTGAAATGCGGGTCCGCCGCCTCCCCTGCGGCAAACACGCCCGGCACGCTCGTCTCCATTTTGTCGTTGACCCTGATGTACCCGAGATCGCTCATCTCCAGTTGACCTTTGAACATCTCGGTGTTCGGCGTGTGACCGATGAAGATGAACAAGCCATCGGCTTTGTAGATCGTTTCCTCGCCGGTCATCACGTTTTTGAGCTTCAACGATTCCATCTTCTCCGCGCCAACCACCTCGGTGACGATCGTATTCAAAATAAAATCCACCTTGGGGTGTTCCTTCGCCCGTTTCTGCAAAATCGAACTGGCGCGAAACTCCTCGCGGCGGTGAATGATCGTCACCGACGAAGCATAGCGCGTGATAAATAAGCCTTCTTCCAACGCGCTATCGCCGCCGCCCACGATCACCACTTTCTTGTCTTTAAAGAACCAGCCATCGCACGTGGCGCAATACGAAACGCCGCGACCGGTCAATTCCACTTCGCCAGGAACGTTGAGATGGTTCGGGCTGGCGCCTGTGCCGACGATCAACACATCAGCCAGATAATTCCCGCTATCCGCTTCCACTTTGAACGGGCGCCGGGATAAATCAACCGAATTTGCCGAAGCAAACTCAGTCACCGCGCCGAAATGTTCCGCCTGCTTCTGGAACAATTCACCCAACTGCGCTCCGCCAACTCCATCCGGGAAGCCGGGGTAATTTTCGATGGTGTACGTCAGCGCGGCTTGCCCGCCCAACTGCAAGCCGGTCAACACCACCGGCTCTAGCTCCGCCCGCGCGGCATATAACGCGGCAGAATACCCAGCGGGACCCGAGCCCAAAACCAATACTTTTACGTGTTTTTCGTTTTCGTTTAAAGACATGTGCTAACTATATTCCTCACTTGAGATAGTTCGTCGCTATTCAGACGGCTTGGTTTCAAGATATGTTACCAGCCCGAATTGTAACAGCGTAAGAGAAATGTTTGAGTTTCAATTTGGTTAGGGAGTGGCGAAACAAGTATGTAAAAACCATCTTTACCACAGAGAACACTGAGTCCGCAGAGAAAAAATCTCAACTTAATCGGACAATACACCTAATTAATACTGATGTTACGCAGACTTGCTCAACGGCGGTCTGTGACCGTCGTTTTACCCTATGCCTTATCTCTTTCTGGTAATCCGCAGGATCACAGACTCTGCGGGAGCAGGAATGTGCGTAACGTCAGTTAATAATCTCCGTGACTCAAAACGGAGTGGATTAAACTCTTAATCTGCAACATCTTGCGAGTGATACGCCGACCGTTCAATCTTCCATCCGCTCGATCCTCGCGCCAAGCGCGCGAAGTTTGACATCCACATTTTCGTAGCCGCGTTCGATCTGGCTGATGTTGCGGATCGTGGACTGTCCCTTCGCGGCAAGCGCGGCGAGAAGTATCGCCATGCCCGCGCGGATGTCTGGGCTTTCAAGATTTTCACCGTACAGTTGATTCGGTCCCTGGATGAGACAACGATACGGGTCGCATAAAATGATCTTCGCGCCCATGCCAACCAGCTTGTCGGTGAAATACATGCGTCCGGAGAACATCCAATCATGGAACATGATCGAGCCGGTTGCCTGAGTCGCTACTGTGATGGCGATGCTGATCAAATCGGTGGGAAAGGCGGGCCACACGTTGGTTTTGATTTCGGGAATCGCGCCATCCAGATCGGGAGCGATCGCCAACTCTTGACTCTCCGGCACGATCAGATCATCCCCATCTACCTGCCAGCGGACACCCATACGCTCAAAGACATGGGCGATCATTTTGAGGTTTTCAACGCCGGCATTTTTTACACGGATACTACCCTTCGTCACCGCCGCCGCGCCCACGAAACTCAGCACCTCAAGATAATCGGGTCCAATGGTAAATTCGCCGCCATGAAGATTTTTTACGCCGTTGATGTGAAGCGTGTTCGAGCCGATCTCTTCGATGTTTGCGCCGAGCGCGTTGAGAAAGGAACACAACTCCTGCACGTGCGGCTCAGATGCGGCATTGTGAATGACCGTTTTCCCTTTCGCCGTGACCGCCGCCATGATGGCATTCTCGGTGGCGGTCACGCTGGCTTCATCCATCAAGATACTCGCCCCGCGCAACCCATCGGCTTGAAAGGTAAAGCCGCGATCATATTTCACATCCACGCCGAGGGCGCGGAGCGAAAGAATGTGCGTATCGAGCCTGCGCCGCCCGATCACATCTCCGCCCGGCGGGGGGAGTTTCAAAGCGCCGACTCGCGCGGCTATGGGGCCCGCAACCAAAATGGAGGCGCGGATGCGGCGGCAGAGATCGGCGTCGAGCGAATCGGGGCGAATATCCCGCGCTCTGATCCGCCAGGTTTTTTCATCCAACTCATCCACCTGCGCGCCGAGGCTTTCGATCAACTGCTTCATGATCAGCACGTCTTGTATGCGGGGAATGTTCCGCAGGATCACCGGCTCATCGGTCAAAATACAGGCGGCAAGCAAAGGCAATGCGGCGTTCTTGTTTCCCGACGGCGTGACCTCGCCGCGTAACGGAACGCCGCCTTCGATCAAAAATTTTTCCATTGTATCTCCTGAATATTTCGCAAAGATTGTAAGTCAGATTATCGGCTTCGACAAGAAGTCCTCGCGCCGCCAACCAGACATTACAGTTGACTTACACAACAAAATCGTATCTTTTTTGAATTTATCCATCGACTATAATTTGCGTTATGAATGTCGTTTTGTTGATTCCGGTTGCGTTGGGCTGGCTTGGCGGGTTGCTCGTTAATTACTTGTCGGATACCCTGCCGCGCACAAGACGCCTTAGCCCACCGGTATGCCGCAACTGCGAATCGCATATTTTATGGTTTGATTATGTAACCCTGCGCCGATGCCGAAACTGCGGGATCGTTCGCAGTCTGCGGACGTGGCTGACGCAGTGTATCCTCATCGCTTCTTTCCTCTACGTGTGGCTGAATCCGCCCAAGTCGCTTGGTCTGCCCCTCGGCTTGATCGTGCTCTTGTATTTCGCGGTCATCACGGTCATCGACCTTGAGCATCGGTTGATCTTGTTTCCAACCAGCGTGTTTGGCGCGTTGTTGGGGTTATTTAGCGGCACATTTCTTTATTACAACGGGTTTCAAAAACCTTTGCTTTCGGCGATCGGCATTTCTTTACTGGGAGGCTTGATCGGGTTCGCTGTGATGTTCCTGCTGTATCAAGCAGGCACGCTCGTCGCGCGGTATCGCGCAAAGAAAATGGCAGCTGATGGACTGATAGACGATGAAGAAGAGGCGCTTGGCGGCGGGGACGTGTATCTGGCCGGCGTGCTCGGGCTGATGCTCGGATCGCGCTTCATCCTGTACGGCTTGGTCGTTGGAATCTTGATCGGCGGCGTGGTCAGTTTGGCGCTCGTGCTGGCGCTTCTGGCGCAAAGACGATATGCAAACAACTCGCTGATGACCTTCATCCCCTACGGTCCTTATCTTATCGCCGGAGCGGTCTACATGTTATTTCGCCCGTAGTACGAATGTCGCATTGGACTATACAACCCCGGAATTATACTTACTGGAATTCGCCCCCGGTTCGCTGAACCCGCCCTTTCTGGCGCGCTTTTCTAACAAAGATGTAATCGTTACAGGAGCGTAAGTTCTTCTTTAAGCCCTAGCATGGGTAGTATAATGTTTTCGTGGTCTATCGTTTAAAGAAACGCGCAGGACAAATGAAAAATCACATTCGAAACTTGTTAAAGAGAATCTCCCAGCGTGAACTCGCCGTATTGCCGCGCAAATCCAGGGCGCAAAGCCTGACAGAATTTGCGATCGCGTTGCCGGTCTTGTTCATTCTTTTATCCGGTGTGGTTGAATATGGTTTCGCGTTGAACTATTATCTTTCCCTGCTCGACGCCACGAGAGAATCCGCACGTTACTACAGCAAACTCGATCCTTTTCTCTATGATACCGACAGGAACGTCGTTGGAGACAACCCTCTCTTTTACGGAGGCGCGGCCGGTATGGCATTAAACAACCTCGATCCAACTTTGGATCCCGCGTTTGCAGATGATCCGTACGTGGGAAGAATCATTCCGCTGAATCCGGTAACAGATGAGGTCATCGTCACTGTATACTCGAAGTCGAATAGCGGCGTCGTGAGTTACCCAACTGCCGGGTCGTTCCGCCTCTTTGCGAGCGATACCGAATCATTGTTCACCAGCGAAGAGGTTCAAGGATTGTTCGAGAGCGGCACGCCCGACGCCGGGTTACTCATTGTGGAAGTCCATTACACCTACAACGCGGTCATGAATCTGCCCTGGACTGCGGCGTTGTTTCCCATGAAATTAAGGGCATATACCATCATGCCCCTCCCCGCCGCTGATCCATAATCGATCAAGGCGCCACTTAACCAAGAGATTTGATAACTATGAAACGATTTAAAAAATGGTTCCGAAACACAGAACGCGGACAGGCGATCTTGATCATCGCGTTCGCCATGGTGGGGCTGGTCGCATTTGTCGGTCTCATGACCGATGGCGGCGTTTTATTGATCGAGTACGGCAAATTGAAACGAGGGATCGACGCCGCCGCCGTTGCCGCATCCCAGCAGTTTCGCCGAGGATTTAACGGCGAGGATTTAGCCGCCGCGGCAAGAAACTTTCTTGTGCTCAACGAATCCGACGCCACCGAAATCCTCATCTATCGCTGTAAAGAAGGCGAGGAAAGCGTCGTGGATGGCACGCTTCACGATGTTGAACTTTGCACAACCCCGCGCCGTAAATTGGTGCGCGTGGAAGCCAAGCGCATGGTTAATTTTGGCTTTCTACGAATTTTGGGGATAACCCAAAGGGAGATTTCAGCCACTTCCGTTGGTGAAGCCGGCTCGATCGACCTTGTGCTGGTGATCGACACCTCCGCCTCCATGGCATACGACACCTATACGGGTCCTAATGCCAGACCGGACTTGAATACGACTGACGGTCCAACTAACGATGTGGGCAACCCGGTAGATGACGAAGACCCGGCCGTTTGCAACATTTCAGTTGACACCCCCTGTCAGCCGCTTGAGGATGTGAAAAATGTGGCGCAGGATTTTCTGCAGACCATGTACTTTCCGTATGATCGCGTTGCTGTTGTGGCATTTACAGGACAGGAGTTAGACGGCACCGCAACCCGTCAACACGTTACGGTGCTTCCCCTTTCCGATACCGAGAATGATGTAAGAGATGCAATCGAAAGTTTGAAAGTGTTTAGACCCCCCGACTGCGTGAAGGATGGCGCTTCACCCGATCCTGATTCTCCGACTGAAGGACTCTGCAGGAATCTTAATGATTCAGGGGTTTTTATACCATTTGATTGCGCCCGCTTACGTCATTCTGATTTTAAAGACCTATCCTCATGCAATTCAAGTAATATCGGCGGCGCCCTGACAAGGGCGTGGTCAGTATTTACCGTCGGCGACGTCCGCCCCGAAGCGGTTTGGGTGACAATTTTGCTCGCAGGCGGTCCAGCAAACGCCACCGATACGCCTCAGGCTGATCAAGCGAAGCCGAAACCTCCACTGGGCTGGACCCCGGAGCCTTCTTTTCATCCGTTTGGGTTCTGCCCATCGATCTCCCCTCCCTGCCGCGATGGCGACGCTTCTAATCGAAACGCCAAGGGATCTGCCGATTATGATGCGGATGATTTCGCCAGAGATAGCGCGGACGCTGTGGCAGACCCAACTAACGGAGGCGGTATCACCATTTACACAATCGGACTTGGCAATCTGATTAAAAACTCTCCAGTGGGCGACCCAGATGAAGCGGAGAAATTATTGGAATATATCGCTGAGGATGCCGGCGGAAGTTCTGCAAGTCATGGCTTGTATTTTTATGCGCCAAACAGCGACGATCTTGCCGCAATCTTCGAAAAGATCGCCAATGACATCTTTACCAAGATCGCCAAGTAGAAGAATTTCTTAATGTAGCGACAAGGATGTTCGCGTGAACAATGATAAAATAACGGGTATTCGTATGAACAACTATCGACCGAAAACCAACCGATCTGCCCCCAAGCCGAAGGCGCAAGCGGTGATCGAGTTTGCGCTGGTCCTGCCGATCTTATTGCTTGTACTGATCGGGATCATGGAAACCTCGCGCCTGCTCTTCGCCTGGCTGATCATCGAAAACTCCACCCGTTTTGGAATTCGTTACGCCACCGCCGGGACGTATGAACCCATCTACTGTCAGGGATACGATGGCGGAATCTGCGACTCGGATACGGAAACCGACGCCGCTCGCCTTCCCTCGATCAAGGACGAAACCACGCGCATCGTGATCGGTTATCTTCTCAGAAACGCCCGTTTTGAAACGGTCGCGAATACCGAGGATTTGTTTTTCAACGTGACGGTCTGCGGCTCCAAAGAAGAAGGGTATGACTTCACGCCTCCAGTCATGAGCGAACCGATCTACGCCAACTGCGAAGAAATCAGTAATCCTGGTATAACAAAAGAGTTTGCGGGGTCTCCAGGCTATCGTGTGTACGTGGCGGCAGACTACAACTTCCGATTCATCGTCATGCCGGCCTTTGGCGTCGAACCATCCATGATCCATCTTGCATCGTACCGCATGGGGTACGTGGAATCCTTCCGCGCTGTGCGCGCTATCAACACCCCACTCGGATGGGAAGTGACTTCGATTCCCCCCACGCCGACGAATACCCCTACCATCACCAATACTCCTTTGCCGACGGATACCCCCACCGTTACTAGCACACCTACATCGACCGTCACTTCCACTTCAACCAATACGCCGACGATCACGCCTACGATCACCCAAACAAGAACGCCAACCTATACGCCGACGCCGAGTTGTAATTTGTTCACCGCCGGCAATTTCAGCCAATCGACCACAAGCGGCGGATACCCGCGCGTAAATATAAACCTCATCAATAGCAGCACATCCAAAGCCGCGATTCAAAGCCTGACGTTCGTCTGGACCGCCTACGACGCCGCGAACCCGGGACAGACCCTGGACCGCTGGTCCTTTAATAACACGACCATTGACAATACAGACGATGGTGCCTCGCCAACAAATTGGACAAACCCCGGTGGGCTAGGCTCGCTCGTTGATCTTCCCGCCAGCACAAGCCGACAATTACGGTTTACCTATTTGAACCTCGACGGCGCCTGGCCCGGAATCGTGCCTGCCAATTCCTTTGGATTGATCGTGAACCTCGACAACGGTTGTACGATCACGGTGACGTCTCAGGCAACCCCCACGGTCACGGCTACTCGCACTGCCACTGGCACGGCGACCATCACGCGCACGCCAACCATCACGCGCACGCCAACCATCACACGCACGCCAACCATCACACGCACGCCGACGCGCACGCCAACCATCACACCGACACCAACCATTACGCGCACGCCGACGATTACAAACACGCCGACCATCACCTTCACACCGACCATCACATCGACGCGCACGCCGACACGGACGCGCACGCCTACGGCTACCGTCACGCGCACGCCCACTGTGACCCTCACAGTGCCGTCGCCGACGCGCACACATACGAGAACCGTCACACCGACAGTCCCGTCACCGACACAGACGCGCACGCCCACACCGACAGCCACTGTCCCGACGCCGACACGGACACCTACATCTACCGTCACGCGCACACGGACTCCGACACCTACGCACACGGTTCCTCCGCAATCACCGACGCCTACCGTCACGCCGACGCCTACTGTATGCTTCGACTGCTAGTGAAGCGCTAAAGATAAAGTAAAAACAAACCCGCCGATTGATTTTCGATCGGCGGGTTTGTTTTGCGATATAATGCCGCCACTTATAGAAAGGAGGCTCGCACACCAATTCAATCGGGAAAGTCAGCGCATGAACTTTAGTTTGTTAGTTTGTTAGTCGAATAGTCTGATCATTGTTGCCTTAGGCAGTGGTATGACTGTAAGAGTACGCGGTTGAAAGACTATCAAAACTAAAGTTGACGAGGATAAGGGTTCTCCATCGCGAGGTGGAGTTAATCTCGTCGCTGGTTGAGTAGTTCCGCGTGCAATTCGCGGAACGTATCGAAACCACTGACGAGAGAAAATCGAAAGTTCGGCGGAAGCCCTTCGGGTGAGCCATCGCCCGTTATTCTTTCCCTCCGAAAATACAAATCCGTAAAGAACACTGCATGAGTGATCAGGCAGGCAGAGACGCGGGTAATGGCACAATCACAAGACTGGAGACCAGAGACTGACCAAGTCTCTACTCTCTAATTCTCTAGTCTCTTAATTTCGGAGGACTCCCCATGTGTGGAATCGTCGGATACATCGGCGCGCGTGATGCGACGCCGATCATCCTCAACGGCTTGAAACGGCTCGAATACCGCGGATATGATTCGGCTGGAGTCGCTGTCATCAGCGGCGACCAGCTCGAAGTCCGAAAAGACGCGGGCAAGTTATCCCAACTAATTGATCTTGTCGAGAAATCTCCCATCGCAGGCGCGCCAGGGATCGGTCACACGCGCTGGGCGACTCACGGCGCGCCGAACGCGCGGAATGCGCATCCGCATCTCGGGCAGACGAAGCGCGTCGTGGTCGTGCAGAACGGCATCGTCGAAAATTTTCTCGAACTCAAAGATGAACTGACCGCCGAGGGCGTGGAATTTCAATCGGAGACCGACACCGAGACCATCGTGCATCTCGTGGAGCATTACCTTGCGACGGGGATCGGACTGGTGGAAGCGGCGCGCAAAACGTTCAACCAGATCCGCGGCGCGAACGTGGTGGTGCTGATCTCTGCCGATGAACCCGATAAGATCGTGACGGCGCGGATCGGCAACGCGGGCGGCGTGGTGATCGGCATGGGCGAAGGCGAAAATTTTGTCGCCAGCGATACGCCCGCGATCATGGATCACACGCGCAGTGTCATCTTTTTGGAATCGCGGCAAATGGCGGTGGTAACGCGAGACACGGTGACCATCGAAACGCTCGACGGCGCAAAAGTAAAACCACAAGTGCATAATGTTTCGTGGGACCCTGTCGCGGCGGAGAAGGGCGAATATCGCCACTTCATGCAAAAGGAAATCCACGAGCAGGTGCGCGCGTTGACCGACACACTCGCGGGTCGCGTGGACTTTGCCAATGGGAAAATCCGTTTGCCCGATCTCAAGTTGACCGAAGAACTCGCGAAAAAAATCGAGAAGATATACATCACCGCGTGCGGCACTGCCGCGTATGCGGGGATGGTTGGAAAATATTTGATCGAGAAGATCGCGCGCGTGCCTGTGGAAGTGGTCATCGCTTCGGAATTTCGCTACAGCGACCCGATCTTGAACGACAAGACCGTTGTGCTTGCCATCTCGCAATCGGGCGAAACGGCGGACACTCTCGCCGCGATGGAAGAGGGACGACGCAAAGGCGCGGTGATCTGGAGTATCGTCAACGCCATCGGTTCGCAAGCCATGCGCGTCTCGGATGGCTTCATCTCAATGCAAACGGGACCTGAGATCGGCGTTGCTTCGACCAAAGCCTTCACCGCCCCGCTCGTGGACCAGTACATGCTGGCGATCCTGCTCGCCGATTTGCGCGGCACGATCAACGAAAAGCAACGCAAAGAACTCGTCGCGGATCTGCGACTCGTTCCCGATCTCGTTAGCCGCGCGCTTGACCGCGAAAGTGAAGTAGAAAAGGTTGCTCAAACGCTGAAAGACATCCGCGATTGCTTGTATCTCGGTCGCGGCATCAACATGCCCATCGCGTACGAGGGCGCGTTGAAGTTGAAGGAGATTTCATACATCCACGCGGAGGGCTATCCCGCGGGCGAAATGAAACACGGACCCATCGCGTTGATTGACGAACACATGCCCGTCGTATGCCTCGCGCCGAAAGACCCCTGGCATGAGAAGATGATCTCGCAGATCCAGCAGGCAAAAGCGCGCGGCGGGATGGTCATTGCGATCGCCACTGACGGCGATGAATTGATCCACGGCATGGCGGATCATATCCTGTGGGTACCGGACTCGCCGTGGATGCTCTCCCCCATCGTGACGGTGATTCCGCTACAATTGCTCGCGTACCACATCGCCGCCCTGCGCGGACTGGATGTAGACCAGCCGAGAAATCTGGCGAAGAGCGTGACCGTGGAATAAAATGGGGACGCTGATTCACGCTGACAACGCAGATTCTTTTTCTTTTGAATCAGCGAAATCTGCGTTTTTCAGCGTCCAAATTGGCTTTGTAGTTTATTTGCGGAGAATCAAACATGCGCCCCGACTGGGACTCGTACTTCATGAAGATCGCCTTCGCCGTGTCAGAACGAAGCACCTGTGACCGCGCCTTCGTCGGCTGTGTGCTTGTGACCGACAAGCGCATCCTCACCACAGGCTTCAACGGCTCGCCCAAGGGACAGGGTCACTGCGACGAGATCGGTCACCTCATGGTGGACGGGCATTGCGTCCGCACGATCCACGCGGAGACGAATGCCATCATCCAAGCCGCGTTGCACGGAGTCTCCACCAAGGGCGCGACGTGTTACGTCACCCACCTTCCGTGCATCAACTGCACGAAGGCGCTCATCAACGCGGGTATTGCGCGAATCGTGTATAGCGTATCCTATCGAACCGACGAAAACGCCGTGAACTTCCTGAACGCGGCGAAGATTGAAGTGGTGCAAAAAGAATTCAACATGGTATAAAAAGTGACTGTCACCTTTCAGGTGACAGTCACTTCGTTTACTCGCCCGGGATCATCAACCACAACAGCAAGTAGATCAAAACCCCAGGCACGCCGCCAGGGATGAAGGCGATCAGCATCCCCAGTCGGAACCAGAACGAACTGATCCCGAAGAAGTCCGCCAACCCGCCGCACACTCCCGCCAACATTCGGTTGCTCCGCGAACGCCGCAGGGCTCTCTTTTGATTTGCGATCATTTTTGCTCCTTTTCACCTTTTCTACGCAAGTCAAATTCAAAAGTAGCAATCCGAATATCCCTGAGTTGCAATACAACTTTTGGCTTGATGACCCATTGGGAGAGTTTTATTCTCTATGGCTAAATCGAATCTGACCAGGCTGAACAACCACAAACGCATTAACCAATTCGTCACCATGCCGTTCCACCAATTGCAAGACTGACTGCCCAAGTTTGGAACGAACATTGTTGGGATAACGAATAAGAATCACCCCCGCAGAAACAGCATGGCTGGCGAACACCAGCCAGCCAAAATCCTTGTCTTCGGTCAACAGAATCCGATTCTCGCGATACGACTGCTCGATCAATTCGCGGTCATCGGAGCGTTACATGTATTCACCGACTGCTAGAACATCATACCCCTTGGAACGCAAAGCGCGGACAACGGCAAAGTCACAACTTTCATCCGCGAGAAATCGCAGATCGCTCATACCGCGGTCGCGAGAATAATCGTTTCGTGCGCCAATGCGCTGGCGGCATAGATTAACGCCGCTTGAATATCAAGTTTTGTCAAGCGCGGATAAGCGTCCAGCAGATCGGTTTCGGTCGCGCCTTCGCTCAATTTACGGAGAAGCAACTCGACAGGGATTCGCGTCCCTTTGATAACGGGCTTTCCCAACATCACCGCAGGGTTGACTTCGATCCTCGCAAGAAATTCTTCAGGCATAGGTTCGCTCCTTTCAATAAACACGGCGATTATACCAAGAAGAAATTCCTATTTTCCACCCATCTTCCTGCTTATGGTTTGATTGTAGCGAATCCCAGAAACCCACTTTCCACTTTCTTCTTTCCAGTCAGGTTATAATCAAAAGTAGCAAGCCAAACTACCCCTGAGGTATAAAACAACCATGAGAGCATGATCTACTCCTCCACCCCCAGTTCCAAAGCAAAGCAAGCCGTTGCCGACGTTTCGCACACCCCCTTCTGGCTCGACGACCCAGCCAAACCCAACCCCGAACCGCCATTAACTCAAAATATTTCCACTGACCTGCTCATCATCGGCGCAGGTTATACCGGCTTATGGACCGCCCTGCTCGCCAAAGAGGAAGACCCGAATCGCGACATCCTCATCCTCGAAGCGGGCGAATCCGCCATCGGCGCCAGCGGGCGCAACGGCGGATTCATGGACGCGTCCATCACGCATGGATTCGTCAACGGGCAGGCGCAATGGTCGCGCGAGATCAAAACGCTCCACGCGCTCGGTCTCAACAACCTCGCGGAGATCGAAACGACGCTCGCGCGCCTCAACATCGACTGCGATTACCAGCGCACCGGCGAGATTGACCTCGCCACCGAGCCTTATCTTCTCGAAACATTTCGTGAAATCATCGAACTCGCAAAGCAATACGACATCCATTTCGAGTTTCTCGACCGCGACCAAATCCAGCGCGTCGTCAAATCGCCCATCTTCCTCGGCGGGATCAAACGATTCGATTCGTCCATCGTCAACCCCGCGCACCTCGCATGGGGACTTCGACAAGCCTGCTTGAATCTCGGCGTGCGGTTATATGAACACTCGCCCGTCACACAATTGATCGAAGAAAAAAACAAAGTCATCGCGCGCACATCCCACGCGAAAATTACGGCGAACAAAGTCGCGCTCGCTACCAACGCCTTTCCCCCGCTCATCAAAGAGATCAAGCGTTACGTTGTCCCCGTCTACGATTACGCGCTGATGACCGAACCGCTCACCGCCTCGCAACGCGACTCCATCGGCTGGCGCGGGCGCGAGGGACTCAGCGACGGCAACAATCAATTCCATTATTTCCGCACAACGATTGATGGTCGAATCCTCTGGGGCGGATTCGACGCCGTCTATCATTGGAATAACGGATTCGGGAGTCGCCTCGAAAACCGACCCGCTTCGTTCGCCCTTCTGGCTGACCACTTCTTTCAAGCCTTTCCCTCCCTTGAAGGGACTCGCTTCACCCACGCCTGGGGCGGAGCGATCGACACCTGCTCGCGCTTCAGTCCGTTTTGGGGGACGACGCATCACGGCAAGACCGCTTACGCGATGGGCTACACCGGACTCGGCGTTGGCGCGACTCGCTTCGGGGCGCAAGTGATGCTCGACATTCTCGGCAACAAGAAAACCGAACGAACCGAACTGGAGATGGTCCGCACCAAACCGATTCCCTTTCCGCCCGAACCGTTGCGTTCCATCGGCATCAACCTCTCGCGCTGGTCGCTGGCGCAGGCAGATAAGAATCAAGGCAAAGAAAATCTCTGGCTCAAAGCCATGGACTTGTTCGGTCTTGGGTTTGATAGTTGATAGAATCCGTTCAGTCCGCAGTTGAACTGCGGAGGCATCAACGTTGTCCCCTTGGAAAAAACCTGGGGCTGTCTAAAAAGGGGAGGACAGCCCCTCCTCAGTTGGGGAAAAGTTTAATACAATAGGGAGATGAACAACCGAAACCTCACCTTCAAGCCGTACGCAATGGAGCAGTTGAGTCTGCTGCCGCCGAGTTTGGAAGAATTGATCCCTGAAAAACATCTGGTACGGGTGGTCAATCGCGTCGTGGATGAGCTGGACATCGAGCCGCTTTTAGCAAAATACAAAGGGGGCGGGACGAGCAGTTATCATCCGCGCATGATGTTGAAGGTGATTGTGTATGCCTACACCCAGAAGATCTATTCGTCGCGGAAGATCGAAAAAGCGCTGTGGGAGAATATTGGCTTCATGTGGATCAGCGGGGGCACCGGCCGGACTTTCACACGATCAACAACTTTCGGAGCGACACGTTGAAGGAAGCGGTGCGGAAAGTGTTCGCTTCGATGATGGAGCTTCTGGTGGAAGAGGGCTACGTGAAGATGGAGAATTACTTTGTGGATGGGAGCAAGCTGGGCGCCAACTCCAACCCGCACAAAGTGGTGTGGGCGAAGAAGACGCAGAAATACAAGGAGAAACTACAACAGCAAATTCAGGCGTTGCTGGATGAAATCGAGCAGGTGAACGAACGCGAGAATGCAGTATACGGGGAGGAAAACCTGGGAGAACTGGGCGAGCAAAGCGAGTTGACGGCCAGAAGGTGAAGCGGAAAGCGGCGGAGATCAACGCCCAGTTGAAGGGAAAAGCCGCTGACGCGGAACAGAAAAAGGCAATGAAGAAATTGGAGCAGGAGGATGTGCCGCGTTTGGGAAGTACGAAGAGCAAGAACGCATTCTGGCGGGACGCAACAGCTATTCAGAAACCGACCCGCAGGCCAGCAGTCTGCGCATGAAGGAAGGCCGGGCGGCGCGCAAGCCGCTGGCGCGCCAGCTTATAACGTGCAAATAGGAACCGAAGGACAGTTTGTGGTGGGCTATAGCCTCCACCAACAAGCCGACGATACCAGTTGCTTCATTCCCCATATGCAACAACAGCAGTTTCCGCAGGGCAAACAATTCAAAAACGTGTCTGGCGACGCAGGCTACGGCAGCGAAGAAAACTATGCCTATTTGGAAAAGCACGGCATGGGGAACTACCTCAAATACAACACCTTCCACCAGGAGCAACACCCGCCGCGCAAACCCGAACTGCTTGAGAAGATGCGCTTCAAGTCAACCTGCTTTCCCTACGATCAGGACAAGGATCAGTTCGTGTGTCCCGCCCACCATCGCATGGTCTATATCGAAACCAAACCCTACCAATCCAAAAACGGCTTCTTATCTGAACGGCGGGTTTATGAATGTTTGGAGTGTGCCGCCTGCCCTCTCAAACCCAAATGCACCAAAGCCAAAGGCAATCGCCAAATGCAAGTCGGATTTGAACTCCGCCGCTATCGTCAGCAAGCCAAAGACAACCTGCTTTCCGAGCAGGGTATGGCCTGCGTAAATTACAAGCATTGAACCCGAAACGGTCTTCGGGGACGTGAAACAGAACATGGGCTTCCGAAGGTTCATGCTCCGAGGGTTGAAAAAAGTGGATGTGGAGTGGGGTCTGGTGTGCATGGCGCACAATTTACGAAAACTGGCGATCCAATGACCGCCAGTTTTTTTGTCTCTTGCTCCGTTTACGCCGTTTTCTCAACTTGTTCTTCCCCTTTTTAGACAACCCCAGGTTGATCGTTATCTTCTCATCGCGAACACACAACTCGAACTTCCCTCCCTGATCGTTGTCAACGGCTCCGCCGAGGCGCCCATCATTTTTTCCAACAGGAGCGCGTCCATCTTGCACAATTCAGGATGCCTTGCGACAATCGCCGCATACGGGCAGTGACCAAGGATCGCGCGCGGACCATCCGAGCCCGCCTCCCAACGCGCGTGATAATTCATTTGATTCAACTTCTCAACGACAAGATTCAATCGCCGAGCAATGGGTTGACTCGCGAAATCTGATTCGCCAGCCAGGCGCTTCGCCAGCGCTTCGATTCCGACGGTTCTGCCTGTCTCCGCCAATAGAGCCTCGCTCAACGCGGACAAATTATCGCCCAGCGCCGCCAGCGGGATCGAATACACCTTCTCCGGTCTGCCGCGGGCGGCGCGGAGGCGTACCGAAGCCGACTCAAGCCGCCCGTCCGAAAGAAGGATGCGTAAGTGATGTCGCACCGTCGCGGCAGACATCTTCAATCCGCGTGAAATCTCTCGCGCAGACGAAGTCCGGTATTTCGTCATGTAAGCCAATATTTTGCGTCGGACGGTTGTCACAGGCATTGTGTGATTATACTCACCTTCTTATTTATGGAAAAATATCTTTACATAAATTTGTTGACGAACTTCATTCAAGCGTTATAATCGCCGTGAAATCAAATCTCAATATTTAGGTTCGATCATGGAATTTCAAAACTATATCAACGGCAAGTGGGTCGAGGGGAAAAGCGCGTTTCAAACAATCAACCCGGCGAACGAAGAGGTTGTAGCGAAGATCGCGCAAGCCGAAATCTCCGATGTGGACGCGGCGGTGAGCGCGGCGAAGAACGCGTTCAATGCGTGGCGGCTTACCCCCGCCCCACTGCGCGGAGAACTGCTCTTCAAAGTCGGCGACATCCTCAAACAGAAAAAAGAAGAACTCTCGCAATTGCTCACGCGCGATATGGGCAAAGTGATTGCCGAAGCGCGCGGCGATGTGCAAGAAGCGATTGACATGGCGTACTTCATGGGCGGCGAGGGACGCCGCTTGCTCGGCTACACCGCGCCCGTAGAAATGATGAACAAATTCGGCATGGCAGTCCGCGACCCTTCTGGAGTTGTTGGTTTGATAACTCCTTGGAATTTTCCTATCGCTGTGCCATCATGGAAAATTTTCCCCGCGTTGGTTGCGGGCAACACCATCATTTGGAAACCTTCGCCCGAGACTCCCGCTGTCTCTGCCGCGTTCGTAAAGGTATTCGAAGAAGCAGGGATCCCCGCTGGCGTGTTCAACCTGCTCATGGCATCAGGCGCGGACGTGGCGAAGGCGCTCGTGGATCATCCCGACGTGCGTGTGCTTTCGTTCACTGGCTCGACGACGACAGGTCGCTCCATCGCGGAGGCGGCGGGCAAACTCAATAAAAAGTTATCGCTCGAAATGGGCGGCAAGAACGCCATCATCGTGATGGACGACGCGAATCTCGATCTGGTTGTGGATGCCAGTCTCTGGGCGGCGTTCGGCACAACGGGTCAGCGTTGCACAGCCGCAAGCCGCTTGATCGTCCAAAAGGGAATCGCGGGCAAACTCAAAGAAGCGCTGACCGAACGCACAAAGAAACTCAAACTCGGCGATGGACTCGACTCAAAAGTGGACGTCGGTCCCGTCATCAACAAAGTCGCGCTCGAACGAATTCACAGCATGGTGCAAGCGGGCGCGAAAGAAGCGCGGGTGCTGGTCGGCGCGTCGGTGGCGGACGTGGGCGGCAAAGGATTTTTCTACAATCCAACGTTGTTCGACGGAGTCAAACCAGGCTCCATGCTCGAAGCAGAAGAAATTTTCGGTCCCGTGCTTTCCATCATCGAAGTGGACTCGCTCGAAGAGGCAATCGAAGTCAACAACCGTTCCAAATACGGTTTGTCCACTTCGATCTTCACGCAGGATGTCAACCGCGCCTTTACTGCCATGCGCGATATTTTCACGGGCTTGGTCTACATCAATCACGGCACCACAGGCGCGGAGATCCAATTCCCGTTCGGCGGCGTGCGCGGCACGGGCAACGGTCACCGCGAGGCGGGACAAGCCGCGCTCGAAGTCTTCACCGAGTGGAAATCCATTTACGTGGATTATTCGGGAAAATTGCAGAGAGCGCAGATCGATAATAGAGAGGAGTAGAGAATTGACGCAATTCTCTAATTCTCCAATTCTCATGAACGATACCGTCCTCAATTGGGAATCAACCTTCGCAATCGCCCTCACGCTGAAGCGCAAGTATCCCGATGTGAACATCGAAGACGTGACATTGAAACAAATCCACGATTGGACGCTCGCCCTGCCTGAGTTCGACGACGATCCCGCGCTAGCCAACGACGAAATTTTGTACGCCATCTATCAAGACTGGTTCGAGGAGCATCTGCATGGACAATGAACCGTTAAGCCTGCCTCAATACGAAATTCCAGAAGACCTGCAACACGCCATCGCGGTGACCACGCTCGACCGACTCTACAACTGGGGTCGCCGCTCGTCGGTGTGGCCCCTCATGTTCGGTCTCGCATGTTGCGCCATCGAAATGATCGCCGCGCAGACCGCGCGCTACGATATGGCGCGTTTCGGGATGGAGGTTATGCGTCCCACGCCGCGCCAAGCCGACATGTTGCTCGTTTCGGGAACCGTCACAAAGAAAATGGTGCCCGCCATCATCCGCCTCTACAACCAAATGCCCGAACCCAAATACGTGGTGGCGATGGGCGCGTGCGCGTCCGGCGGCGGGCCCTTCAAAGAGGGATACAACGTCGTCGCGGGTATCGATAAATTTCTGCCCGTCGACGTCTACATCCCCGGCTGTCCCCCCACTCCGCAAGCGTTGATCGCCGGGCTGATCAAACTGCAGGAAAAAATCGACAAGCAGTCCATTAAGCAAGTCTCGTGGTACCGACGTAAAACAAAAGACCCCAATTACGTGCCGGTCCCGATCCTCGGTCCCGACCTGATCGACCCGCGCCGCAACGCGGAAATAAAATCCGCCGCGGCTGTGAAGGAGGGATGAGATGAGCCTGCTCTTCATGCCATACGCAGTACCAAGCGCGGAAACACGCACACAAGTAGACCGGTACGCAGGAAGACGCGCCCCACGCCTCACGACGCATAGGAGGACTCAATGACCGCCCCCGCCTCCACCTCGACGGTCGATCTGGTCGCCCGATTCCCCGGCATGGTCCAAGCCGACGCGCGCCCCGGCTACTCCGGCTTCATCGTCGAAAAAGATTCGCTCATCGAAGTTGCCACCGCCGTCCGCGACGAATTCGGCTTCGACTTGATGACCGCCGTCACCGGCGTGGACTATCCGCCCGACAAAATGGAAGTCGTCTATCATGCCTACCGCACCACCGGTGGACCCGGCTTAGTGTACAAAGTCCAAGTCCCGCGAACAGACCCGGTGGAAGTCCCATCATTGATCCACCTGTATCCCGGCGTAGACTTGCAAGAGCGCGAAGCATGGGATCTGCTCGGGATCAAATTCACCGGTCACCCCGACCTGCGCCGCATTTTGATGTGGGAAGGATTCGAAGGTCACCCGCTTCGCAAAGATTGGAAAGAGGGCTTCTACGAGGAAGATACCAAGCCGTTCAAAAGCCGTTGGCCCGATGGGCAGTTCTACATGGCGGAGGATAAAAATCCGTTCAAGGATAACCTCGCCTTCCCGCAAAACTTCGACCCCGAAAAATGGATTCCCGAAGGCGACGCGTTGCTCTACGGCGCGTTGGCGCGTTACACGGTGAAACAAGAGGACGGACTCAACACCGACCGTATCGTCATCAACATGGGACCGCACCACCCCTCCACGCACGGCGTCTTCCGCGCAGTGATGACCCTCGACGGCGAAACGATCGCCGGGCTCAAACCCGTGCTGGGCTATCTGCATCGCAACCACGACAAGATCGGCGAACGCAACACATTCCTGCTGAACATGCCATTCACCGACCGCCTCGATTACTTCAACTCGATGACCAACAACTTCGGCTACGCCCTCGCCGTCGAAAAACTGATGAAGATCCCCGTCGCCGAACGCGCCGAATACATCCGCGTGATCGTCTCCGAGTTGAGCCGCATTCAAAACCACCTCGTCTTCATCGGCACATTGCTCAACGACCTCGGCGCGATGTACACGCCCTCGCTGTATGCCTTCGAGGAACGCGAACTCATCCTCGACATCTTCGAAGCCATCTCCGGCGCGCGCATGATGTGCAACTACTTCCGCTTCGGCGGCGTGGTGCGAGACATCCCCGACGACGTGATGCCGAAGATCAAAGATCTGGTTTACGACCGCCTGCAATACAAGACCGACGAACTCGACCGCATGTTGACCGAGAACGAAGTGTTGCTCTCGCGCATGAAGGGCGTGCGGATGATCAACGCGGAGGACGCCATCGCCTACTCGATCACGGGTCCTGTCCTGCGCGCGGCTGGGGTGCCCTACGACATCCGCCGCGCCGACCCCTACGGGATCTACGACCGCTTCGACTTCGACGTGGCGGTGCGCTACAACGGCGACCTGATGGACAACTACCTCATCCGCATCGACGAGATTCGCCAATCCCTGCGGATCTTGGACCAAGCCATCAAACAGATCCCACAGGGACCGATCAACTCGCAGAAACCGCAGTATCAGGTCCGCGTACCGGCCGGCGAAGCGTACGGACGAGTCGAATCGCCGAAGGGCGAACTCGGCTACTACGTCGTCTCGAACGGCAAGCCGAATCCATGGCGTTATCATGTGCGCCCCGCGTCATTCGTCAACGTCACCGCGCTGGAGAAAATTTCGATCGGCACCAAGATCGCGGACTTCGTGGTCCTGCTCGCCATGTTCGATATGGTGATGGGCGAATGCGACCGCTAAAACATTACCGCAAAGCACACCACGGTCACGAAGGAGTGAGCCGATGAAAGCGTGTCCGTTTTCCCCTGTGCGGGCTTTGCGTCCTTCGTGGTGAAAGGTCTTCGATAAAGGAGAACTCAGTATGTACGGAAAAGGAATACTCAAAGGTCTCGGCGTCACCGCAAAACGATTCTGGGAAACATACACCGAAGATATCGCGTGGGTCTTGCGCGGCAAAAAACGCTATTACACCGAAGAAGGCGTGAAGCACCGCTCGAGCAAAGATCAGAAAGGCATCTTCACGGTTCAATACCCGGAAGAAAAATTGATCCAGCCCGAAGAGGCGCGTTTTCTGCCGTTCCTTGTCTACAATGAACTGCCCGACGGCAAACGCGAAGTCCTTTGCACCTCGTGCGGCATCTGCGCGAAGGTCTGCCCGCCGCAGTGTATCTGGATCGTCCGCTCGAACGACCCGCAGACTGGACGCCCCATCCCCGAACCGACCGAGTTCTACATCGACGCGGACATCTGCATGAACTGCGGCTTCTGCGCCGAATATTGTCCCTTCGACGCGATCAAGATGGATCACGATTTCGAGATCGCTTCGTACGGGCGCAATGTGTACAACATGGAAAAACTGCTCAAGTCGAGCGAGTATTACAAAAGCATCCGCCCGTTGAATTATGAGCGCGAGGAAGCCGCGCGCATTGCGGAAGCGGAAGCGAAGAAAGCCAAAGAAGCGGCGCGAGCGGCAACTGCGGCGGCACAAGCCGCGAAGCCTGCTGGAGCAGAAGCGGCGTCATCATCATCAGCGTAGACACGTAAACAAGTAGACAGGTAGACACGCGTGTACATGTGTACGTGTATACGTGTCTACAACCCTCAAAGGAAACCAAATGACATCAATTACACAAGACGCAATCCTCCATGCCCTCAGCGGCGTGCAAGAACCCGACCTCGGACAAGACCTCGTCTCCCTCAACATGGTGAGGAACATCGAGATCAACGGCGGCGACGTAACATTCACCGTGATGCTCACCACGCCCGCCTGCCCGTTCCGCGGGAAGATCGAAAAAGATTCAAAAGATGCCGTGATGAAAATCGACGGGGTGAAGTCGGTCGCCGTGAAAATGGATTCGGATGTGCCGAACGATGGGCGTATGCGCGGACTGGTCAAAACCCCGATTCGCAACGCCATTGCGGTTGGTTCAGGCAAGGGAGGCGTCGGCAAATCGACAGTCGCGGTCAACATTGCGGTGGCTCTCGCGCAAAGCGGCGCGCGCGTCGGTCTCATGGATGCGGATATCTACGGACCCAACACCCCTACCATGCTCGGCGTGGAAAAACTGCCTCCCCCGCAGGGACAACGCCTCATCCCTGCCGAAGCGTACGGCGTGAAAATGATCTCGATGGGGTTGCTCGTCAAGCCCGGTCAACCCCTCATCTGGCGCGGACCGATGCTCAACTCGGCGATCCGTCAATTTTTGGGCGATGTGGAATGGGGCGAACTGGATTACCTAATTGTCGACCTACCCCCCGGCACCGGCGACGCGTCGTTGTCGCTGGCGCAATCTCTCCCCCTCAGCGGCGCGGTGATCGTCACACTCCCACAACTTGTTTCGCTTGAAGACGCGGGGCGCGGACTCAACATGTTCAAGACTCTCGAAGTTCCGATTCTCGGCATTGTTGAAAACATGTCCTACCTCGAACTGCCCGACGGCACACACATGGACATCTTCGGCACAGGCGGCGGCGAACACCTCGCGCAAATGACCGGCACGCCGTTCCTCGGCAAAATCCCTATGGATCAGAACGTCCGCATTGGAGGCGATACGGGCAGACCGATCATCGTGTCGCATCCCGATTCGCCGGTGGCAAAAGCCCTGCGCGAGATCGCGGAAAGCCTGGCGGCAAAGGTCAGCGTGGCGGCGCTAGGCGCAAAGAATGATGTGCCGATAAATATTATTGAGTGACGTATCCACGCCACAAAAGACCTGACGCAGCGTCAGGTCTTTTATGGCGTCTCACTGATGTTACGACGCCTTCCCGAAGGTTTGGATAAACAACCAAACCCGATTCACGAGAACCTTCGGGGTGTTCTGCGCAAGGTAAGTTATAACTCCAGGACTGACGCAGTTGGTGGGCAGTTGTACTGCCGCCGCCGCAGTGCAACTACGGCGCAACGGGTTCAATTGCGTAAGTCCTAAACTCATTATTTTTGGTTTGGAAGGATCCCCGGCAATAAAACCGCCGCAAAGGGGAGGAGAAAGATCAATCCAAACAAGAAGACTCCACTACTCCCATTTCCACCGGGAACCGGCGTGTCGGTAGGCGGAGGCTCTGGTGTGTCTGTGGGTGGAGGCTCAGGCGTATCCGTTGGCGGGGGCACCGGAGTATCCGTTGGGGGAGGTTCGGGGGTATTCGTTGCGGGCGCGGAGGTATCTGTCGGTATCGGCGTGTTGGTCTGTGTCGGCGGAACATCCGTATCGGTTGGGGCGGGTGTGTATGTTTCGGTTGGCGCCGCCGTGTTGGTTGGAACAGGCGAGTTGGTCGCAGTGGGGACTTGTGTATTCGTTGGGACCAGTGTATTGGTCGGCAATGGCGTCTTTGTAGGGAACGACGTAGAGGTCGGCGGCTGGCTCGTCGGGCTTTCCAATAAGCCACCCCCATTGCTTACCCGAGTAAGGAAGGCGAAAATTGGCGGAACAACCGCAGGCGTGGGTGAGGCGAATCCGCTGGCCGGGGTTAGCGATCCTGCCCCGGGCGT
This sequence comes from Candidatus Defluviilinea gracilis, assembly GCA_016716235.1. Lineage (NCBI taxonomy): Bacteria > Bacillati > Chloroflexota > Anaerolineae > Anaerolineales > Candidatus Villigracilaceae > Candidatus Defluviilinea > Candidatus Defluviilinea gracilis. The sequence continues at coordinate 220,334 of JADJWS010000003.1, forward strand.
GACGGAAGGACCCGTCACTAAAATTTTGAAAAACGAGTCTGAAGTGGGCGTAATGAAAAGGTTGGCAAACGCTTGCTGGGTTAAAATTCGGTCGAGCGGCGTAGGCGTGGGAGATTGGCGGGGCGCCAGCACAACATCGGAATGGGCATCCCGGCCGCCCGCAACAAGGTATGGAATGCCGAATGCCAACAGACATACGAACATTACAACAACGGGAATGGCAAAACCCTGTTGTCTTTGGGTTTGCATAACTACAAAATTCTCCTCATAACCACAACAAAAGCGGATATCACAAAATTGCCAGGGAAATTATCCCACAAAACATCCGCGCCGGTATGGGTAAATAGTACAAAAAGCGCAGACCGTTTTGATCCGCGCTTTTGAATGTTCCGGTTGGCAACAGGTCAGTAAATGTAGATCACTTGGCCCGCGTAGATGTAGTTTGCATTCGGGATGCCGTTCCTCCATTGCAAGTGACTGACCGTCACGCCGTAGTACATGGCGATCCCGCCCAGCGTATCGCCCCGGCATACCACGTAGTAACTGCCGTATGCGTTGTACCCGGGTCCGCAGTAATACGAAACTGGATCGTATCCGCCGGGGATAGATAACACCTGCCCGGGGTAAATGTAGTACGAGTAATTTACCCAAGGGTTCGCCGCGACCAGCGACGAGAGCGACACCCCACAGTTCCGGGCAATTTTGGCGAGCCAGTCACCCGGCTGGACGTAGTACGTGCTTGGACAAGAAGACCAAGCCTGCGCGCGGGTCACGGTCGAGAAGGACGCAACCAGCAGGGCAACAACCATCAAAATTTGAACAATACGTTTGCCGTTCATAGAAACCGCCTCCTTAGAAATTGACGTGTGAACACTACTTACAACCCCAGTGTACAAACTTCGGTGTCAAATTTCAAGCATGACCTTTGGCATGTTTTTGAATGAGGCAGTCCCCAGCCTGCCGAACCTACCTCTTCGTCACATGCCCCAACTTCTCAAGCATTCCGAGAAAATCGCGCTGCGCCCACCTCTCCGCGATCTTCCCGCCCTGGAAGCGGAAAATATCCACGCCGGTAAAGGTCACACAGCGGTTGACAGGCGGAAATCCGCGAAACGAGCCGGACTGGGTGGCTGTAAACTCCACCCGCGCCACAACCTTGTCGCCCTCGGCGATCAAATCCTCGATTTTGGCTTGGATGTCCGGGAAAATTCGCAGCATGACGGCGTACAACTTCTTGAAATTCTCCAACCCCGCCCCCCGCGCGGCATGATCGTCAACATTATCAAGGATCATTTCGTCGGCAAGGTCGAGCTTCCTTTCGTTGACCAGTTCCTCATAAAAGCGGCGGATCGCCGCCTTGTTCTGTTCAGACATACATTCTCCGAATTTATGATTTATGTCCAGCGTTCTCAATGCTACCATTGAAATTTTTTTCACGGGAGTAGATCCTGATATTCCGAAGTCGAAGTCAAGGCGGCGTATATGACGCGACATTGACAGCCTAAAACGCGAGGTAAATCTCGCGTTACGAAGGGAACAGCCTTTAAAACTTGCTTACGGTATAATTCCGACTATGCAAACACAAATTATCGGAGTCCGCTTTACCAAAGTGGGCAAAATCTATCATTTTGACACAACGTCCGTACCGGACGTGCAGATCGGCGAACACGTGATCGTGGATACCTCGCGCGGCAAACACCTCGGCGAGGTCATCCGCGTGGAGAAGGAAACGCCTCCCAAACCGGAAGGCGGCTGGAGGTCCGTGGAGAGGCGCGCCACCCCGCGCGACCTGCTCCTGCTCCAGTCGTGGCAATCCAAACAGACCGAAGCGATGATCAACTGCCGCGCCCGCGCATCCGAACTTAAACTCGAAGGAGTCAAGATCGTCGCCGCCGAATATAACTACGACGGCTCGCGCCTCGCTTTCCTTTTCAGCACAGAGACCGAAGAAAAAGTTGACCTCAAGTCGCTGAAAAAAGACATGCACAACTTGTATCCGAACACGAACATCGAACTGAGGCAGATCGGTCCGCGCGACGTGGCGAAGATCATCGGCGGCATGGGCGCGTGCGGGATCGAAACGCGCTGTTGCTCGAAGTTCCTCACCGACTTCTCCCCCATCTCGATCAAGATGGCGAAAGAGCAGGGCATCTCGCTCACGCCGGAGGAGATCACCGGCATGTGCGGACGTTTGCGATGCTGTCTCATTTACGAATACGAGCAATACGTCGAAGCGCGCAAATCATTGCCGAAGCGCAACAAGCGCGTGGTCACGCCGAAGGGCGAAGGCAAAGTGATTGACGTGTTGCCCATGAGCAACAAAGTAATGGTGCTGCTCGAAACCGAAGAAGGCAAACGGTTCACCGAAACCTTCGACCACACCGACTTGCAACCCTGGGATGAACTCGAAGCCCTGCGCCGCAAATCGAACGCGCCCTGCGACCGTCACAACTCCGGCGGATGCACGTGCGGCAAATCGAGCCCATTGAAAAAACATGGCAGACAAAACTAACGCGTGGGAAACCTCCCAAAAAATTCTGGTAATTCTGGCTCATCCAGATGATCCAGAATTTTTTTGCGGCGCGTCGCTCGCCAAGTGGGCGCGCGCCGGGCACGAAATCACCTACCTGCTTTTGACGTGCGGCGACAAGGGATTCAATCCCACCACACAGCCAGACATGACGACGGAGAAACTGTGCGCGCTTCGCCATGTGGAACAACGCAATGCGGCGAATGTCATCGGCGCAAAAGCGGTTCATTTTCTCGACGTGGAGGATGGTTACCTCACCCCCAACCTTGACCTCCGCCGCGACATTGTGCGCGAGATCCGCCGCCACAAGCCGGATATCCTCGTCACGTGCGATCCGCAAAACCTATTTGCGATGTACGGACTCAACCACCCCGACCATCGCGCCTGCGGACAAGTGGTGTTGGATGCGGTCTTCCCCGCCGCAGGGAGCAAAGTATTCTTCCCCGAATTGATTGATGAAGGCTTCGAACCTCACATGCCGAAAGAAGTTTGGTGCTCCTTAACTCTCCAGCCAAACACCATCCTCGACGTGACCGACACGTGGGATGTAAAACTCAAAGCCTTGTTTGAACACACAACGCAAATACAAGAACCCGATAAACTCGCCGAGCGCATGAAATCCCGCCGCGCCGAAGACAGCACCGAAGAAAATCCGCGCTATGAAGAAAAGTTCAGAGTCGTCAAATATAGTTAACGATGAACACGCAATATCCAACAACTTAGTCGCAGTCTCTATTCTCTATTCTCTATTTCTCCAATTCTCTTTTGCAATTACCACTTACCCAAAGGAGCCTCCTATGCCCAACTTCCTCCAGCACGCCGAAGAACTCTTCCCCTACACCCAGACCCTGCGCCGCGATTTTCATAAACATCCCGAACTTGGGTTCAACGAGATCCGCACGGGCGGCATCGTCGCCAAAGAACTCGAAGCCCTCGGGCTTGAAGTGACCAAAGGAGTCGGCAAGACCGGCGTGGTCGGCTATCTCGAAGGCTCGCGCCCCGGTCCGACGATCCTCCTCCGCTTCGACATGGACGCGCTCCCCATCAACGAAGAGACCGGTGCGGAATATTCGTCCACGAATCCCGGCGTGATGCACGCCTGCGGACACGACGGTCACACCGCCATCGGACTCACCGTTGCGAAAATGCTCCACGCCCACCGCGACGAACTCGCAGGCAGTATCAAGTTTTGCTTCCAACCATCCGAGGAGGGAACGAACGGACAAGAGGTCGGCGGCGCGTTGATGATGATGCGCGACGGTGTTTTAGAATCGCCCAAGGTGGAAAAGACGTTGTCGCTTCATGTGTGGAACGACAAGCCTGTCGGCTGGTTGAGCGTGGCGAAAGGACCCGTGATGGCTGGCGCGGAATTGTTCTCCGTCAAATTGACCGGCAAAGGCGGGCACGGAGCCGCGCCGCACACAACCGTTGACCCGGTCGTCGCCGCGGCGCAGATCGTCACCGCGCTTCAAACGGTCGTCTCGCGCAACGTTCCCCCGCTCAAACCGGCGGTGATCAGCGTCACATCCATTCACGCTGGCTCCGCGTTCAACATCATCCCTCAAACCGCCGAACTCAACGGCACGATTCGAAACTTCGACCCCGAGGTTCGCAAGATGGTGCTGGCGCGTTTCGAGGAGATCGCGCGCGGCGTCGGCACGTCTATGGGATGCGAAGTGGAGATCACGCTCAAGCAAGTCACCCCGACAGTCATCAACGATGAAACCGTCACCGAAAGCGTGTTCAAATCCGCGCAGACGCTTTTCCCCGAAGCCGAGATCGAAACCACTCCCTACCTGACCATGGGCGCGGAAGATATGGGCTATATGCAGGAACAAGTGAACGGCTGTTACTTCATGATCGGCTCGGCGAACGATGAAAAGAATCTCAACTACAACCATCACCATCCCAAGTTCGATTTTGACGAACGCGCCTTGGTCACCGGCGCGGCGCTGATGGCAACCGCGGCGGCGGATTTGTTGAAGTAACATGCGCCCCGCACCGGGAAGCCGCTTATCCGAAAACCATCCATGGGATGGATGTTTGACCTTGCGGAAAGGCGCGGTCAATGCTTCCCCCTAACACGGGCGTTAGCGCCGCCTTATTCATCGCGGGGGCGCTATGCCTTGTCGGGGTTTTTATCACTCTGCACGTTCGCAACAGCCCGACAGGCGCGTCATCATTAATAACCTTGCTGTTCAGTTTATGCTGGTGGGATATTACGTACGGTTTATTTTTAGCAAACGCGCCCTCGCTGTATCCTAATTTTTGGCTGTATACCGTTTACGTGGGAGTCGTTTTTACCCCGCCGTCGGTGCTATGGTTCGCCATACAAATTTCGGGGCTAACTACATGGTCGAAGCCTTCGCTCGTCGTCGGTCTGTACGCCGTCTCCGTTCTGGTTTTGACGCTCCTGGCAACCGACTCGTACCACGGCTTATTTTTTGAGGGACGCGAAATCAAAAGCGCGAAAATGATCTTAAGCGGAGGTCCGATCTTCTGGGCAAACCTCGCCTACTCCTACGCGCTCATGTTGACCAGCCTGTTCATCCTGATGCGCCGTTTCAGAAAAGCGGCTGGGATCTACCGAAAGCAATTGGGGATCATTTTGCTCGGCATCGGCATTCCGTGGGTCAGCAATTTTGTTTTCGTCGCCGGGCTAAGTCCGCTGCCAAACATGGACAACACCCCGCTGTTCTTTACCGTCACAGGAATTATCTTCACATACGCGCTGTTGCGGTATCGTTTGTTGGATATCATCCCGATCGCGCGCGATGTCTTGATCGAGAACATGAGCGACGGCGTCATCGTGCTGGATTCGCAAAACCGCCTGGTGGATTTCAACCCCGCCGCTCTACAAAGCCTCGGGCTGGAGCAACCGCCTCAAATGGGGCAACCCGCCAACGAGATGTTCGCCAAATGGCCAGAACTCACGGAAGATTTCGCCGGCGTCAACGACATTCGCGTCGAGCTATCCTTCGACCAGCCGACCCGCGCCTTCCTGGATTTGAAAATTTCTTCGTTATACGATCGTCGCTCCAACTTTCTGGGACGACTCATCGTTTGGAGAGACATTACCCCGCTCAAAAATGCCCAAGCCGAATTACAAGAACAAGCCACCCGCGATCCATTGACCGGATTGTACAATCGCCGCTACCTGAGCGAGGTGCTAACGCGCGAACTGGCGCGCGCCGCCCGCGAAAATGATCCGATCAGTCTGGCAATCATTGACATCGACGATTTCAAGCGCTTGAACGACACCTACGGTCATCCCGCCGGGGACACCGTACTACAGGGCTTCGCGCGGCAACTCCTCAACCAAACGCGAGTTGAGGATACGGTCTATCGGTATGGCGGCGAGGAATTTCTCGTTCTCCTGCCAAATTGCGCGGGCGCAAACGCCATAAAAATTGCGGAGAAATTGAGAATTTCTTTTCAAGATTCGAACACTGCCTACAACATCGGAACGAAGGGGATTACCATTTCCTGCGGTATTGCGGAATTCCCAACCGATGGAAAAACCAGCGAAGAACTCATCGCTACAGCGGACCAATTCCTCTATCACGCGAAAGCGACGGGCAAGAATCGCGTTATTGCGCGCGCAAATCGTTGAAAACGATGAAGCGCGGAAACAGCGCCCAATTACATCATGCGCTGAAGCAAACGCGACATGAATGTTGCGTTACGAGAACCGAATCGCCTCAATATCTTTTTGGACGCAGACCCTTGCACCGCCCGCAAGGGCAGGTGAAAACGCTGATTTCGCTGATTCAAAAGAAAGAGAATCTGCGGTGTCAGCGCGCTTCGCGGTCAGTGTCCCGATGTTGAAAGTGTGCGTTAATCAAATCGTCCGCTTTTTATTTTCGACTTTGGGGGCAACTTATTCATGACAAACAGTCTACGATCATCAATCCCAACGCGCTAAATTGCCTGCTACACGAACGAAAAACCTTGACAGACTGCTATCTTAGTTATATACTTCGTTTAGTAATTACTAAACATACATAACGAGACAGTCCATGCCGCAATCACTCACAAGCATCAAAAAAGACTTTACCGAGGGCTTGAGCCAGATCAGCCGCTTCTGGGGATTCCCCAAAGGGATGGGCGCGATCTTCGCTGTGCTATATCTCTCCCCCGCTCCTCTATCACTGGATGAAATTGTCGCCGAGACCGGGTTGACCAAAGGCGCGATCAGCACGGAAATCCGCGCATTGGCGCGTATGGGACTCGTCCACCGCTCGACCAAACTCGGCGACCGCAAGGATTATTACGAAGCGGAAGCCGATTTCTACGCGGCGATCAAATCCATTTTGAAGGAACGCCAGAACAGCGAATTCGACCGCGCCATCGGTTCGGTAAAAGCCGCATTGACGGCGATGGACGAGAACTGGGTGGAAAACGACGAGTGGAAGTTCACGTACAAGCGCGTTCAGGCATTACAGGAATTTTTCGACGCAGTTGACAGTCTGTCGAAAGCTGTGATCAAGTTAGAGAGCCTGGGCTTGTCGAATGTTTCGAAAGTGTTGAGCGTGTTGAAATAGACTTTATCGGTAATAAGCACCTTTGTTGGACGCTGAAAAACGCAGATTTTTTTCTCTTTGAATCAGCGTTCATCTGCGTCCCAAGGTATTTCCGATAGAGTCTAATAATTGATCGTGTCATTCTACAGGCATTCACGCTACGATGAATATCTTTCAAGCGATAGACGAGACTCTTCGGTCGCTATCGCTCCCTCAGAGTGACATGAAGGAGTCAAAATGAAAATCGCAGTCACAGGCGCGTTCAGTTATACGGGCAAGTATGTCACAACAAGGTTACTTGCTCGCGGCGAGGAAGTCATCACACTGACCAATCACCCAAACCGCCCCAACCCATTCAACGGACAGGTGAAATCGTTTCCGCTTGATTTCGACGAGGCGAGCATGACCAAATCTCTGCAAGGCGCGGATGTGCTGGTCAACACCTATTGGGTTCGGTTTGATAAGGGAAAGAACACACAACCCCGCGCGGTGGAAAATACGCGCAAGTTGGTCAATGCCGCGAAAGCCGCCGGGGTAAAGCGCATCGTTCACGTCAGCATTGCCAACCCATCGGCAGACTCGCATCTTCCATATTATTGGGGCAAAGCGGCGAACGAGAAAGCCGTGATCGAATCGGGGATTCCCTACGCGATCATCCGCCCCACTGTGCTGGTCGGCGGCGGGGAGGATATTCTCATCAACAATATCGCTTTTCTTCTGCGGCGACTGCCCTTCATGCTTATCCCCGGCGACGGCTTGTATGGAATTCAGCCGGTTCACGTGGACGATGTGGCTGATCTTCTTGTGGAAGGCGCGTACAGCAAAGACAGTTACATCACTGACGCGGTTGGGGCCGAGAGATACACGTTCAAGGAGTTAGTCAAACTCGTGGGTGAAACGATCGGCGCAAATCGGCTCATCATTTCCGCGCCGCCGCGGCTGGCATTGCTTGCCTCGCAGTTCTTGAGCCTGTTTCTCAATGACGTGCTGCTCACGCCCGAAGAAGTGGATGGTTTGATGGGAAACTTGCTTGTTTCCAAAGACCCTGGGCGGGGGAAGATAAAGTTTTCAGCCTGGCTGGAAGACAACAAGAATGCGCTTGGAAAAAAATATGCCTCGGAGCTCGCGAAGCATTACCGATGAAAACAGTAGATTACCTTCGTTCTTCACTCCTGTTCCCGTACTTGCTATGGTTTGTCGCAGCACTCATACTTGCATTTGAAAATGATCGGTCTTCGATATTTGCTACGGGGCACGCCAACGAAACGATAATTACGATTGCCATCTTTTACACCTTCGGAATAGTTATTTGGATATTCCCGTATTCAATTCTCGCAGGCATTTTGTGGTTTTGGAGTTTCGATCAATCTACAAATAGAATTGTGAAAGTTTTTGTCCTTTCACCTCTCATGATGACAGTACTTGTCGCTATTGAGATTCTCCTCTTTTCCATTTCAACAAACGATGGGGTTTCCATCTCGGATTTCTTTGATACGGTAGTAGCTGTTGGTCTATTCTCCATCCCATTTGGATATTCGATCATCGCGATTGTTGTGGTCATTCATAAATTATTACAGGTTGCGAAGTTGATTCAACCTGAAAATGAGATACCCCCAACACAATCACCTTAATCGATCCTCACCATGCCGCTGCAAGTTGGGTTATCCATACAGCCGTAGTAGCGTTTGCCTTTGTCGGGTCCGGTGCGGTGCATTCGCAGGACCATCATTCGCCCGCACACGGGGCAATGAGGAACCGAATCAACTCTCCCCGTGGCGCGAAGCGGTCTCGTCTGCTTCACTTTGAGAATCGCGAGTTGGAATAATTCCGCCAGGTCGTCTTCCGAATACTTTTCGCTGGACATCACATGCACGAGCGGAAGTCCCGCGCTGAGGAAGAGGTCGCCAAGGAATTGGTCGGCTTCGCGCGTTTCCGATTTGCCGACGGGCTTCACGAGTTCGATACCGAACACAGGCTGGAGGGTCTTCGGGTCGCACAGCAAAAAATCCACATGCTTGCGAAAAATTTTGTTGAAAAAATGCACGTTCTCGTTGGGGCGTACAATATAAAAAACGTCGCTGAGCGCAACTTTGGGACAGACCACATAATGCCTGCCCGCCATGTTTTGCAAAGCGCGAAACAACGCCAACTCGGGCGCAGACATGAACTTTTCGCGCAGGCGATACGGAAGACGCTCGTCTTGAATTTTCACTTGAGTGGATTCCCGAATCGCCATGGTGAGCCCATTATACACGCATCAACTTCAGGACTTTCGATTTGAGCGCGCCATTGACGGCGATTCCCTCCCCGTGAGTGTGACCCTCTTTGCCGCTCCATGAGCCGAACCAGCCCCCCGCCTCGCGGAAGATGGGCGGCATGGGCGCCACATCCCAAATTTTGATGGACGGGTCGAGCATGACTTCGGCGCGGCCCGTGGCGACCATGTGATAGCCGTACGCGTCGGACCAGCCGCGCCCGTAGAAACATTCTTTGTGCATGTTCTCGAACACGTCGAGTCGCTTCTTCGTGCGGAAGCCCGACCAACTCGTATACGTGAACACCGCCTCTTTCAAATTTTTCACTTCTGAGACGCGCGCGCGTTTGCCGTTCCACCACGCGCCAAGACCGTCTGCCGCGTAGAGGATCTCATCCAATGCGGGGAAGCACACCACGCCGACACGCGAGACGCCTTCGATTTCCAATGCGATCAACACAGAGTAAAACGGCACACCCTTCATAAAGGATTTTGTGCCGTCAATGGGGTCAACGATCCAGCGGAAGGGATTCTTTCCCTCACCCCTAACCCCTCTCCCAGTGGGAGAGGGGGATTCTTCGCCAAATTCTTCTCCCACAATTGCGTGACTCGGGTACGCCTTCCCGATCTCGCCGCGGATGAATTGCTCGGTAGCGCGATCCGCCGCAGTGACGGGGGATTCGTCCTTTTTCTGGTCGTATCGAATGCCTTTGTTGTAATAACTGAGCGTGATCCGCCCGGCGCGGTAGGCAAGTTGGCGGGCAAAGCTGAGGTAGGAATCTAGTTTCATTGTTATGGTATGTAAATCCGTCCGATGCCGAGGTAATTTTCTATATTCAAAACAATTTCGACCAGCCGCTCAGCGCATTGCTCGCGATAGGCGCGTTCTTCCATGCGGCTGACCATACCAATGGTAACAACAGGCAAGGAGGATGGCGTGTTTTCGTTTCGAATGGTTTGCTCCAGCGAATCTTCGCCTTCGCTATTTCGATTCCCAGTCAGGAGAATAAGATGTTTCTCCTGCGCAAACCGCCACACAGAACGATCGCTACTATTGATCGGAAGCCCCACATCACGAAACGTAAGCATGGGAATTTCCAACAACTTGAGCCAGCCTTCGCCGCCCATGGTCGCCCAAAGCAAAATGCCCTGCTTTTTCAAATGATGATCGAGAAGAACTTTCAAGGCTTACGATCCGCGTGATATTGTTCCCGCCACTCTTGCAATTTCAAAAGTACGGCATCTCGCTGAACGTACAACTTTTCCAGTTGTTCCTGATTTTTCTCTTCCCAATATTTTCGATTTTCATCCGCGGCTTTCAGGACAGACCGGTATTCTTTTTCTACTTCCTCTTTATGCAGGTGAATATAATCAAGGATATCGAGCATCTCCTCATCCGTGAGTTCGTACAAATCGCGGACATTTTTCAGAGAGTTGCCCTCCCTGATCTCATCCATGAGGGCATACAGGGTAAGACGCGAATCTTTAATGGTCAAACCCGCCGCTGTCCGAGTTATTGTTTGGTTTTCACGCGGAAGAGGTCCGTCTGTATCAAGAAGGGCATTGACCAGTTTCTGCGAACGCAGAACTGCCAATTCACTTTGTAGCCGCCTGATCTGCTCTTCCAACAGGGAGATACGCTCGTTGATCTGAGTTTGGGTAAGTTGTTGCTCCATGGAACACTCTCGCTTTTTCACTTCCCATTTTATCAGAACGCAATTTACAGAGGCATGGTCTATTCATTGCAGTAAGCAACCTGATAGACGGCATTAAGTCGAGAATCGAGTTTCACTCCGTCATTTTCAGCCAGCCGAAGATCATCCATGGCGAGACGGCAAAGATGCCCGCCAGCGCGGCGCCGCCCAAGCCGCCGGATAACGCGCCCATGATACTTCCCAGCGCGGTGATGCTGAAGAGGATCACGGTCATCTTATCGAATTGCGGATCGGAGCGGTCGGCTAGGAGCGGCTTGCCAAGCCAGATGAACACGATAAATGCCACAAACGTGGTGAGCCACCAGCCGAAGAAGTTTTGCAAAGGGATTCCGAAATACGGTCCATTCACATCCCAAACCCAGTGACCGACTTTTACCATGACCGGGTCCATGACCACATCCCAGGCGGTCATGACAATCGCTCCTATCGCCGCCACCCGGGCTGGGCGGGCGTTCGCATTGTCCGGGATAATCCAATCCGCAACAACAAAGGACGGATACATCATCATGAACCATGCAATCGGGATGATCAGCGGCACCAAGCCCAGGAACAGAGAGCCAAGTTTTTCCGTGTAGTGATAGGGACCGTAGATCAGACCCGTCAGCACACCCACACTCTCGAACGTGAGGCTAACCACAAACGCGGAGCCGAAAAGCCAAAGCGCGCGAGCCCACTTCATACGAGTCGCCGCGTGGAGCAAGGCGATCAAAAAACCCAATAATGTTGACAAGGGGAAAAGGTAAAAGGGAAATTTTATACCGGCAGTTGACAGATATTGAAGCCCCACTGTCAACAAGACGTAGATTGCCAACATAATCGGGAGTGATTTTCGCATTCTATAGTTGTCCTTTGTTGTAATAACTGAGCGTGATCCGCCCGGCGCGGTAGGCAAGTTGGCGTGCGAAGTTGAGGTAGGGTTGGATGTTCATTTCAAGTAGTTGGAAAAATCATCTAGTGGCGCATCGAAATCATCCGTCATCTTTATCATACCCTTCGCACTTCCAGCTTTGCGAGAGCGAAACACAGGATTCAGTGGAATTAATCGCACCACCGCCTTCCCATCACACTCAATAAACACAGGCTCGTCGCGCAAGGCGGCGTCAATAAAGCCCCATAGATTCTGAGGAAGTTCGCTTTGCTTAATATGGTGAATTTTCATTGTTTTCTAAATTCATCAAAGAATTGAGAATCAATATCGTAAGCCTTCCTAGGCTTTAAACCAAGTTCCAACTCTTCAAACATGTCCAATAATTTTTCTCCATCGACTAATTCTATTGGGGGAACACCATCTCGGACAGCCTCCTTCCGTGCATCGGCAGTGAACGAGCCAGTGGTAAGAATTATGCCCTTATCTGCTCGTCCCTGCATCGCACCGCGAAAGTCGCGAACTTGAGAAGGAGAAACCGAACCAGAGTAGCGTTTACATTGAAATAAGACCTTGAAACTTACAAATGGATTTACCTGCAATACACCGATCCCATCAAGTCCGCCATCGCCACTTTTTCCAGTAATTTGTACTTTCTCAAACCCAGATTCTCTGAGTAATCTTTGGCAGAGTCGCTCAAACCCTTCAGCAGGCATTTCCAATAAGATAGTCTGCAGCGCAGACCTGTGATCAAGATCTTCCAACGAAACAATTTCATCCTCGATGACTTTTTCGGCTTTAGATCTTTTTCTATCGGTGACAAACGGTTTATGGATAAGGTTAAAAAGCTCCAACGCTTGTTCTGCTGAAAGAGATGTAGTTCTGCCTTTTTCTGAGAGACTCCAAACGCCACGCGTTGAGGAGTCAATTAATCCCGCCTTTACAAGATAAAACCTTGCCCAATTCACTTTATTACTGAATCGGGACTGACCGCTGGGAATTTGCTCATTTCTTTCGCTTTCGCTTAATCCCAATTGTTCGGCAATGGCCTCCTCAACTTCTTCTGGACGACCCGACCCCCCTAACTTAGTTAATGCATCGATGACGGGCTGAAAATAACGAACAAATTGAGGTCCCTTTTGTTGACTTGAACTCATGACACACCTCCTTGTTTCAATTCATAATTAACTAATTTCATCTCTTCTTCCTCACTCTTCACCTCCCCATCCAACCACGCGGCGCGGAGGTGACGGAGGATCTCCCCAAAGCGCGGACCGGGTTCGAGTCCGCGGGCTTTGAGGTCGTCGCCGGTGGTAACGGGTTTGACGTGTTGCCATTTTGAGAGGTAATCACTCAAAGCGCTTTCCCTGCTCACGAGGTAGACAGCAAAGATCGAAAGAGAGGGCAGATCGTCGAGATGAAATGTCCATTGGCTGGGTTTCCAGTTTTTGAAGGAGGGTAAATCTGATTTCAACGCAGAGGCGGTAATAGCTGTATTGGTGAGTAAAACGGGAAAAGCAAGTCGTTCGGCAACATCCTCAATTTCCGCTAGAGATGAATTCATAAGCCACAAAACCCAGCAGAGGGTTTGTTTAAATGAGAGCATATCGGGAACTGCAAATTCGCCATAGGTTGGGGATGGTTCTTCGGGAGGAAGTAACTTGTAACTCGTAACTTGTAACTGAGGATGGACTGCTCTGAATATATCCACGTCAAAAAGTTGTTTGAGTATCGCGGAGGGATTTGGCTCTTCGAAGATCAAATCAATCTCATGGCGCAGACGTTCGCCGCTCAAGCCTGATAAAACTTTGCGCGAGTCGTCGTTGATGAGTTTCAACGTCTCAGGCTCAATTGTGAAGCCATATCTTTCAGCGTAACGTACAGCGCGGAAGATGCGCGTGGGGTCGTCGAGAAAGGAGTTGGGATGCAGGACGCGGATCAATTTCTGTTCAAGGTCGACTTGTCCGTGCAAGGGATCGTACAACTCGCCGAAGTGGTCGCTGTCCACGCGGATTGCCATGGCGTTGATGGTGAAGTCGCGGCGGCGGAGGTCATCGTCCAAGGAGGATTTGGTGACGGTGGGGAGTGCGCCGGGGTGAGGGTAGGTTTCGCGGCGGGTTGAAATCAAATCTAGAGATTGGAGATTAGACGCTTCGACAAGCTCAGCGCGGCGGACTGGTGATTGGAGATGCCACGTGGCGGTGAAGAATTTTTCGTGTGTGGTGAGGTCGCCGCCGTATTTTTTGACCAACGTGCGGGCGAGTTTGATCGCGTCGCCTTCGAGGGTGAGATCAAGGTCCACGATGGGGCGAGACAGCATCAAGTCGCGGACTGAACCGCCGACGAGGTGGATGGGGAATCCCAACGCGGAGGATTCGTCCGCGATGCGGTGAATCAAATCCAAGAGCGAGGAGTCCAATGATCGTTTGAGGAGGTCGACGAGATTCACGTTCGTATTGTAGCAGAGAAAATCGTCCCGCAAAATCAGCGGGACTATGGTGTATAATCGCCGCATGTTATTGAACCCGTTGCCGCGACCGATGATTTGTCAAACCGCCTCGTCTGGATAAGGTTCAGTTCAACGTGTCTCGTGAACGGCTCCCGACTTGGCGAGCCGTTTTTATTTTGAAAATTCTTGCCACGGATTACACGGATTTTCACGAATTATTAAAATCAGTGCGAATCCGTGAAATCTGTGGCTGAGGTTGAAATGAATATCTCTGTTTTTGGCGGCGCACAGCCGAAACCTGACTCTCCTGAATATGAAGAAGCCCGTTTGTTAGGCGGACTTCTCGCTCAGCGTGGACACACCGTGTTGACCGGCGGCTACATCGGCGTGATGGAAGCCGTCTCGCGCGGCGCGTCGGAAGCGGGCGGACATGTGATCGGCGTGACGTGCGAGGACATCGAGGCGTGGCGCAAGGTGAAAGCCAACGCGTGGGTGAAAGAGGAAAGAAGAAAGAAAACGTTGCTTGATCGTATGCTCGCCATCATCGAAGGATGTGACGCGGCAATTGCGATGCCCGGCGGGCTTGGCACGCTGGCGGAAATATCTGTGATGTGGAATTTGATGGTCGTGGAGTCTTTGCCCCGGAGGCCGTTGATACTGGTCGGGAGCGGCTGGCAGTCCACGCTCGATCAGTTTTTCAATTCGTTTGAGTTTTACATGCCCATGCGCCAACGCGATGATTTGTTGTTCGCGGAGGATGCACGGAAAGCAGTTCATAGTTTAGATAGTTTGTTAGTAGGATAGTTCGGTGGTCGAGTAGTCCTGAGCGGAGCGATAGCGAAGACGAAGGACGTATCGAGACCACCACGCCGTAAAGCAACTCATGTTGCAAAATTACATTTGAACACCTGTGGTCTCGATACGGGCGAGAAAAACACTCGCCCTACTCGACCACCGAGGTAAACATAAAAGAGGACAAAATGGCTGAAGATAAACTACCCACCCGCGCGGAAGACTTTTCGGAATGGTACAACCAACTCGTTGTAAAGTCTGACCTTGCAGATTATTCTCCCGTGCGCGGATGTATGGTCGTCAAACCCTACGGCTGGGCGCTGTGGGAGAACATCACATCCTGGCTTGATGGCGAATTCAAAAAGACGGGTCACGTCAACGCGGCATTCCCCACGTTGATTCCGCTGTCGTTCTTTGAAAAAGAAAAAGAACACGTGGAAGGATTCTCGCCTCAACTCGCGGTCGTCACGCACGGCGGCGGCGAAGAATTGGAAGAGAAACTGGTCGTGCGCCCCACGTCCGAGACCATCATCGGATACATGTATTCGAAATGGGTCAAATCGTGGCGCGACCTGCCCATCTTGATCGTGCAGTGGGGTTCGGTGATGCGCTGGGAAATTCGCACGAAACTTTTCCTGCGCACGGCAGAATTCTATTGGCATGAAGGTCACACCGCGCACGCGGACGCGGACGAAGCGCTGGAAGAGATGTATCGCATCCTCGACATCTACGAGAAGTTCTGTCTCGAGGAAGCCGCGATCCCCGTGTTCAAAGGTCCCAAGAGCGAATCGGAACGTTTCCCCGGCGCGCAGATCACCACATCCATCGAAGCGATGATGTGGGACAAACGCGCGTTGCAGTCTGGCACGTCGCATTATTTCGGCACGAACTTCGCAAAGGCGTTCGACATCAAATTCCTCGACAAGGGCAACGAACTCCAATTTGCCGAAACAACTTCATGGGCGATCTCGAGCCGCATCATCGGCGCGATGATCATGGTGCACGGCGACGATCAAGGTCTCGTCCTGCCTCCCCGCCTCGCGCCCATCCAAGCCGTTGTCGTTCCCATTTTCAAGAACGACGCCGAGAAAACCAAAGTGATGGAAGTCGCCGACCGCGTCTTCACCGAACTCAAAGCCGCTGGCATCCGCATCAAAATGGACGACCGCGACAACGTCAGCAGTGGATTCAAGTTCAACGATTGGGAGATGCGCGGCGTCCCCGTCCGCGTGGAGATCGGTCCCAAGGATGTGGAAAAAGGATCCGTCGCGCTTGCCCGTCGCGACAAGCCCGGCAGGGATGGCAAGACCTTCGTCTCGCAAACGGGTCTTTCCTCGACGGTCATCCTGCTTCTCAGTGAGATACAGGATTCGCTCCTCAAGCGCGCCACGGAGTATCGCGATGCGAACATCCACGAGCCCAAGGATTACGAAGACCTCAAACGCATCGTCGCCGACGGATGGGCATTCGCCTACTGGTGCGAGTCGCTGGAATGCGAGGCGAAAGTGAAAGAGGAAGCCAAAGCTACCACGCGCAACATCCCCATGAACCAACCTGATTCAGAAGGGACGTGTATCGTCTGCGGCAAGCCTTCCAAGAGGAAAGTGTATTTCGCACGCGCATATTAGTGTTTCAAGTTTCAAGTTCTGAGTTTCAAGTTACGAGTTACAAGTTACGAATCGCACAGGCGCAACCCGTAACTTGTAACTCGTATCCCAATCGTCAATCGCAAATCGTCAATCGTAAATCGTAAATCGCCATGCCCGCCATAGACCTCGCCCGCCTCAAAAAACAGACCGCGCAACTGGCTGACTTGTTCGACCAGCCAGCGGATTTTTTGCGCGAACTGAAAGAGATCCTCGATTTCTACGTCAACCGCACATTGCGGAGTCAGGGCGTGGCGCCATCGTCAGTCTTGCCGACGTATCGAACACCCGCAGTCGTCCTAAGACAAATTGAAACGGAATTAAGTTCTGTTGCGGAAAAGAATCCAATTCAAGCGCTGGAACTTGCCGACGCGCTGTGGGATGAAGGCTGGCTCGAAACGCGCCTGCTTGCCGCATTTCTGCTGGGACGAATCCCGCCGCAAGAAGAACGCCTGCTCGCCCGCCTCACCGCGTGGACGCAAGCCATCCGCGACCCGTCGGTGCGAGCCGCCTTACTGACGACCAGCCTCACCCGTCTAAGAAAAGAAACGCCGGGTCTGTTTCTGGTGTTAGTCAAAGAGTGGTTGTATCCCACGCGCCAACGCATGTGGTCGAACGGATTGCAAGCGCTCGTGCCGCTCATCGCTTCACCAGATTTCGACAACTTGCCGCCCATTTTTGAGATCGTGGAGCCGGTCTTCAAAGCCTCGCCAGCCGCGTTACAATTCGACTTGCAGGAACTCCTGATCGCGCTCCACAATGCGTCACCCGATGAATCGCTGCATTTTATCCAACAAATATTGAAAGAGACCAAGAGCCCACTACCAGCCATCGCCTTGCGGAGAATGTCGCCGGACCTCCCGCTCGATTTGCAATTACAGATCCGCGAGATACTACGCAACATCAAAAACTAAAGCACAATGAAAGGAACGCCATGTTGGTTTTGCGAGGCGTGATCGGCGCGATCATTTTATTTCTCGGCCGCGAACTTAACTTTCTTTTCGCCGCAGGCATGGCGGCGCTGGTCGCGCTCCGCTTTACGCCAAAGCTACCGGCTACTCTCCCCGCCTGGTCGGGGTATGCCTTCATGGCTGGGGTTGCGATCCTCGCCGCCTGGATGGTGATCGTCAACAAACCTGTTGGGTTTTATATTTCAGGTTTTTTTGCGGGCGGGTACGCGCTCATGGAATGGTTCGAACCGGGCATATTAACGTTTCCCATCCTGCCTTTTTTTGTGGGGTCGGTTATCGGCGCGATTATCATTGGCGTGTTTACCGATTGGGCATTGATCGTCATCTCGAGCCTGATCGGCGCCATCTACGCCACCACGCTCTTTCGCCTCAGCCAAACCGCCGAAACTCTCGTTGCGGGAGGGTTATTCGTTCTCGGCGCGATTACGCAAGCCATCCTCATGCGGATGGAAAAACAATAGCGCTGGACGCCCACCGACCATGGATAACACAAGCCTCATCTACCTGCACGGCTCCGAAAGCGACAGCAACAGCGGCAAAGCGCGTCAGTTCCGCGAGTGGTTCCCCGGCATGATCACGCCCGATTTCAAAGGCTCATTCGAGGAGCGCATGATTCAACTTCAACCGATCCTTGTGAACAAATCGGATTGGACGATCATTGGCTCCTCGTACGGCGGCCTCATGGGGACTGTGTACACATGCAAGAATCCGACGCGCGTGCGGAAGTTGATCCTGCTCGCCCCTGCCCTCCTGCGCGAACCCTTCGGTTCTTTCCTCGACGTTCAGCCTGCTTCAGTTCCCGTCACCGTGATCCACGGGACGCGGGATGACGTGGTTCCGCTGGAAGCGGCGCGCGAGGTTGCGCAGACGTTGTTCACAAATCTCAACTACATCATCGTGGACGACGACCATCGCTTGCACAAAACATTGCACCAGTTGGATTGGAAGAAAATTCTAAACTAGGAATGCGGACTTGAGTCCGCATCTTGAAAATTAGCGGACTGAAGTCCGCGTTCCGGGAGTCTGCGTGAATCAACAAATCTACTGGCACACCACCACAAAAATGCCCGGCGAAGAACATGCCGCGACACCGCTTCTCTCCAAAGTGGATGTGGCGGTCATTGGCGGAGGGTTCACGGGGTTATCCGCCGCGCGAACTTTGGCAAAACGCGGCATCAATGTTGCGGTACTCGAGGCGGAGACCATCGGCTGGGGGGCGAGTTCGCGCAACGGCGGGATGACATTGACCGGACTCAAGCCTTCGATGCAAAGCGTGATCAAAAAATATGGGCGCGATCTGGCGAAGCAATTATTTCAAGCCTCGCTCGACTCGGTAGATACGGTTGAGCAAGTTGTGCAAGAAGAAAACATTGACTGCGGTTTCAAACGTTACGGTCATTTGTACGCGGCGAGCAAGCCTCATCACTTCGATTCGTTTTACGATGAGGTGGACTTCATGGCGAAGGAGTTCAACCACAATGTGCGAATCGTCCAGCCGAATGAGTTGAGGGATGAGATCGGCTCGGCGATGTATCACGGCGGCATCGTGGACGAGGTCAGCGGCGGGCTGAACCCGGCGCAATACGTGGCGGGCTTGGCGCGCGCGGCGGAGAAGGCCGGGGCGTCGCTCCATGCCCGCGCGGGCGTCACCAGTCTCACCCGTCGAGGGACGCGGTTCTTCATCCAGACACAAAGAGGCAACCTCGAAGCGGAAAAAGTTTTAGTCGGCACGTCGGGCTACACGGGAAGCGTCACAAAAAAACTGCAACGGAAAATTATCCCAATCGGGTCGTTCATCATCGCGACTGAAAAATTATCCGACGCGCTTACGAGTGAACTCAGCCCAAAGAACCGCATGATCTTTGATTCACTGCACTATCTGAATTATTTTCGGCTGTGGGATAACCGCATGATCTTCGGCGGGCGCGCGGCGTTCTTCCCTGAAAATAAAAACTCAATCGCGCGCAGCGCGGAGATTCTGCGGCGCGAAATGATTCGCGTGTATCCGCAATTGAAAAACGCGAGCGTGGAATTTGTTTGGGGCGGCACGCTCGATTTCGCGTTCGACATGATGACGCACGTCGGCGAAATGGACGGCGTATTTTATTCGCTGGGGTATGCGGGACATGGCGTGGCGATGGCTTCGCATCTCGGAAAAACTGTTGCGGAGGCGATGATAAACGGGAACATCAAAGAGCATCCGTTCGCGCAATTCGATTTCCCCGGTGCGCCGCTGGGATTGTACGACGGCTTCCCGTGGTTCCTTCCGCTCGCCGGCGCGTGGCAAAAAGTTTTGGATTGGGTTGAATAACAGCGAGGTTTATAATCGCAGGTACAGAGTCTCATGAAAGGAATTGCTGTATCGAATGTACAGTAGGATTCTTGTTCCGCTCGATGGATCGCCTTTTGCCGAAGCGATCTTGCCGCATGTGAAAATGATCGCTGGAGGGTTTGGGAGCGAGTTAATTCTGCTCTATGTTATTCCAACCGCAGTACCTGAATTCGCGCCCCCGTCGCGGCCCCTCGGAAAGGAACACGCGCAGGATCAACAACAGAGAAAGAAACTCGCAAGGTATTTGAAGAATATGTGCGCAACACTGGAAGCCGAAAATCTGCGGGCAAACTATTTGTTGAGTCAAGGCGGCGTTGCCGAGACCATTCTTGAAGTTGCCGAATTAATGGAAACGGATGTGATCGCCATGACCACGCGGGGACGGTCGGAGGCGAAAATGTTATTATTGGGCAGTATCACCTATCACGTTGTGCGTCATTCGCCCCTGCCGGTATTGTTGATCCGCGCGAACGAGTAGACGGATCGCGCGCCTGCCGGTGATAAAATCATCCTATTCAAAGAGAGAAGCATGGATACCGACACGTTTTACGCAGTGACCTCAGCGACATGCTTTGCCCTCGTGGGTCTATGGTGGACCGTTGTGAAGGATAGACCTCAATGGTTCAAAGACGAAACGATGAAGCGCATGGCTGGCGGCGTGTATGCCTCTTTCCTGATTCCCGCCCTCATGAGCATGGGCGCGCAAGTCGGAGGCGACAACCCCTTCGTTTGGCAACTCGTGTTCGTGCTGGCGGCTGGAGCGGGAGTCTACTTTTCAGCCCGACTCATGAGCGCGGCAAAGAGATCGAATCCTACCGGCGCGTATGGAAAGAACGGCTGGATCGTACCGGTCATTTATGCGCTCGTTTTGTTCTTTGCCATTTTCCCCGGTTTCGCAGGCTTTCTCGGGCTTCAACCGCTTCAACTGGAAGGATTGTTGTTGACGATATTGATCCTCGCTGGGAACATGCTGGCATGGGAGTTCATTTTTACGCCCGAGTAATGGCGTATGAAAATCTTAATCAGAGGAGTTTGAAATGGCTGTAAAAAAAAGCAAACCTGTCAAGTCAAAAGCGAAGAGTCGCAAACCTGCTTCCGCGAAGAAGAAATTGACAGGCGAGGTTTTCTATCCTTCCAAGCAAGTGATCGCCGAAGCGCGGCTGAAAGATTGGGATAAACTCAACCGCTCCGCGAAAAAGGACTTCCGCGCGTTTTGGGAAGCCGAAGCGAAAGAACTCGAATGGTACGGCAAGTGGAAGAAAGTGCTGGACGATTCCAAAAAGCCATTCTTCAAATGGTTCACAGGGGCGAAAGTTAATATTGTCCATAATTGTATCGATCGCCATCTCAAGACCTATCGCAAAAATAAACTCGCCCTCATCTGGGAAAGCGAAGACGGCAAAGACCACCGCACGTATTCGTATTACGCCATGAACCGCGAGGTGACGCGCATGGCGAACCTCATCAAAGCGATGGGCATCAAAAAAGGCGACCTCGTCACCATTTATATGGGACGGGTTCCCGAAATTGTTTTTGCCATGCTGGCGTGCGCGAAGATCGGCGCGATCCATTCGGTGGTGTTCGGCGGATTCTCCGTCGATTCGCTCGCGGGCCGCATCGAGGACAGCCAGTCGAAACTGGTCATCACCTGCGACGGTTCGTTCCAAAATGGGAAGATCGTGCAACTCAAACAGATCGTGGACGATTCGCTCAAGCGTTGTCCATCCGTTGAAAATGTGATCGTGGTGAAACGCGTCAACAATGATGTGAACATGGAGACCGGGCGCGACCATTGGTATCACGAACTGCTCGAACAGCCGGTTGCCGAAGGCAAATGCGAAACCGAAGTGATGGATGCGGAAGACACACTTTACATCTTGTACACGAGCGGCTCCACCGGCAAGCCCAAAGCCATCGTCCACACGCACGGCGGATACATGGTCGGCATCTATTCAACGCTGAAATATGTTTTCGATGTGCGCGACGATGACCGCTGGTGGTGCACTGCCGATCCCGGCTGGGTGACGGGACATTCGTATCTCGTCTACGGGCCCATGCTCAACGGCGCGACCTCCTTCCTCTTTGAAGGCGGACCCGCGTACCCGGAACCGAATCGCTGGTGGCAGTGCATCGAACGTTATGGGATCACGCTCTTCTACACCGCCCCCACCGCCATCCGCGGACTGATGCGCTTCGGCGAATCGTGGCCCGACAAGCACGATCTTTCGTCCTTACGTCTGCTCGGCACTGTCGGCGAACCGATCAACCCCGAAGCGTGGAAGTGGTATCACCGCGTTATCGGCAAAAATAAACTCCCCATCATTGACACATGGTGGCAGACTGAGACCGGCGCGTTCATGATCACACCGACGCCGGTCGTGCCGCTCAAACCCGGCTCCGGGACGCGTCCCTTCTTTGGGCAGGAAGCCGAGATCGTGGATGAGCAAGGCGCCGTTGTTCCTGACGATACTGAAGGCTACCTCGTGTTGAAGAATCCGTGGCCCGCCATGCTGAGGACGATCTACGGCGACCCGGATCGTTACGTAACTCAATACTGGTCCAAGAACCCGGGCAGATACACCACCGGCGACTCTGCCAAGCGTGACCGCGACGGCTACTACTGGATCATCGGCCGCGTGGACGATGTGCTCAAAGTTTCAGGCCACCGGCTCGGCACCGCCGAAGTTGAATCGGCGCTGGTGAGTCATCCCGCAGTCGCGGAGGCGGCGGCAATTGGTCTACCGCACGACATCAAAGGTCAGGGTATTTACACCTTCGTGATGCTCCGCGCGGGTCAAGTCGCTTCGCCGGAACTGGCGGAGGAATTACGGCAACACGTCGCCACCCACATGGGACCTATCGCCCGCCCGGAGGAAGTCCGCTTTGTGGATAAACTCCCCAAGACGCGCTCAGGCAAGATCATGCGCCGCGTGTTGAAGGCGAGGGCGCAGGGACTGCCGGAGGGAGATATTTCTACGTTGGAGGAATAGAAGAGCAGAGATTAGAGATTAGAGACCAGAGATTAGAGACTGAACAGGCTGAGATGAAAAATCCCAGCCTGTTTTTGTTCGGTGTGATGTAAACTGGAAGCGAGGTGAAACATGCTTGGAGATAAAGTTTCCGATTTGACAATTGACGAATTACGCTCCATCATTCGAGAGACCGTCCGGCAAACTCTGGCTGATATTTTGTCTGACCCTGACGAAGGGCTGGAGTCGCAGGATGGGATTGAAGCATCCTTGCGTCAATCACTCAAAGCCGTTCGCGAGGGCGCATCTACTTATGACGCCAAGGAAGTTGCTGATAAGTTGGGGCTAAATTGGTGATGTACTCCGTAAAATTTTCACAGGAATCCACCGACCAACTTGCAAAACTCGACAAATCAGGCGCACAACAAGTGTTGGAAAGGCTCCGCTGGCTGGCTCGACCAAACAACGCATCATCCATTGACCGGTACTCTCAAGGGGATATTCAAGTTACGCGCGGGGGATTATCGCGCGCTTTACACATTCGACGGCAAGGAGCAAACCATCACAGTTCATATGGTCAAACATCGGCGAGAAGTGTACAAAACCAAATAAAGCAGAGGATGCTCGGAGAAAGGCGATTTTTATAACAAAATTGCAAATTTACTCAGGGATGTCTCACAGTATAATTTCCCGCATGGCAGATACAACCTATGAAAAAGAAGTCCTGCAATGGCGCGCAGAAAAATACAACGCGCTGACCGGCGAAAACGGCTGGGTGGCGCTGGCGGGTTTATACGAACTCAAACAAGGCAGGAACCTGGTCGGTTCGACTACGATGAGTGAAGTTGTTCTCCCGGAACATGCGCCAACCTATCTCGGCGTGGTGGAAGTTTCAAGCAAAACCATCCGTTTTCAACCCGCCAACGGAATCCATGTGAGGGTCAACGGACGCGCGGCGCAGAAGGCAATCCTCAAGCCAGCCCAAGATCCCAAGCCTAGTTTCATCACATGGAATAACCTTCGCATGGTCGTGCACCAACATGGGGAAAAATACTCCATGCGGATTTGGGATAACGACCGCGAGGAGCGTTTCAAACTTCCGCCCTTGAAATGGTTTCCCATTGAAAAAAAATTCCGCTTCAACGCCGCCTATACCCGCTACCCCCAGCCGAAAGCCTCCCCGCAAGATAACTCATTGGGCGACGTGGTTAACGACCAGATACACGGGTTCGTGTCGTTCCGCTTCGAGGAAAAAACCTACAAACTCGATGTCTCCGAAACAAGCGCGAAGAAACTATTCGTCAAATTTCGAGACGGCACCAGCAGTAAAGAATCCTATCCGCCCAGCCGGTACCTTTACACTGACGCGCCGAAAAACGGGAAATTAATTTTGGATTTCAATTACGCCTACAGTCCGCCGTGCGCATTCACGCCGTATGCAACCTGCGTGTTCGCCTCCGCGCAAAACACGCTCCCCTTCCGCGTGGAGGCGGGGGAGATTTATCGAGGTTGATTCCTCTGTGAGGATCAACAATTATTTTCAGTGAATGTTGATTCGCGCAGTTTCGTGGGCGCCAACCATAATCGCGCAAGAAACTCTCTCCGCCAAAAAAATCTTGCGTAACGCGGCTTAAGGGAGTGAAAAAAACGACCTTGCAAGGTCGTTTTTCGTTTTCTAGATTTACCCCAAAATAAACTTCGTGAAAAAGTCCGGAACGAAGAACCCGCCGATTCCAAAACCCCACTTCAAGATACAACATGCCAGAAAGATCGCAACCCCCAGCCCGATCATGAAGTAATCGCGGGGGGCGTAGCGCAATTCCTTGAGCCATGTGCGCGGAGCCGTGTTGAAGGCGCGCAGGTCCATGGCGTCGATCACCTCCTCGCCGGTCACCGTCGACTGCATGGTGACGGGAATGATCAACGGCGCAAGTTTGCGAATTTTCTCGACCACGCCGCCTTTGAGCTTCTCCACCTCATAGCCTCGCGCGCGCTGGGCATCCACTGTGATGGTGAGATCGTGCGAAAATGTCGGAAGGAAGCGGAGGGCTAAATCCATGGTGAAAGACACTTTATCCGAAACGCCCATGCGCTTGAACGCAGTCCCATAGATATTCGGGTCAAGGGTATATGGGATTGCCATGGCGGGCAAAGCCATGGCAAGAATGCGAAGCACCTGTGTCAGGGCAAACCATAACTTCGAAATAGTGATCGTAATACCCCAGTCTGTGCCCGGAATTAACGCCTGATAAATGATTGGCGAATTGGGGTCCAGCGCCGCGGAAGGACCGCCGCGCCCTGAGAGCAAACCATTCAACCCAATAATAAAGAATACCAGAATGAACACAAAGAAAAGGGTCCGCCGTATATCCTTCCACTCGATCCGAGCCAATAAGAACTGGGTCAGCGAGAACAGAAAGAGCGGGACCATAAAGCGGTAATCCCAAATTTCCGGTATTGTCAATGCGAAGATCGTGCACAGAAGGACGATAAACCTGGTGCGAGGATCCAAACGCTGGATGAATGTGTCGCGCGGGCGGTACTTCCACGTTACGAGCATTCTGTTATCTGCCTCTGCGAGCCGCCATCCCGGCGAACGCGATCATCAGGATCGGCAACAAGATGGCAACGTTGACGGTGTTGCTGATCAAGGTCGGCACAAAGTAGCCCGTTATGGCAGTGGTGAGGTCGATTCCGCTGGTAATCATTTCGGTCAGCGACGCAAATAACATTCCGACGATAATACCCAGCACGCCCCAACCGACAGCCTTGATGATCTGGCTCTGCGCTTTGAAATCGGTAATAGACGCCATGATCAAGCCCGGCACCATGCCCATTAAGCCATTGCCGAGGCTCCAATTCCAGTAGAAGCCATAGCCCGAAGCCTGGTCGCCGATCGTATTCCCGATAAAGCCCGCCAGCAAACCAACGATCGGACCGTACGCCACGCCGAAAAAGATCAACACCGCGACAGCCGGCCGAAACGAGATATTTCCAGCGGCGGGAATGGCGAGGAAATTCGTAAACCACGAAAGCGCGCCATAGAGCGCCGCGCCGATGGCGCCGTACACCACTTGCCTGGTTCCGAATTCCCAAGTTGAATTGTTGTTCATTTCTTTCTCTCCTTTTGATTAATTTGGATAACGGACTGACCCGCTCATATTAACCCAGCACATGGGCAAACGTTGCAGGGAACGCCTCAAGCGTAAGCGGCGAGCGCCTCGGCGGTGAGAAACTGCTTGGTTTTGGAAAGCAGGCTCAGGTTCATGCGAAGAAGCGACGTGGGTCGCACACGGTAGCGCGTCAACAAGTCGAAATCCTTCAACACCTCTTCTGGTTGCCCGTCGGCGGCTATATGCTTATCGCCGAACAACAACACGCGGTTGGCATACGTCACCGCGAGATCGAGATCATGCGTGATGAACAGCGTCGCCGCGAAATTTTCGGCAACCAGCGATCTCCTCCCTTCCGACGGCTTGCACAGCGCTTCCATGAAATGCGTGTAATTCGAATAATCCTGCCCGGCGGTCGGCTCGTCCATGATCATAATCTTCGATTGCATTGCCAGCACTGCCGCGATCGTCGTGCGCTTTTGCTGACCAAACGAAAGCCCTAGCGGCGGGTACTCCTCGAACCCTTTCAAATTCATCGTAAGAATACTTTCAGCAACCAGCCGCGGAATCGAAAGACTGTCTATCTCCAGATTCTTCGGTCCAAACTCCAACTCCTCGCGCACGGTCGGCGCGAACAGCATGTGCGTGGGGCTTTGAAACACAAACCCAAGCGAATGGGCGATCTGCGCAACGCTCATACTGTTTGTATCTTTGCCTTCCACGAGCACGCGTCCGCTGGTCGGCTTAAGCAACCCGATGGCATGTTTGACCAGCGTAGACTTCCCCGCGCCATTCGGACCCAACACCGCGATCAAGTCGCCGCGACGGATCTGGAGATTGACATTGTGCAAGATCAGAGGCGATTCGTCGCTGTAGCGAAAATCCACGTTCTCGAACACGACGAGCGGCTCGCCTCGCTCCTCCCGCGCGGCTGGTTCAACCTTCGGCGGCATTTTCTCCGCCTGCCGCACCCGCTTCACTACCCATTCGGCCGGGAGTTTCACCTCGCGATGATCGATCACGGTCGGCAAACTGGTAATTGGTCCGAGATACTTCACCTGTCCCGCTTCCAGGTACATCAACCGATCAGGCTTGGCAACAATGGCGTCTTCTACGCGGTGCTCGATCAACACGACCGTCTTTCCCTCGTCTGCCAGGCTTCGGAAAACTTCGAGGGCTTCGTGAGCAGACGCAGGGTCGAGAGATGCGAGCGGTTCATCCAGCATCAGAATGGAGGGGTTCATCGCCAGCAATCCTGCCAGCGCGACCTTTTGTTTTTCTCCGCCTGAGAGATGGAAGGTTTCGCGCTCGAGCAGGTATTCGATTTTCAACCGCTTCGTCGCCGCATCTACGCGAGCGAGGATTTCCTCGCGCGGCAAGCCGAGATTTTCGGGACCAAATGCGATCTCATTGAACACATTGCTCGCCACGATCTGTCGTTCGGGGTCTTGCAACAATGTGCCCACCGTCTGCGCCACATCGGCGATCTGCATCTCGGAAACATCCCTGCCATGCAAAAGGACTTTGCCCGCGCGCTCTCCTTTATAGGAGCGCGGTATCAAGCCATTGATGCAACGCGCCAGGGTGGTCTTGCCGCACCCGCTCGACCCGGCAATTAACAGCATTTCGCCGGGTTTCAGATCGAATGAAATATGGTCGATCGCCTTTTCCGGGCGGGTCCGATATTGAAAGGATAAATTCTCGATCACCAGTGGAGATTGACTCATCGCATCACCTAATACGTTACCATAATTTTTTCGCCAAGTTTTATGCCGAGGGCGCGTTCCGCGCTGCCATGTACCACAGAAATGAGCAAGGCGCCTGAGATGCCCATCAAAGCGATCGCTTCGCCTGCCGGTCTATCGCCAAACGTATTCACCATGCCTTTGATCTCAATATCCAATACTTTGACTGTAATGGATTCTTTCCGTTCCAGCGCGGTATCCAGATGCTCGGCGTGAATGTTGGTCGAGATATTTCCGAAATTGTCGATGTAAATCGCCTCGCCTTGCCAGCCATGTTCTGTGCGGAAGGGTTTGGGCAGGTCAATCCGTACCGGGTCATTCAACGGCGTTCCCAAGTCGCCAATCGGCACTCCGTTTGCCAGGTGGGCGGCGATTGGGGAGAAGATATCGCGCCCATGGAACACAAAACTGATGACCGGCAGCCAATATCGAATCCGATTCAGTTCCACAAATTTGGTTTTCCAGCCGGAATCTTCTGCGCGATCCAGCAAACCGGAGATGACGCCGTTGTCGGGTCCCACGTAGAACCAGTCGCCGATCTGCGCCGCCATTGGTCGGCGTTTTGTGCCAACGCCTGGGTCGACCGCAACCAAGTGGATCGAACCCTTGGGAAAGGATGGAACGGAACGCTCCAAAATATACGCGGCTTCGTGGATATTTAGAGCTTGAACCATATGACTCAGGTCAGAGATTTGCGCTGTCGGGCACATGCCCCAGATCACGCCTTTCATCACTCCCACCGTGCCGTCTTTGATTCCATAGTCGGTCATCAGGCTGATAACTGTCAACGGTCTCTCCCAGGAGATTGTCAGGACTTACGCAGTTGGCGGGCAGTTGTACTGCCGCCGCCGCAGTGCTGGTTGTAAGTCCTACGATTATAAAACATTGTAGATGCCGAAACGCCTCGAGTATGCGACCATGGCTTTCATACAGTCGCAGTGAGCAATCTCTTTGGACACAGATCGCACGGATGTCATGGATTTTCCCCGGAATCAACGGAAGAAAATCCGTCTACTCCGCGAAACTTGCGCTGAGCCTGTCGGGATATCCGGTACAAAAATGGGCGCAAGTTAACTTGAAAAAGACTCAGTGTACTGATTATAAGCAATGTTGTATACTTTGATTACAGATTTGGGCTCATGGAATCAATGAGAAAATCTGGAGCAGCCGATTTCAAATCGTCGAGATTGGCGGCGTTATACATCCCTGGAAAAGGAGAAACCATGTTAATCAGTCCTGAATTGGCGAAAGCCATCAACGCCCAGATCGGCAACGAGTTCGGCGCGAGTATGCAATATTTGAGTATTGCGAGTCACTTCCACGCGCAGAAACTGACGCTGTTGTCAAAATTGTTTTTCGAACAGGCGGAAGAGGAAAAAACGCACGCGATGAAATTCGTGCATTACATCCTCGACACGCAGGCGGAATTGCAAATCCCTGCCATTGCATCGCCGAAACCGAAGTTCGCCTCTGCTGAGGAAGCAGTGAAAGCCGCGCTGGCGTGGGAAACAGAAGTGACCGAGCAGATCAAAGCCCTCATGGACATGGCGGTTTCGCAAAACGATTATCTGGCGCAGAACTTCCTGCAATGGTTCATTGACGAGCAATTGGAAGAGATCAACAAAATGGATCAGTTATTGAGTGTGATCCAACGCGCGGGCGAGAAAAACCTGCTCATGGTGGAAGCGTATCTGGTTCACATGGAGAAAGCAGGGTAACTAAAAAAGAGACCGTCACCTTGAAGATGACGGTCTCTCTTTTTCATTGTACATATTGAGCGAATAGCGCCTCAAAATCTTCTTCTGAGGTAAAGCCAACCCATTTTTTCAAAACGATCCCAGCGGGGTCGAGAAAATAGACTTCGGGTTGGTAGTAAAAGCCCAACGCTTGTTGAAAACCATGTGTGTTGGGGTCGTCGGCGTCGAGATAGGTGAACTTGATCCTGCCGAAATATTCCGCTTCAAGCCCATGAACCATGGGCGCCATGGCGCGGCAGGTACTTCAGGTAAAGCGAAAAAACTCGACAAATTGATATTCGCCCGAAGCCAGCGACACTGTGGCTGGATCGGTGGCGTGGAGTTCGGGCCCGCGCGAAGTGGCAATGGGCAAAACAGCCTGGGTCGGCGCTTCGTTGGCGACGGGAGGCTGGGTTGCGCTACCCTCGGCAATGATCGCCGGGGTGGCGGAGGGAAGTTCCACGCTGGGCGGCGCGGCGGAGGGTTGGGTCGCTTGGGCTGGGGAACAAGCCGCAAGAATAACCGCAACCAGAAGTAATGGAAGAAAGAGGCGGGTTGTCATCGGCAACTCCTTTTCTGGGTTGTTCATCTGACAATTTGTACCAGAAAGTCCTTACACAAAGATTACAAACGCCATCTTTGACGAGTGTCACGTCCTACGCTATACTACGCTCAGTTCCAAACCAAATAACGATCAAACAATTTATGGAGGAAGTATGGCTGGTTTCAAACTTACCTACGGCACGATGTTCAATCCGCCTGAGGCGCTGCATGAGGGATTCGACAAAGCGGTCGCAAAACTAAAACAAAATCTCGGCAAAGAATATGGGATGTTCATTGACGGCAAAGATGTGTTCGCGGATGAAAGGTTCGACGACCACTCGCCCGTCAACACCAGTTGGACGCTGGCGCGTCTGCAAAAGGGTAACGCGCTTCACGCCCGCATGGCAATTGAAGCGGCGCGGAAGGCATTCCCCGCATGGAGTCACACACCGTGGCAGAAGCGCGTGGCGTTGGTGCGTAAAGCGGCGTCGTTGATCGAGAAGCGCATCTTCGAACTCGGCGCGGCGATGGCTCTTGAGGTGGGCAAGAACCGCATGGAGTCTCTTGGCGATGTGCAAGAGACCGCCGACCTGATGTATTGGCCCGCGCAGATGATGGAGGAAAATAAAGGCTTCATCAAACCGATGGGCAAAGACCCGCTCACAGGATTCGATTCGACGAACGTCTCTGTGCTTCGCCCGTATGGCGTGTGGCTGGTGATCTCGCCGTTCAACTTCCCGTTCGCGTTGACCGGCGGACCGACCGGCGCGGCGCTTGTGGCAGGAAACACAGTTGTCATCAAGCCCGCATCAGACACCGCATGGATCGTGCGCTTGTATGTGGAATGTTTGCGCGACGCGGGCATCCCGAACGGCGTGGTCAACTTTGTGACCGGCCCCGGCTCGACGGTTGGGCAGGCGTTGGTAGACAGCCCCGACGTTGACGGCGCGACCTTCACCGGCTCGTTCGACGTGGGCATGAAAATGTATCGCGATTTTGCGAATCGCAATTACGTCCGCCCGATCGTGCTGGAACTCGGCGGAAAGAATCCCGCCATTGTTTCGCGCAATGCGAATCTCGAAGATGCGGCGACCGGCATATATCGCTCGGCGTTCGGTTTGCAAGGGCAAAAATGTTCCGCCGCTTCGCGCATCTTTGTCGAGGAGCCGGTCTACGATGAATTGCTCGCCAAACTGAAATCAAAAGTGGACTCGCTGGTGATTGGCGACCCAACCGAACGCGCCACCTATATCGGACCTGTGGTCAACCAGAATTCATACAACGAGTTCAAAAATTTCACCGAGGAAATCAACCAGGCGGGTGGGCGATTCCTGACCGGCGGAAACGTCAAGTCTGGCGGCATGTACGATTATGGCTATTACTGCGAACCGACCCTCGTCACCAACCTGCCGTTCGAACATCGCTTGTGGAAGCATGAGATGTTCCTGCCGATTGCTACGATCGGCAAGGTGAAGAATCTCGATGAAGCGATGGGCATTGCGAACGATGTCAATTACGGTCTCACCGCCGGGTTCTATGGTTCGCCCAAAGAAACTTCGTGGTTCTTCGATAACATCCAAGCCGGTGTGACGTACGCGAACCGTCCGCAAGGCGCGACAACCGGCGCGTGGCCCGGCTTCCAACCTTTCGGCGGCTGGAAAGGCTCCGGCTCAAGCGGCAAAAACGGCGGCGGATACTATTACGCCCAGTTGTATATGCACGAACAGATTCAAACGCTGGTAAAACACGCGGCGGTTAAGAAGGCAAAAGCAACTGCGAAGAGAAAAGTTGCGAAAAAGAAAGTTGTCAAAAAGAAATCGCGCAAGTAAGAACGATCCACGCCTTACTTTCTTGAACCGCTAAGCCCGCCAAGGGCGCCAAGTTTTAATTCTTTCTTTGCGTTCTTGGCGCTCTTGGCGGTAAATTTTGAAACCCGTCCGCCCTCAAACCCTTTCAGGGAGAGAGGAATTGCTTATGCCTTGGAATCCCGATCAGTATCACAAGTTTCAAACTGAACGCGCCGCGCCGTTTTACGACCTGCTCGCGCTCGTGGATGCGCGCCCGAATCTCAAAGCAATTGATCTGGGATGCGGCACCGGCGAGTTGACGAGTCAACTGGCAGACCGGCTTCCCAACTCCGATGTGACCGGGTTGGACTCATCGCCGCAAATGCTCGACAAAGCCGCTTCTTTCGCGCGGGGCGGGCTGGTTTTCCAAGCGGGAGATTTATCCGCCCTTTCTGGCGACTGGGATTTGATCTTCAGCAACGCCGCGTTACAGTGGAGCGCGAATCATGCCGCGTTGATTCCGCAGTTGTTCGCGCGGCTCAACCCCGGCGGACAGATCGCCATTCAAGCGCCGTCGAATCACAATCACATCTCGCATCAAATCTATCGTGAAACGGCCGATGAAGAAAAGTTCAAATCCATCTTGCAGGGATTTCAACGCATCGCCCCCGTGCTGACCATTGACGAGTACGCTCAAATCCTGTTCGATTGCGGCGCGGAAAAAATCGTCGTGTTCGAAAAGATATACGCCCATGTGTTGGAAGACGCGGACGCCGTCGTCGAATGGATCTCCGGCACCGCGCTCGTCCCCTATTTTGAACGGCTGGGTGAACACAAAAATGAATTTATAAACTCGATCCGCGAGAAGATGCGCGCGGCAATGCCGGGTAGTCCCGTGTTTTACCCGTTTCGCAGGATTTTATTTTCTGCAAGAAAGCCGTTCTAGCGATGGGCGAGCCTGAGAATTACAACCGCAAGGAACTCATCCACCGGATCGGCACGTTTTTCCTCATGATCGCGGTGGGGATGCTGGTCTATTTCATCCTGTCCGACAGCGTCGGTCAACCTCGCTTCGATCTGTTTTGCCTGGGCGTGCTCGTGGCTGGGATCGGGTTTTTGTTTCGTTCACAACTCAAGCGCCCATCCCCTTCCAGCGGACGATTCGGCTGGATGAAGCGCTTCTTGAAAGGTAAAGAGGAATGACAAAAGTACTTCCGCTATCCGATGCCATCGCAAAATTCGTAAACGACGGCGACACCGTGTATGCCGCCGGGTTTACACATCTTATCCCGTTCGCCGCAGGGCACGAGATCATTCGGCAGGGAAAAAAGAATCTCACTCTCGCCCGCGCCACGCCAGACTTGATCTACGACCAAATGGTCGCGGCGGGATGCGCAAAGAAAGTCATTTTCTCGTACATGGGAAATCCCGGCGTTGGGTCGCTTCGCATTGTGCGTTCGGCGATCGAGCAGGGAAAACTCGAATGGGAGGAATACTCGCACTTCGGGATGATCACACGCTTGCAAGCCGGGGCGGCTGGCTTGCCCTTCCTGCCGATGAATCAAACCGGCGCGGCTGACCTTGAAAAAGCGAACCCAAATATCAAACGCATCGCCGATCCATTCGGCGGAAAGGATGTGATCGTTGTGCCTGCTTTGAAACCCGATGTAGCCATCGTCCACGTCCAGCGCGCAGACGCGAACGGCAACGCGCACTTGTGGGGAATCATCGGTGAGCAGAAGGAAGCCGCGTTCGCCGCGAAGAAAGTCATCGTCACCGCCGAGGAGATCGTGGACGAATCCGTCATCCGCTCCGACCCGAACCGCACGATGATCTCCGAGATCGTCGTCAGCGCGGTGTGCCACGTGCCGTTTGCGTGCCATCCCAGTTACGCGCAGGGATATTATGACCGCGACAACGAGTTTTATCTCGCGTGGGATAAGGTCAGCGAATCGGCTGAATACACCAAACAATATTTGGATGATTGGGTGTACGGCGTAAATGATCGAAACGAATATTGGCAAAAACTCGGCGCGGAGACTCACAAGCGATTGGAAGTTCCAGACTTGATGAGCGAGCCAATCAATTATGGGAAGTATTGAGTAAACAGGTAGACACGGAAACAGGTAAACACGTAGACAGGCATTCATTTTCACCATGTCATGCTGAGCGTAGCGAAGCATCTCTACCACGATAGTAGAGACCCTTCGCTGCCGCTCAGGGTGACATGCCAGAGATAACCATGAGCGAAATAAAATATTCATCATCCGAATTAATGATCATCAACGCCGCGCGGTTGTTGCGCGATGGCGATGTTGTATTTGTCGGTGTTGGTCAACCGAATCTCGCGTGCAACCTTGCCAAGCGCACTCATGCGCCGAACCTCGTGATGATCTATGAAGCGGGCGTGATCGGCGCGGAGCCTGCGCGACTGCCGCTGTCCATCGGCGACCCAACCCTCGTGAGCGGCGCGTTATCTGTGGTGAGCATGTACGACATTTTCACCAACTACCTCCAACGCGGCAACGTGGACGTCGGCTTCATGGGCGGCGCGCAAATTGATAAATTCGGCAACATCAACGCCACCGTCATCGGCGGATACGAAAATCCAAAAGTGCGTTTGCCCGGCTCGGGCGGCTCGCAAGAGATCGCGGCGTGGGCGAACCGCTGTTACATCATGACCCCGCATCAAAAACGCCGCTTCCCCGAAAAAGTGGAATTCATGACCTCGGCTGGATTCATCGGCGGGCGCAGCGACCGCGAGAAAGCCGGTCTGCGCGGCGGCGGGATGCTCGCCGTCGTCACCGACATCGGCATCCTGGAACCGGACGAATCAGGCGAGATGATCCTCACGCAATTGCACCCAGGCAAAACGTTGGAAGAAGCGAGAGCGAACACCGGCTGGGATTTGAAGTCCGCTTCGCTCGTCGGGACGACTGATCCAGTCACCGCGAACGAACTCCGCATCCTGCGCGACGAACTCGACCCGACCGGTATCTACCTGAAAGGCGCAAGCGCATGACGCAAGAAGCCCAACCGAAACGAAATATATTTTCTTGGATCTTCATTGCATCCGATGAGCCGCGCTTGCGCGCAGGGTGGAGACTAATCCTTCAAACTCTGTTGCTCATGATTTTTAGTGTGATTACCCTTATCGTTGCCGGGATTTTGAATATAGACTTTCAATCCTCTGATTCGATCTGGGGGCAAATACTCAACCTCGCCGCAGTGACGGCGTCCATTTATGTTGCCCGTCGCTGGCTCGATAAACGATCTTTTGAAAGCCTCGGGCTGAAAATCAACCATCAAACGCTGACAGATATTCTCGCGGGCGTCGGCATCACATTCGTCCAATTCATCTTCATCTTCGGAACGCTGTTCGCATTCGGCTGGCTGACCTTCGAGGGCTTTGCGTGGCAATTCGACCCGATCAACGCAGTCATCGCCAACACATTGACGTTCCTCATGGTGTTCATCTTTGTCGGCTGGAACGAGGAACTGCTCTCACGCGGCTACCATCTGCAAACCATCGCCAGCGGATTCAATCTTTTTTGGGGCGTGATCATTTCCTCCGCCGTGTTTGGCTTGCTCCATCTTCAAAACCCCAGCGCAACGTGGGTCAGCACGGCGGGAATCTTCTTTGCGGGAGTTTTTCTTGCCTATGGCTACATCCGCACGAAACAACTATGGCTCCCCATTGGGCTACACATCGGCTGGAATTTCTTCGAGGGCGTTGTGTTCGGTTTCCCCGTCTCAGGCTTGGATATTTATCCCCTGACGCGCATCGAGGTCACTGGGCCCGAGTTGTGGACTGGCGGCGCGTTCGGCCCCGAAGCAGGGTTGATCGTTTTGCCATCATTGGCAGTGGGTGGAATTTTAATCTACTTGTTTACGCGAAACCGTCTTCACAGCTCGGTGTGATTCGAGGGTTTTTCATCGCGGTACGGTAGTACCATCGTCTCAATTTGTTCAAAACCAATCGCGCAAATTAGGAAGCGCTTATCATTCCATGATATAAGGCTTGTTGCGCTTTCTGTAACAAGACCGATTAGATTTAAAGGAGACCTATGAATCGAAAGAACCTGGCGTATCTCATCATGCTCTTTACCTTAATCCTTACGGCGTGCGCCGCGCCTACCAGCGAACCTCACATTGAACCCACCCCTGGTCCCGACCTGGCATTGACCATCACCGCGCAAGCAAATCTTCTTCAAGCGTTGACACAAACCGCCCTCGCGCCGACGAACACGCCCGAACCGACCTTCACGCCTGCCCCCGCTTTCACGGTAACGCCATCCAAAGTAACGATCACCGTCAGCGCAGATACGAACTGCCGCTCTGGTCCCGGCGTGGAGTACGATATCGTCGGCGCGTTGACCATCGGTCAACAGGCAGAGGTGGTAGGGAAAAGTTCAACCGCGAATTATTGGGTGATCGATAATCCCCTCGGCGCGGGCACATGCTGGCTGTGGGGCGAACATGCCAACCTCACCGGAGACGCGGCTGGTCTGCAGGAGGTCGCCGCGCCTCCAACCGTCACACCGCTTGCCGCGCTTGCTCCCATCATCGACCATGCGACAGTTCGATATGATGCGTCCTCGGGCGGCTTGGTCGTTTACATAGATGTTTATTTCTACGACGGCGAGGGCGACGCGAATTTCCTCGATCTACAACTGGTCAGCGCTTCGGTGGCGGTCACCGGAAAGCTCAAAGACGTTTCATTTGCCCCGTCTGCCAACCAAAGAAAAGGCGCTGTCGTAACCGGTCAATGGAGTTGCGGCACAAAACAATATGACATGACGGTAGGGGTTGTAATTACCGACCAGGCAGGGCACACAAGTAACACGATCGGGGTCAATTTTTCGTGCAATAAGAATTAACGTAACAGGTCACGACCATTTTAGAAGAACTGTGTTATGAGGAGCAAGATACCAGACATGACCAAGGATCGAGGAAAAATCGCGGGAAGAGATGATCGCGCTCATCTGGACGAGATAATGCACTCAAGAAGTGATCACAGACGATCCGTCCACGAATAAAAACCACAAATTCACGAAACACATTCGTTTACGTGTGCCCGTCAGGGTATTCGTGAAAAATTCGTGGGTGGTTTGCCCACGACAGGAACCCAAACCATGATCGCCATCGCCTTCCTCGCAGACCATCCCGAAACCATCCCCGCATTGGCAACGCTGTTCCGCGCCCAATGGTACAAGCATTATGCCGATTGGACTCAAGCCGAGATAGAGCAGGATTTTCTCGAAGACACATCGCGTGACCGTCTTCCCTGCCGCCTGGTTGCGTTCGAGGATGACCAACTCGCTGGCACGATCATCCTGCGCGAGCAAAACCACGTTGCTCCAGAATATCAGCCTGAGCTGGGAGGATTGCTTGTCGTTGAGTCCCATCGAGGTCACGGCATTGGGACGGAATTGGTTCGCGCGGGGATGAAGTTAGCGTCCGATCTTGAGTATGAGACCGTCTATGCGACGACCGTGTCTGCGGTGGGGATATTGGAACGCTTGGGCTGGGAGTTTGTCAAAACGATCAGTCATGATGATGAACAGTTGGCGTTGTATCGCTGTACATTGTGAGCGCAAACAAAACGGTCGGTAAGCCAATTTCGCGCCGCTTTTGCTCAAGTCCGCCCTGAATGGCGAGATAAATCTCGCCTTACAACCCGGGTTGCGCGCGAGCTTTCTCAAAGGTCTCCGCGGACTCTGTGGCAGAGCAAGAGTCGCTTAGCAAGAGGACAATAAAAAAGACCTCGCAGGCAAAACCTGCGAGGTCTTTTGATCGCATTATCCCAGATGCGCCACGATGCGCGAATGGGCGGTCTCGGTATCCATATCGAGCACCGTGATCAGTTTATCGCGCCCCGCAAACCCCGCCACAATATCAAGGCGCGTTTTTGCCACCCCGAGAATATCGGAGAGAAATTCGATCAACGCCTCATTGGCTTCGTTATCGGCGGGCGGCGCGGCGATGCGCACTTTGATCGTCCCGTCGTCCAACAACTCCACGATCTCATTGCGGCTGGCGCGCGGCGTGACCCGCACCGCCAACGCGGAGCCTTTCTTACCATCGTGCAGTTTTATTTTTTTATCAGACATGGCTACCTCAGCGAAGTGAGAATGGCAACGATAAAGCGCGAAGCAAACTGGATCAAGAGCATCAGGATCATCGGGCTGAAATCGAACATACCGGCGGCAGGCACCACGCGGCGGATGGGCATGAGCATCGGCTCGATGATGTTGTCGATGCCGCGCCGCACCGGGTGATAAGGGTCCATCACATAAGAAAGGATGACGGAAACAAAGATCAGCAGGGTTAGGAGTTGGGATAATAATTCGACGATATCGATCAAGGTGTCCATGACGCGTCAGCCTCCGATGTATGCCTGCGCTCGCCAACGATAGCCGTGCCCACGCGGACGAGGGTGGCGCCCTCCTCCACCGCCACAACGTAGTCCATGCTGGTGCCCATGGAGAGTTCGCTCCAATCCGCGCCGGGGAGTTGGTCCGCCAAATGGTCGCGGAGCCGCCGCACTTGGCGAAAGAAGCGGCGCGAGTCTTCCGCGTCTTTTCCCAACGGGGGCATGCTCATCAGTCCGCAAATCCGCAAGTGAGGCAAATCGAGCAAACCGGCAAGTTCGGGAAGGAGGGAGTCCCATGTTGATTCGTCTGAGGCGTTCCAACCGGATTTGGTCTCTTCGCCGCCCACGTTGAATTCGAGCAGGACGGGTAATATGCGCTCCGCTTCGCCGGCAAAACGGCTGAGGCGTTGGGCAAGTTTGAGGCTATCGAGTGAGTGTAAAAGTGCGAAGTGATCTGCCACCAGGCGGGCTTTGCGGCTCTGCACGTGACCGATCATGTGCCATTCTACACCAGTTTGATTGCCGAGGGATTGAATTTTCGTGACACCTTCTTCGGGATAATTCTCGCCCAGAATGCGCGCGCCCGCTTCGATGGCGGCTTGCGCCACTTCGAGCGGTTGTGATTTGGTGACCACCACCAGGCGCGCTTCAGCCGGGTTGCGGTTGCTTTTGCGCGCGGCTGTGGCGATCTGGTCGAGCGCGTGAAGGTATTTTTCGCGGATGGTGGAAACTAAAGTGTTCATAGAGTCACAATATTGTCTACCGCGAAGCGCGCGAAGAATGCAAAGAAAAATATTCTTAGCGGGTTTGGCGGTTAATTTTTTTCGAGAGTAGACGTGATCGGAAATAATTTCTCGGACGCGGATTTCTTTCTTCTTTATCAGCGTTAATCCGCGTTCCTCTGCCTCCTATCAAAGAACTTGGGCTTATTACCGATAAAGTCTATTATAAAGCGATCAACGCGCCGAAGCGCCCGGTGCGACCTTTTTCTGCGCGATGCGAGAACCAATCGTCGGTGTGACAGGCGGTGCAAATGCCGGCTACTTCGATGTGTTGCACGCCCGCCTGTTCGAGCAGGATTCGGTTCGTCTTCCACAGGTCGAAATGGATCTTGCCGTTAACCGAGCGTAGCACCATTTCGGAATCGTCGCCGAATTTTTGCATCACTTGCAGGATCACATCCGCGCCGATCT
Source organism: Candidatus Defluviilinea gracilis (assembly GCA_016716235.1). Lineage (NCBI taxonomy): Bacteria > Bacillati > Chloroflexota > Anaerolineae > Anaerolineales > Candidatus Villigracilaceae > Candidatus Defluviilinea > Candidatus Defluviilinea gracilis. Next base: position 259,873 of record JADJWS010000003.1, read on the forward strand.
CGTAATGGTCGGGCCCGATGGAGGGCCCGATGCAGGCGACGATATCGGCGGGGTTGGAGTTGTAATTCGTTTTCATGGCGTTCACCAGCGAGCCAGCCACGCCGCGCAGGGTTCCCATCCAGCCGGCATGAGCGACACCGACGACTCCCTTGCGCGGATCATGCGCGAGGATGGGCACGCAATCGGCGAAGCGCATGAACAGGCTGACCTCCGGCTTGTCGGTGAGGATCACATCTGCCTGCCGGACCGATTCGCCTTCCGGGCGGGGGGCTTTGGCGCACACCACGTCGGCGCTGTGCACCTGCCAGACATCAAAGATGGATTCGGGGGCGCGGTCTAAGGCGCGGAATGACAATTGGCGATTCTTGCGGACCCGGTCGAGGTCGTCGCCCACAGTCCCCCCCACATTGAGCGAACCCCACGGTTTCGGGCTGGCGCCGCCGTGGCGCGTGAATACGGCGTGACGAGTATTCAGCGATTCAAATTGATAATAGCGAAGCCCGTTCATTTCGGCGAATGGCATGGCGAATCACTTCCCTCCATGGTTTGCATGGTCGATCATTTCTGCGACTGCTCGATCGAGTTGAATTTTTTGATGAAGAATTGCCGCGTTTCAGCCATCGACTCTTCCATGTAGGGGTAGGCAAACCAGGCGGTCATCAAACCAAATAACGCGCCGGTGAGGATGCGAAGGATAGGCGTGCTTTCGCGGTACGGCAGAAGGTTGGCGAGCCATTGCCACTCGATCTGGCTGAAGAGTTGCGAGAAACCATCCAAGCCGATGGGTCCCATGCCGACGAGGATCCACACGATCCAATGGATGGGCTTGATGCGGCGTCCTGTGGCGGCATAGATCACGCCAAACAACAAGATCGCGCCGTAGATCGCCACGTCGCGTTCGCATAATGCGACTTTGTAGCCGACAGATTCATTCCCAATGTAGGCGCGCGCATCGTAGCGGGCGAAACTGGTCGCGTCGCGCAGGCCGACAATGCCGGTGACCTCCTCGAAGGTTCGGACGCCGGACATGCCCGCCTCTGCCAGCGGATAGTAAGGCTGTTCTCCATATAGAAAGAAGGATCGAAACCCAAACTGATGGCATAGCGGTTTGTAAATGGTGTAAATCACTTGCGCCGGAACAGGCGCTCCGATTTTCATAAACGTGGGGGCAAGGAAGGGCAAGCCCACATACAACAGGATGAAGGTGTTCAACATTGCCAGATAATGGCGCGAGATCCAAGCCATCACCCGGTCGGCTCCGCTGATGGATTGCCCGCGGCGGAGGCGGTCGTGGTGGTCTTCGCGTCCAAGCCGGTCCAGTTGTCCCCGTCGGTCTGAGGCGGCGCCGAGCGTCATGCTGAGTTTTTGTTTGTCGAAGGGATGTTTCAAACTGTACGGACCCACTTCAACGACCGGCGCGTTCTCTCCGAAATTCTTTTGGAGCGCGGGGTCTGAGTCCACGTTCACTTCTACCAGCCGGTGCGGGAATTTTTCCTGAAGCGAAAGCAAGTCGGCTTTTGCCGCGTTGCTGTGTTCGTCGTCTTTGCGAAAGTACAGGGTGACTGTGAGCATGAATGGAATCTCTATAAACCGAAATCGATCCAGAAGAATTGCCCTGCCGCGGCGATGCGTTCAAAAATGCCTGTAAACAGCATCACGCCAACAATGATGAGAATGACGCCCATGACAATTTCCACGTAGCGCATCACCTTGCCGTATTTTCGCAATGTGAGCGATACCCAGCCGACGCCAAGCGCGGCAATGAGAAATGGAATGCCCAGCCCGGCAGAGTAAGCGCTTAACAGTGAAACTCCCTGCGAAACCGAACCGCCGTTCAGCACAAGCGTGAGGATCGCGCCGAGCACGGGACCAACGCACGGCGACCAGCCCGCTGAAAAGAATACGCCCATTAACGCGGAGGAAAGATAGCCTAATTTTCGATCGGGCAATTGTTGGACGCGCGTGTCGTATTCTAAAAACGGGATGCGGAAGACGCCGATCATGTGCAAGCCGAAGATGACGACAACGGCGCCGCCGACTTTGGAGAGGAGGAAACGCAGATCGTACAACAACCGCCCGGCGGCAGAGGTGGCGACGCCAAGGGTGATAAAGACGAGGCTGAAGCCGAGCACGAACGCCAAGCCGTGCGTGAAGGTGATGAAGCGGTTATTGTCTGTTGCTTCGCCGCCTGCCGCCCGTCCGCCCAGATAGCCGACATACGCCGGCACCAGTGAAAACACGCACGGCGAGAGGAAAGACGCCAGCCCGGCGAGAAATGCCAGCCCCATTGAGATTTGTGTAAATTCCATTGAATTCCTTGGTTGGTTCAGAACGTCAGTTTTGTGGTGACGACGATCGTGCCGTGATCGGGGAGCGAGAGGCGTTGTTCGCTTTGAGCGAGCGAAACGTATGGCGTCGTCCAGCGGAAGATCCACTTGGCGTCTTCCGGCGTAACGTTGATACAGCCATGCGAGCGTTTTTCGCCGAACGAGTTATGCCAGAACGCGCCGTGGATGGCGATACCGTCGCCGCTGATCATGGTCGACCATGGAACCGCCGGCGTGGAGTAGCCCGATTGAAAACTTCCCGCGGTCATGTTCAACGAGATGATCTTCCAGTGCGTGAGCAGGTTGCCCACCGGCGTTGCCAGTTTATCGCTGATCTGCCCGGTCTCCGGGTCGTAGGCGATTCCGGTAGAGACTCGGCAATAGAAGACCTCGGTGGCGCCTTCGTAGCAGGATAATGTTTGCCGGTCTAAATCCACGTCGATGCGTTTCTGATCCGCCGCAACCTCCGGGCTGATGGGCGCCACATCCTCGTCTGTCAGAATTTTGAATGCCGCGCCGTCTCCCCAGAAAAACTCGCCGTACGCGCCGTAGCCGTAGCCATGGCCGTTCGCGTCTTCGTTCCAGCGATATTCGGCAAAACCGTTGCTGGCGCGCACCTGGTCGATCCACACCACTTGCCCATAATACAAGCGCGGCGGGAAGTTGTAGGCGATATGGTCGTTCAACCACGGCGAAGCGACTGCTCCTTCATGGGCAAGGTCTACATACGGCACGGTTACTTCCGCCCAAAAACCATTTTGCCCGGCGGGCATTTGAGTAACAGGCGTGTTGGGGAAGTTGCGGGTCGGCTGAAGCACCGATGAGTAAATGTATCCGTTGGGCGTTTCGACATAGCGTTGGTTGTTCAGCCCGCCGATCACGCTCCCGATCACCTCGCGGTTCCACTCCACGAGCGTATCGGCTCCGAGTTTGGCGATGGACGAGTTCAGGTTTGGGTCGTTCGTCGGGCGGCTTCGCAAGTCAATATCCGGGTCCACCACCCTGCCGATGATCTCGCTGGCGGGAAATTGCGGCAGGCGTTTGGGTCTCAAAAGATCGTCAAAAAGTTTATCGAGGTTGATGCCCATGCGCGGCATGAACGCCAATGCGCCCAAGCCCGCGCCGGACAATTTTAGAAAATCGCGTCGTGAAATTTTTTGTGTCATTTGTTTTGTTTACTCTTTCAACAAGGATAATCACAAAGGAAGGCATCGTCAACGGGCAGATGAGAGATGATTAAGCCGGGCGTACTCTTACCGTTCACTCTCTGAAGAAATTCTTAAGCGCCACCACGCAATTGGCGCTAACCTTGTGACCCACCTCATCTTCGCAATAGGTCACGCGCGCGCCGGCCTGTTCGAGCAACGCCACCGAATGGCGGGCGCGGTCGATGGTCACCGTTTCGTCTTTGACGCCGTGCGCCACAAAAAAATCTTTTCCTTCCAATGGGCGATTCGGAACCAACGCTTCCAACCCGCTGGGGATGAAGCCGGCGAGGATTCCCACCTTGCGGATCCTCTGCGGGTACAAAAACGACAGGATATTGCACATCACCGCGCCTTGACTGAACCCCATCATGTCGATCGTTTGACGGTGATCGGAATCCGCGTCGATCCACGTGGAGGCTTGATACTCGTCCACCAGCCGCATCAACGCCTCGGCAGACGGGCGGAGTTGCTCGAGGCTGGGTTTGCCGAAATCCTGTCCTGAGTCGAGCACAGAGTCCTTGCTGTGGAGGGGCCGCCACGTGTAACCAGACGTCCCGGTGGAAAGAGGCGCGCGCGGAGCGATCATCCAGTAATCGAACGAAAGACTGCGGGCGAAGACCCACATCGAGTTTTCGTCGCCGGTGAATCCGTGGATCAACAGCAGTAAGCGCTTCGGTTTTTTCGCCTGGCGGACGCGCATCATCCAGCCTTGAAATTTGATCAGTTCGGTATCAATCAGGGTTTGCACGTTTTTGAATCCACTCCAAAATCCACAGAGATAAAAAGATGAGCGCGATGGGAACGAGCGCGCCAAACAGACAGGTGAGCGCCATGAGCGCCGCGCCCGCGCCGTAGATGAGATAGATCAAGCCCACGCCCACGATCACCAGCAGGAGGAACGCGCCGACGCCTAAACGGACGTTGGTTTGCTTTGCATACTTACGCAGGTCGCGGCTCATGGTGCATTTCTTCCTCCGCCGAGGCGGGAAATAATTTCAACAATTCAGGCAAGGCATGGCGTACTGCCGAGTCGCCTTCGAGCGCGATTTCGGTCACGTAGCCGGTATCGAGCGTGTGCAAATGCGCCACGTTTGGTCGCAGGATGAGATCGGGTTTTGAACGGTCGAGGTTATGTTTTGTAATGGCGCGGTTAAGCATGTCTTGCGAGAGCAGAAAGATATCGATGGCTTGAACGGAGCGGAGGCGTTTGATCCGCTGAGCCAGCCAGCGCGGGATGAAGCGCGGCAGGACGATGCGTTCCATTGTGGCAGGGACACCGAGCGGCGCGGTTAAAACCACTGCCACAACCGGGGTCTTCGCATCGACCAGCGAACGCGCCGCTTCGACCGGCACCGGGTTTAGCGCGCCTCCGTCCACCAGGTCCATATCCATCATGCGCCGGGCGGGGAAGATGCCGGGCAATGCCACCGAGGCGAGCAGGGCTTCCACCAGCAAACCTTCGCGGATGAAGATCTCACGCCCATGTTTGATCTCGGCGGCGGTGACGATCAGCGGGGTTTTCAGATCATGAAAGGTTTTCTTGCCGAAAAACTCGCGCGCAAATTTTTCGAAGCGGCGCAACCCAAGAAACGCCGGCTCGCTATTTTTGTCTCGCCCCGAATATCCTGTCCGTTTGAGTTGATGGAAGACCTGCTCCATTTCGTTGGGCGAATATCCCAACCCAAACAACATGCCCACCAACGCCCCCATGCTTGTCGCGCCAATGGCTTGAATGTCAAACCCATTTCGCGTCAACGCGCGCAAGACGCCGATGTGCGAAACTCCCTTGACGCCTCCGCCTCCCAACGCAATCGCGATGCCTTTTTTCGTCACGGTTGGCTCCAGGAGTTCAACGTCCGCGCCAGTCGTTTGTGCCAGGCGAACAGGCTCATCAACTCGGGCAGAACATCGTCGAACGCCTTTTCGCCGCGTTTCGCAATTTCGCTAATGCTTACTTGTTCCAGCGTATCCACATCCGACACAGCAGGGCGAATCAAAATCTCCGGTTTATCCACTTCAAGGCGATATTCGCTGACGGCACGGTTCATGATGTCCACCGAGCGGAGCACAACATCGATGACTTGCGCGTATCGCGTTTTGCTCAAACGATCTGTAATAGACTGCGGGATATATTTTGGGCGCGGCAGACCCCATGATTGGGCTGGCTCGCCCATTGGGGTATTCAACGCCACCGCGACCACTGGCAAATTCGGCGCGAGCGCCCGGGCCGGCGCAACAGGGACTGGATCGAGCGTTCCCCCATCCACTAATTCCATATCGCCGATGCGGCGCGCCGGGAAAATACCGGGGATTGCCGCAGAGGCAAGCACGGCATCCAACAAGTTTCCTTCAGAGAGGAGGGCTTCTTTTCCCGTGTTCAAGTCGACAGCAGTGAGAGCGCAGGGAATGTTCAAGTCGGCAAAGGTTTTGCCTCCCAGCCGGATCTCCAGCCATTCCGCGCCGCCAGAGATGCCCATGAACGACGGTTCATCCTCCGGCGCGTGACCGAATATTTTATTTTGATCGAACGAGGAAAAAATCGCTTCGATCTCATCCGGTGGGTAGCCTAACGCGTAAAAGGCGGAGACCAACGCGCCGAAACTCGTCCCCGCAATGGCGCGAATTTTGAATCCGTGCTGGTCTAATCGGCGTAGGACACCGATGTGCGCGTTTCCTTTCGAGCCGCCGCCGCCCAGCGCAAGTGAAATTTCCATAATTATCTCGTCCTCATTATACACAGGGACGACCCGATGGGTCGTCCCTGTTGATGAAATTTTTGTGATGGGTGTTTCTCAAGTTCTACAGCGCAAAGGCACAGTCTTTATAAGTAATCCGTGTAGGGCGCTTTCTTTTACGCTTATCTTGGCAGAGGATGTCCGATAGTAATCTCTTTTGTGGCGAGGCACATTCCCGTTAATTATGGGGGCGTGACTGTAGTGGCAGTTGCCGTTGGCGCTGGGGTGTCTGTGAATGTGGCAGTCGGCGGCGCCACTGTAAATGTCGAAGTGGGTGGTTGTGTATTCGTTGGCGGGAGAGACGTATTCGTCGGCGGGAGAGGCGTATTGGTCGGCGCGGCAACCACAATAGAGACGGTGAGCGTCGATCCAAACACGGTTCCCGTTTGAGTCGAGAGTTGCCATGAGCCTGTATATGTGCCGGGCTTTTTCGGGGCGATCAACGCGACGGAAAGTTGCGTCCACTTTTGCGGGGGAATCACTTTGCCCAACCCGCTGGGGTTGCCCTCCATTTGATTGCCGCCGGCAAACACCAACCTGAACTGCAACGCCCAATCGCACGTCCCGTTGTTTTGCACCTTCCATGTTTTTGTGAACGGCTCACTCGGCTTCAACACCGTGCCGGCAGGGATGCTCGCATCGCTGATCAACAGCAGGTTATTGCACCCCGACCCCAAAGACGATGGATTTGGCGTGGGCGTGAATAGCGTGCCTGTCGGCGTGGGCGACCCGCTGGAAAGCGCCGGCACAAACACAAGCCCCTGTGTGGAGGATGGGGCTGGCGACGGCAACGGCAACGCAGTATTCGTCGATGTGGAGGTTGACGGCAGTGACGTATCCGTCGAGATGGGCGCCAGAGCGGTTTGCGTTTCAAAGATCGACGCGGCGAGCGTCCCCACCCCGGCGGTTAGGATGGCGTTTATATCCGCTTCTTCGCTTTGCTCTGTGGCAGTACCGCCGCAGGATGCGAGCAAAATACCACCTAACGCAACAATGGAAATCAATCGTTTTCGCGCAGAAATCATGTAACCTCTCATTGGTTTTATCGTTGACCCTATTGGCAATAACTTGTAGAACGCAGATGAACGCTGATTCACGCCGATGAAAAGAGAGTGAAAATCTGCGTTCTCCGCGTTTTTCAGCATTCAACTAAGATTTTGTGGCTCTACCGTTTTTAACGGGAAACCTTTTTTTCAAACACTAAGGACACGACGGTCACAAAGGAAAACCCAAGGAATCTAGGCTCTTTTTTTGCCTTTGTGTCGCTTCGACGAACTCAGCGCAAGACTTTGTGTCCTTCGTGGTGAGGCTCTTTCCCGTTCATTATGGGACACCCGATTTTGTCTTATTACCGCTACAGTCTATTCTTCACGGGATGCCTCGCATTATAACCAGTATCGTTTTCATCCGATCAGCCCGCAACCCACAATGCCCCTACGAAAAGCATACGGTCAGCGGGGCGGGGGCGGCAAAATCATTTCCGAAGCATCGCGGGCGATGATCGCGTCCAGCATGTCGAACGAGGGTCCCGCGGGATAATCGACGCGAACAATGCCTCCGCCTGCCACGCGCAAGATCACGCTGGAATCATCCGCGCGGATCAGCACGATCCCATACTCGCCGGCGGGGTAATAGGCATCGGAATAGGCGCTCTCGGAAATCTCAAAGATGGCATAGAGGCTTTTCACATCCAAGCCCTGCCAGTTCGAAATTTCATCTTTTCGAAAATAACTCCCCTCCGAAAAAAGCGCGGGCAATACCTCCACGGGGGTATTTTCCGCTTCGCCCTCGCGGCACTGCGGCGGTCCGCCCAATGCGCTGGTCGCAGCGCACGGGATCGTGGAATACTTGAACAATGCCGCCACATTCGACGCGACCCCGGTTTCGACGGCGCTCAACACCGCATCCACATCGTTCACCTCAACGCGCGCGGTTAACGGATAATATCCCTGCTCGTTCACTGCCACTTGCGGCGAAGGTTGGCAGGCAGAAAGCAATAACACCGCCAGCCATATCGGCGCCATCCAGAATTTCATATTTTGTTTCCTCATGCGAGAAGCGACGCTAACGCGCGAAGAAGAATGTCCAAGTCTTCTTCGGTGTTGTACCCTTGAACGGAAACGCGGATCAATTTGTTCCCATTCCACTCCAGGATGGGAACCTCGATTCGGAACTTCTCGTACAACTGATTCTTCAACTCAGCCGTGTTCACCCGTGAAGGGAGCGGCGCGGCGAACAATTGGCGAAACCAGTTCCCCGTCGGAGGGTGAAGCGGGGCAAGCCCGGTCAGTTCGCAGATCCGCCGCTGGGCATCCTTCGCAAGGTCGTGGCACGCGTCGCGGACAGCGTCCCAGTGATATTTTTCTTGAAAGTCGATCGCCGCAGGGACGGCTAAAAACGCGGCGTGATCGCGCGTGCCCCACCACTCATGATGGTCGATGAATTCAGAGCCGCTCGGGGTCTCCGATTCATAGCCCCACGAAACAACCAAAGGTTTCAGCAAATGCTGAACGACGGGAGAAGCATATAAAAAACCCGCGCCCTTTGGCGCGCACAACCATTTATGCAGGTTGCCGCCATAAAAATCCGCGCCTAGTGAATCGAGATGAAGCGGAACCTGCCCCGGCGCGTGAGCCCCATCCACAATGGTGAGAATACCGCGTTCGCGCGCGCGATGGATGATCTCGCGGATGGGCAGAAGGATCGCCGTCGGCGAAGTGATATGACTCACGCAGATCGCCCGGGTGTTCGGCGTTGCGCCCGCAAAGAACTCTTCGATGAATTTCTCTTCAGACACAATAGGCGTGGAGGTCGGCTGGTTGATATAGTTGAAGCCGCGTTCCCTCGAAAGAAATCGCCACATGCGATCGACCGCGCCATATTCGTGATTCGTAGCCAGCACTTCATCGCCCGCGCCCAATTCAAGCGAGCGGGCGATGATATTCAGGGAGACCGTCACGTTTTGGGTATACACGAGATGATCGGCATGAGCGCCGAGATATTTTCCAAGCCGCGCGCGAGAGTCTGCCAACAAGGAAGTGATCCGCCTCCCCAAAAATTCGACGGGCTGTTTTTCCATCTCGTGTTGCCAGCGTTGGTAATCGTCCATGACCGGCTTCGGGGTTGCCCCGAACGAACCATGATTGAGGAATGTGACTGAAGGGTCGAGTTGAAAGTGAGTGTTCAGGTTATTCATGCGGCAATCGTACTCGAAAACGGACTTTTGCGTCGCGCGAACGCTGAAAAGACTCTTTGCCGCAGAGATCGTCCAGCAAAAAACCTCTTTACCGTACATTGGCGCTAAAGTGTCGCCATGGCGTCATGCGACACCCGCAAAGAACACAAAGAAAACCTTTTTAACTTGGCGACCTTAGCGCGCTTTGCGGTAAAGATCTTTCATGTACGGTAGAGAACAAAAAACTGAAAATCTCGCGGCACACCTTGTTGCCAAATCCGTGTGATAATCTGTGAAAATCCATGCTTAACCAAATTTTTCGTCTCCACGATATTCCTTCTGATCACCATTCGAATTTCAAACATCTTTATTTCGACATCGCCTGGTTTGGGCTGTTAAGCGGCTCGGCGGTCAACTTCCTCAGTGTCTACATCACGCGCATCGGCGGCACAGGTTTTGAAATCGGTCTGATCAGCGCCATGTCGGCGGTGGTAAACCTTGTCCTCGCCATTCCAGCAGGCAAATGGCTCGAAAAACGGGATACCAGCAAAGCCATCTTCTGGACTTCCGTCGTATACCGGATAGGCTTCTTCCCGTTCATCGTCCTTCCCATCCTATTGTCTGAAGAAAGTCAGATTGCCGCATTCATCCTACTGACATTTTTCATGTCGATCCCCTTGACTCCGCTCGGCGTGGGTTTCAACGCCTTATTTGCCGAAGTTGTCCCGGTCGAATATCGCGCCCATGTGGCTGGTATCCGCAACATCATGTTTGCTCTCGCCTACATGCTCTCGTCGGTCGCAAGCGGATATCTGCTCGACACCGTTTCATTCCCGCTTGGATATCAGATCGTCTTTGCCGCTGGCGCGATTGGCGCGGCGATGAGCAGTTATCATCTCTATTTTGTCGCGCCGATGCATAAGGGACAAACCCCGCCGCCTCCCTCAATTCAACCTGCTTCGCCCGCCCCGGCGAGTTCCGCCGCCCGAAATTTCCTCTCCGCTTTGCGTTTCGATATCTGGAGGTCTCCGTTTCGGAACGTGCTCATTGGCTTATTCGCGTTTCACGCATCGCAATATCTGCCCACTCCTTTATTCCCGCTCTACAATATCCGCGTGCTGGGGTTGAACGATAACAACATCGGCATTGGCACCGCGCTGTTCTACCTAACCGTCCTGTTGGGGTCCACGCAACTCCGAAGAATGGCGCATCGTGTTGGCAACAAAGTATTAACCGGCTGGAGCGCCGCGCTCATGGCGTTGTATCCGCTGTTACTGGCGGGTTCCACGAACGTCTGGCAATACTATGGAATCTCCCTGATCGGCGGGTTGAACTTCGCCATGGTCTCCGGTGTCTATGCCAACTATATGCTCGACCACATTCCTCCAGACGACCGTCAGGCGCACCTGGCGTGGTACAACATCATCCTCAACGCCTCGATCCTGATCGGCTCGCTGGGGGGACCTGTGCTGGGCGAACTTATGGGTTTATCCGCCGCCCTGCTGTTGATCGCTGTGTTGCGCTTTCTGGCAGGAATATTAATTTTGAAGTGGGGATGACCGTTGCGCGATCGAAAAAGTCACGCCGGGGATTGTGGTAATATCCAATGATGACCGATGACGTTAAAATCGTAGCTAACAACCGCAAAGCCGGTTTTGAATATTTTCTGCTTGAAAAGTTCGAAGCGGGGCTCGTCCTTCAAGGAAGCGAGATCAAATCGATACGAGCGGGGCAAATGAGCATACAAGAATCCTATGTGGATATCGAAAACGGCGAACAGGCATGGCTGGTCGAGGCGCACATCGCGCCATACGAGCAAGCCAACCGCAACAACCACGAGCCAAAACGCAAGCGGAAACTTCTCCTCCACAAAAAGCAGATCCGCGAACTGTGGAATAACGTCCGCATCAAAGGCATGACGGTCGTGCCGACGCGCGTCTACCTCAAAAACGGACGCGCCAAGATCGAGATCGCGCTCGCCAAAGGTAAAAAGGCATACGATAAACGAGCGACCATTGCCAAGCGAGACGAGGCGAGAAGCGCGGAACGCCAAACCCGCGTACGATAAATCTCATCTTTCTTCGTTCGTCCCATCGTTGGAGCGAAAGGAGAAAGAGGAAAGAACTTAACCCACGTGCAACCCTTCACCATCGGCGGCATCAACAAACTCCCCGAAGCGGAGAAGCGGGACATGTATTCCCGCTACATTCCAGCAGAACTCACCGAAAAGTTTCATCTCGAAAACGTGGCGGAAAACCGCGATCTTCTGCGCTTCCGTTTTGCGGAAGGTTCCAGCGATGTAGAAATGATGCTGTATCACCAGGCAGACTTCCCCGACCCAATTCTCTACGCTCATCTCGCCGATTCAATGAACGGGCAGATCTTTATCCTGCTTTATATTTTGAACGATCCCGCCTCGCCGCGCTTCGATGTGGACAAAATGCCCGATGGAAGCCCCACCGGCTTTGGGATTCGAAAACGAAATATGGAAGCCGAACAAGCCGCCATGTTCGCGGGGCTCGCCCCCGGTCAAGTCCGACGCGGCTTGCGTTCCCTGCGTTCGGCGATTCGCGCTTTCGAAGAGTTCATGACCTATCTCAAGCATGACATGTATTACATCGAGCCGTTGTACTATCATAACGCGGTCATCTTTGAACGGTATGGGTTCAGCTATCAGTCGGGGAAAAAGTTAATGAGCCAGATCCACGACGGATTCGCGGAAGGAGGCATTCTGCGTGAACGCCTGAATGATTCAAGTCCGTTTCGTTCTCGCGGCGCGGCAAATAGCATCCGACTTCGCTCCTGGGCGATCCACGATGGGATTCTCGGAGAACCGTTTACCAAGGTCACTATGTACAAACGTGTGGGAACTTCTGCAACGATCAGCACCACGCCAGGCTGTGAGTGGTAAAAGAAAACAGCACAACGCAAATCGCATTGTGCTGTTAAGTAGCGGGGGCAGGACTTGAACCTGCGACCTTCGGGTTATGAGCCCGACGAGCTGCCACTGCTCCACCCCGCATCGGGTACCAAAGCCCGCCGATAGTACCACAGGCAACAATCAACGTCAAGCAAGAGGAAGAATATGCGGATGGCTTTCCCAAAGTCAGATGATTCTTACGCGAACGAGCGAAGAGCGCAAATAACCTCAGGAAAATTCGTGAAATTCGCCTATTCGCGCCATTCGCGCTCTTCGCTAGACTTTATCCATTCGGAGATTAGCAAAAAAGCAGGTCAGGATGAAAGATATTAAGATCGTCACATCGGGTCGTCACGGAAGAATCCAATATGTGGAAGGCTGGCTGAAAAAGAATATCTGCGAGTTCTACTGGGAATTTGGAGGCGGCGATACGGTCGCCATGGTCTGGTTTCCAGCCGAAACGGAGTGGGATGCGCTGTATCCATGGGCAAAAGGACGCAGGCGCGAGATTCTCGATTACGTGGCGGAACAAACTCACCGCCGTAAAGCGCCGTCCACGCGCGTCAAATGGGATGGGGATTGTCTACTTTTCGTGGAAGGATGAATTTTTTGCAACCATCGTACTATTTTTCAATTCAGTCGTAATGGTAAAATTGTCGCTATGTCTGAGGAGACAAAAGGTTACCTGCTCGTAGTAGACGACATCCCCGATATTCTCAACCTGCTCGATACTACCCTCAAGTTCAAAGGGTATCGAGTGGTGACGGCGCGCAATGGGGAGGAAGCGCTGGAGGCGATCAAGCAAGAACGCCCGCTGCTGGTGATCGCCGATATCTTGATGCCGAAGATGGATGGGTTTAGTCTCGTCCATCGCCTGCGCATCGACCCCGCCACGCGCGACCTGCCGGTGGTCTTCCTCTCCGCAACGTACGTCACGCCTGAAGATAAGGATTTCGCGCTTGCCATTGGTGTGACGCAATTCATCGAGAAGCCGGTCGATATTGCGTTGTTCCTGCCGGCCATCTCCGATATTCTGGCGCAAAAGATCAAGCCCGCCCACCCAACCGTGAGCGACTATGAGTTCTATGAAGGCTATCGCAAGAGACTCGAAATCAAGATGAGTCACAAGCTGGCGCAGATCACCCGTTCGGAGCATTTGCTCAATACCACCCAATCGGAAGACGAACGGAATACGATCGCGAAATCTCTACAAGATGCCCGCGACGAGCGTGATGAGATCGCCCACTTGCTCGAGCAAGTGCTTGATCGGATCGATAATTCGAAAAAATAACGCCCCGAAAATTCGGGGCGTTATTTTTTCATCTTTTATGACTTATGCAGTTGCACTGCCTGCCGTCATAGCGCAACTTCAACGAAACAGGCTCAACTGCGTAATTCCTGTCTTTGTATTTACTTCCACACAAAAACCAGATCGGCACGGTTTTTCCCCTGCTCGAAAGCAAAGCCGATTCCACGCACGGGCGCGCCAAGTTCGGCGGGCGCGCAGGCGGCGAGAACGATCGGGAAAAGGCAAAGCAGGCTGAGGGTCGGAAGGAAGCGCATTCGTCCGTTATTTCACTTTGAGATTCACGATCCCGTTGAACGCCAGCGCGACCCATTTCCCCTTTTCGTATTCGATCCACACGCTTTTCGATTGCAAACGTTTGCCTGAGACCACGGCTCCTTTTTGTAATTGACCGACGATGCTGAATTCGACGCCGGGTCCGTTGCGGACGTTGAGCAGGTCGGAGAGCACTTCAAACGAAAGGCTGGATGGAATTTTGACCGCGTCCGGAATGTCTGTGGTCACTGCCGATTCTTCGCTCCCTGTATCTTTGGAGAAATAAGGCGTCGGGTCGACGTATCCCTTGTACGGAGGGTTCTCGCCGTCGATCTTCAAGCCGAAGTGCAGATGTGGTCCTGTGCTTGCGCCGGTGTTGTTGCTTGTGCCGATGACGGCTCCGGCTTTTATCTTTTGCCCCGCCGCCACCGAGGCGTGGGCGAGATGGGCGTAGTAGGTGAAATACGTTTTACTGCCGTCTGCGTGGCTGAGTTTGACGTAGTTGCCGTAGCCGCCATTTTCGAACCCGACCAGCGCGACAGTGCCCGCCGTAGCCGCCATAACGGGCGTACCGTTAGGGATGCCGTAGTCGATGCCGTTGTGCCCGGGGAAGCCCCATTTCTTGTAAATATCCGGGTTCTCGCCGAACAGTTGGGTGATAGGTCCATTGACGGGTAATGATAATTTGATCGCCATATTGATCTCCTCTTGTATGCGGTATGGTTATGATAACACACGAGCAAGTCAGCCGGTTGCGCGAAGCGCGTATGCCGCGATGCCGAAAGCCACCGCCACGTTGAACGATTTCTTTTCGCCTTGCATGGGAATGTAGAAGACGCGTTTGCATAATTCAAGCAGGGAGGCATCCACCCCGGTCACCTCGTTGCCGACGATCAACACCGTTTGCCGGGCGGGGTCAAGATCGCGCCGGGCATTGGCAAGGGCGCTGGCGTTTTTTCCCTCCTCGAGAGAGAAAATGTCCCAGCCTTTGGTTTTCAAGCCTTTTGTCAGTTTCACCGCGTCTTTGTGATACGACCATGTAACCGATTCGTCGGCCCCCAGAGCGGTTTTTTTGACGGCATCGTTATCAGGCGTTGGCGTAATACCGCACAGGTAGGCATGCGAGAAGCCGAATCCCTCCGCGCTTCGTATGATCGACCCAACGTTGCCCGCCGAGCGGATATTGTCGAGCAATACAGAAATTTCGCCCGCGTTTTGTTTCTTCTGTAGGAGAGGGGCTTCAAAGCTCGCTTTTCTTTTCGCCACCAGGCGGGTTTCGCCTAAACACGCAGGACACCGAAGCCCAACCGCATACCCGCCCGCGAGCGGATACCGCAACCCGCAAGAACGGCAGACCCTGACCTGAACGATACCTTCTCGCATGACGACATTATACATGCTACAATATTTGAGATGCATCGCGTTGTCCCTCAGATCATTATTGATAATTATCGGGCAGGCAAATACGCCGGGGAATTTTCGGCGGTTGGCTTGTTCCTTGATCTGTCCGGCTTTTCTTCCATGACCGACACGCTCATGCAACATGGCCAGCATGGCGCAGAGGTACTGGCGGGGTTGATGCATGGCGTGTTCGACCCTCTTGTGGAAAGTATTTTCGAATACGGCGGGAAAGTGGTCGGCTTTGCCGGCGATGGCATCATGGCGCTGTTTCCTCTGGAGGAGGATCCGCCGAAGGAGGTCGCCTTGCGCGCGCTTGCCGCCGCGTCTGAAGTGCAGGCGCATCTTTTCGAAAACCCAGTCCGGCAAACCCCGTATGGAAATTTTCAATTCTCAGTCAAAGTGGGTCTGGCTGTGGGCGATGTGGCATGGGGAATATTACGTTCAGCCGATGAGCAAAGCGCCACCTATTATTTTCGCGGCGCGGCGGTGGATGAGTCTGCCAAGGCGGAACAGCAAGCCATCGCCGGCGAGATTCTCTTTACGCGCGCCATGTTTGACTTGGTATCCGACTCGGCGCTCACCCAGCCCGCCGGGTCTTTCCACCGTTACGGCGGGTTTCGCCATGGGAAACCATCACCCAGCCCGACGAACTTTCCGCCGGTCGATTTCGAAACGTCGAAGGTATTCTTTCCGGAGGAGATCGTCTCGCAAGATGTGCGCGGAGAATTCCGCCAGGTGGTCAATCTCTTCATGCGCTTCCCGGAGTTGGAAGGCGAGGAACTCGAGGGATTCTTCCGTGTGGTGTTTGAACTCCGTCAAAAGTTTGGCGGGCTGTTAAATCGATTGGATTTTGGCGACAAGGGATGCAACATGTTGATGCTATGGGGGGCGCCGGTGGCGTATGAAAACGATATCGGCAGGGTGCTGAATTTCATCCTTGAGTTAAAGTCGCGGGTGAAATTCCCGATCACCGCCGGGATCACGTATTACATCGCTCACGCCGGCTACCTCGGCAGTAGCATGAGCGAAGATTACACCTGCTATGGGTGGGGCGTAAACCTAGCCGCCCGGTTCATGATGTCGGCGAACGCGGGGCAGACCTGGGTGGATGACCGCATTGCGCGGCGCGTTTCAGCATGGTTCGAGATCGAATTCCTGAGCGCGCAGAAATTCAAGGGGTTCTCCTCCGAACAAAAAGTGCATGTGCTCAAAAGCCGTCGCGTGGAGGCTGGCTCGATCTATCAGGGTGAGATGGTCGGGCGCGGCGAGGAATTGTCCCGCTGTTTGAAATTTGCCGAACCCTTGTGGAAATGGCAATATCCCGGGGTATTGCTATTATTAGGCGACCCCGGCACCGGGAAAGGTCGGCTTCTTCATGAATTCAGAACGATGGCGCTGCGCGAGAACCCGAACATGCGCTGGGGCGTTTTGCAGGCTGACCAGATTCTGAGGCAATCGTTCAACCCGATCCGTTACTGGCTCCTTCGGTATTTCGATGTTGCCGCGACGGAGGACGTTGAGAAGCGCATTGAAAATTTTGAAACCCGAATGCGGAGGGTGATCGAAACGACGCCGGACCAGGACTTGGCGTTGGAACTGGATCGCCTGCGGTCTGTGTTGGGAGCGTTGATAGACCTGTATTGGGAAGGGTCGTTGTACGAAAGTCTCGATGCGAAGAGTCGCTACAATAGCACGCTTGCGGCGCTCATTTATCTGATCGAGGCGGAAAGCCTGATCCAGCCGCTGGTTCTTGTGCTTGAAGACGCCCATTACATCGACGAGGACACGCTTCAATTCCTGCCGCGTCTGAAGCGCGCCCTGCAAACCGGCAAAGCCCCATACCCGGTGGCATTGGTGATCGCTTCGCGAGTGCAAGGCAACCCCTTCGCCGCCGATGAATGGCTGGCAGACGTAACGATCACACTGGGGAGACTTTCGGAAGAGGCGGTGGCGCGTCAACTGGATGTGCTATTAGGCGGTCCATCCGCGGCAGGGTTGACTACGTTGGTCCTGGACCGTTCGGAAGGCAACCCGTTTTTCATTGAACAGATCGTTCGTTACCTCCAGGAAGAGAGCTTGCTCGAAACGCGAGGGGATGGATGGGCGTTGTCGAATCGCGTCCGCGATCTGTTCCTGCCGGGCGATATCCGCGCCATGCTGGTGGCGAGACTCGATCAATTGGAGATGAGCGTGAAGGAGATCGTGCAGACCGCCGCGATTCTTGGCAGGGTATTTTCAATGCCGGTCCTGGCGGAGATGAGCGGCAATACGTCTATGGTGAAAGAGAGCGTGCAAGAGGCTGAACAGCACGCGGTCTGGAAGTTCGCGGGCGAAAACAAGTATATTTTCTCTCATGGATTATTGCGCGACGCGGCGTATACCATGCAAATGCGCGCGCATCGGCAGGAACTTCACCGCCTGGCGGTGAACGCGCTCGAAAATAATTATGGCGCCGATGTTCAATTCCATTATGCCGAATTGGCGTATCATGCCGAGTTGGGCGAACTGAAGCCTAAGGCGCTTCAGTTTTACACCCTGGCGGGGAAAGCCTCCGCCGAAGCCTACCAAAATAACCAAGCCATTGACTATTTCACGCGAGCATACTCGTTCGCCGCGTTTGACGATTACGATACTCAATATCACTTGTTGCATGAGCGGGTCAGTTTATATGGTCGTATTGGGAACCGCTCCTTGCAGGCGAAAGACCTTGAGTTGCTGGAAAAACTTGCCGTTCAATTGCGCGATGATCGGCGGCTGGCAATCGCATGGAAGTTATACGCGCACTATTATTTCACGATCGGCGATTATCCAAACACGCTTCAAACGTCTGAGCGGGTCATCGAAATGTCGATGCGGCTGGAAGATCCCGAGATCGCGTTGGGAATTTACCTTGTGCAATCTCAGGCGTTTTTCAGGCTGGGCAGGGTGAAAGAAGCCATTGCCCGCCAGAGCGAGGGATTGGACTTGGCGCGGACGTTGAAGAATCGCGTGGAGGAGGGCAGGTCGCTCACTGCCCTTGGGCTTATTTTGCTGGAATCGCACCAGCCTGCCCGGGCAGTGGAACGCATGGAACAGGCTGTGGACATTGCGCGCGAGGTGGGAGATCGTGTCTTGGAATCGCGGGCGCTGGGCAACCTCGCCAACGCGGCGGCGTATGTTTTGCGGGATTACATCGCCGCCCGGGAGTATTACAAACAGGCTGAACGACTGGCTGTGGAACTTGGCGACCGGTTCGGCGAGGGTGTTGAGAAGGCAAATATCGGCTGGGTGAATATGTTGCTTGGCGATTATGAAACTGCGCGCGCCGAACTCGAAGGAGCTCTGTCTATTGCCCGCGAGGTGGATCATTCGTATCAGGAAATTTATACCCTGCTGAATTTAAGCGCGGTCAATGAGGCGCAGGGAAATGTTGAAGCGTCTGAACAATACGCCGCGCAGGCAATGACTCTGTCGCTTGAAAAAGGCGATCGATCGGGCGAGGCTTGGTCTTACTATTATCTCGGAAATGCGTTTCTCGGCGGCGGAAAACTGGAGGAGGCGCGGAGCGCATTTGCCCGGGCGTTGGAGATGCGCGCGGAACAGAACCAGCCATCCCTTGCGAAGGAGCCGCTGGCGGGATTGATCCGCGTTGCCCTTGCCGATCACGATCCGGGGCTGGCGATCCAGTATGCAAATGAAGTAATGGAGTATTTGTCGAATGGCGGAACGCTCGACGGCGCCGAAGAACCGTTGAGGATCTATCTTGCCTGTTTCAACGCATTAAAAACCAAACACGACCCCCGCTGTGATGATATTCTTGCTGTGGCTCGCGACTTGTTAAACGCGCAAGCCTCCAGGATTTCTGTTGTATCCTCCCGTCGTCGTTTCATTGATAATGTGCCGTGGCGGCGGGAGATCATGGAACATGTTGCAAAGAAGTGATGCGCTACGGGACGCCGCCGACGGCGGGATCTCCCTCGCTGAGATCGACTTTTAATTTTCCTTTTTTGATTTTGTCGGTTATCTCGTAGGCGGTAATGACGCCTTCCTTGTTTGGATACGCGAGAAAGACGCGCTGTTTTTCATCGACGTCTAATTCGAACGAATAGCGTACCGACGCGTATTGATTATCTTTTTTATTCTTAACATTGAAACACGCAAACCAGTTGATGTTCAACGGGTTGTCGGCGGGAACTTTCATGTCGTCCCCATCCAGTTCCTCCACGATGTAGTCGTCAAGGTTTTTTGCGTTCAATGCCAGTTCGAACGATTTTTTGCCTCCTTTTCCGCCAATTTTATGCCTGCCGCCCGAATGTTTAATAATTTTCTTTCCCATAGCATCTCCTCTGGGGTATGACGTTAAAATATTATAGTCCCGATTGAACAAATGCGATACATTCTCTTCAACAAACCGTTTGGCGTTCTCTCGCAATTTACCGATGAAGGAACCGGTCATCCGACGCTTAAGCGATTTATTCCCGTGCCAGAGGTGTACGCGGCAGGGCGGCTGGATCGGGACAGCGAAGGCTTACTGTTCTTAACCGACGACGGCGCGCTCATCAAAACATTGACCGACCCGCGCGACCATGCAGAAAAAACCTATTGGGTGATGGTGGAGGGCGACCCATCGACGGAGAGGTTGTTGCGCTTAGAGCGAGGCGTGCAACTTAAAGATTATCGGACTCTGCCATGCACAGCCCGCCTCATTCCGGCCCCCAGCCTGCCTCCCCGCCCCAAGCCGGTGACACCGCACGGACCGACGGCATGGATCGAAATCAAACTCCGCGAAGGGAAGAAGCGCCAGATCCGACACATGACGGCGGCGGTCGGTCTGTTTACCTTGCGGTTGTTCCGTTCCCAAATTGGGCCCATCGCGTTGGGCGATTTGAAGCCCGGGGAATGGCGCGATTTATCCTCCGACGAAGTCAAACGGTTGAAAAAAAATTCCGCTTGAAGTTCACAGGCTCGCGGGGGAAGGTTGGGAAGAAAATCACGGTCGCTTGATGACAAGCCGGCGGCGCAAGTTTGTTATGATGAAGCAAGAGCAATCACGGAGGATGCCATGAGCGAAATCCACATAGATGCGCTGCTTCCGCCGGAGATGGCGGCGCGGGCTGAAGCGCTGGGCGTACGGAAAGCTGAAATGCCGTTATTAAAGATGTTTATGCTGGCTGTTCTGGCGGGCGCATTTATTTCTCTGGGCGCCATCTTTTCCACAACGGTTAGCGCGGGATCCATGACGTTCACCGCGCAAAGCGATGGTTTGGCGTATTCGGGCTCCATGCCGTTTGGCGTGACCCGCCTATTGGCGGGTTTAGTCTTTTGTCTCGGCTTGATTCTAGTAGTGGTCGGGGGCGCGGAGTTATTTACCGGCAATAACCTGATTGTGATGGCGTGGGCGAGTGGGAAGGTCGCCACACGCGCCGTGTTGCGGAATTGGGTTGTGGTCTATGCGGGCAATTTTGTCGGCGCCATTGGGACCGTGATCCTGATGTTCTTTACGAAACAATATACCTTCGGTGGGAACTCGGTCGGCGTTACCGCGTTGCGGATTGGCGCCGCCAAATCGGACCTCGATTTTTTGCAGGCTGTGGCGCTTGGCATTCTTTGTAACGGATTGGTGTGCCTGGCGGTCTGGTTGACCTTTAGCGCCCGCAGTACGCTCGATAAGATCGCCGCGATTATCTTTCCGATCACCGCGTTCGTGGCGGCTGGTTTCGAGCATAGCATTGCCAATATGTATTTCATTCCATACGCGCTGGCGATAAAAATATTCGACCCCGCCTTCACCGCGTCCGTCGCCGAGTCGATCCCGAACCTCGACCGGTTGACCTGGCGGGCATTCTGGTTTTCGAATCTATTGCCGGTGACCATCGGCAACATCATTGGCGGCGTGGTCCTTGTGGCGATTGTGTACTGGGCGATCTACCTTCGGCATACTTCGCCTTCGTAAACCGCAAGCGCGCCGGATGAGATGCGACTCGAACTGATCGAGTTGTTGATGTCATCTGTTGGGTTTTGTTCTCGCAATCGAATAAATATAAAACGGAATATTATCCCCTTCGTATCCGTCCACGGTCTTTTCCCACGCCATGCCCATCTTCTCCGCCACCCGCTGTGATGGGATGTTCGCGGGGTCGATCAAACAGATCAGGCGTTGTAAATTCAATGTCTCGAAACCGTATTGCAAAATTCCTTGCGCGGCTTCACTTGCCAAGCCTTGACCCCAAAAATCTTCCGTGATGGTGTATGCCACTTCCACATCGTATTGACCGCCAATCGTCCACGGAAGTAACCCGCACCGCCCGATAAATTTCCCAGTCTCTTTATGAATGGTCGCCCACAATCCCAGTTCGGGATGTTTGGGATGCCCGTTCATGTGCCATTCCAATTCCTCCTGCGCCTCTTCACGCGAGCGCGGCGCATCGGGAATGTACCTGGTGATGTTGGGGTTTTGATACAACGCCCAAAGATCATCCAAGTCCGAAAGGACTTGATGACGGAGTAAGAGTCGTTTTGTTTCTAAAATAATTTTATGAGTCATGCTGTTCTGATTAACCTCATGTCATGCTGAGCGGAGCGAAGCATCTCTACGGCTCAACAGAGACCCTTCGCTAGCGCTCAGGGTGACATATTGTAACGGGACGTTCTTTTTTCAAAACCTAAAATGAATAAAGATGCGCCCAAAGTTCTTATCATCCTTCTCCACGCGATGATACAACTTTTTGATATGTCCTTGATTCAAAAACCGCAAAACTTTTTTCTTCAACTGCCCACTGCCTTTGCCTGGGATGATCTCGACCAAATTGATTTTTCTGTCAATCGCTTCCTCGACGATACGATTCAATTCTTTGTCTATCATATCGCCCTTGTTGTAAATGTCGTGTAAGTCCAGTTTTAATTTCGCCATATCATTTACCTAGCGCCAACTCAATCGCCTCGTCCATCGTCAACTTCCTGCCCTTGTCCCATTCCTTCTTGAACTCCGCTTCGCCCAACAACTCTCGCAACCCTGAGAGTTCCTTCGCGTGTTCTTCCTTCTCCAACTGCGTCATCTCTGAATCAATCGCCTCGCGCAAGGCGTTCGCCGCGCCAAGCAAGCGAACAGCGCTTTCGGGCTCTTCCTTTCTAATGAGAATAAACGCGATACATTCCGTTACATGCGCCACCGCCGAGCGATGACCCAAATCCTTCCATTTGGGTAATACATCTTTATAGATCGTCAACGCTTCATCAAGTTCGCCGTGTTGGCGAAGAACATGGGCGAAGTCACTCTGGCTGGACAATTCGGCGCGTTTGTTTCCCAGTTGCTTTGCGGTCTCGCCGCTCCTTCTGAATGCCGCGCGGGCAGTTTCGAGATCTCCCATCACGGCGGCGATATGACCCATGCCAATATCCATAAACGTGGAAGCCCAAATAAAACCAGCCTTGCGGACGAGCTCAGAGGCTTCAAAAACAGAATTCCTCGCCTTGAGAAGATCGCCTGCTCCAATAAACTCCAATTGGGCGCGCGAAGATAGAATGAATGATAACTCTGCGATGAGATCATGCTCACGGGCAATTTGCTCCGCCTTTTCAGCCGCGGGCACTGCCGTGGGAAAATCACCTAAAAAGCATGAAGCTAACCCAACGATGGCGTAGGCGCGCGACATCGTATAGAAATCGTTCTGTTTCTCGCCAAGCGCGATCGCCTGCTCTGAAGCCGCGCGCGCCTTTTTGTGTTCGCCCAATGTCATGTACAGCCATCCCAGCAGGCTATATAAGCGAGCGCGATCTTCATCAAGGTCCGAAAGCGATTCTGTTTTCCTCAAGATCGTACTGCACCAAAATTGCGCTTCTGCGTTGAAATCTCGAATGGTCCAAAAACCTCCCGCGCCAAACGCCAGTTTCAACGCTTTGTCAGGATGATTCTCAGCTGCCCATTCGAGCGCGATTCGCAGGTTGTCGTGTTCCGATTCGATTTCGTTCAGTAACTCCAAACTTTCTGTTCCGAACATGCGCGTCGGAGAATATTGCGTCACTCCCAAAATGAAATCCAAATGACGGTCGCGAGTTTCTATCGCTTCACCCGACTCGACTAATTTCTCCATCGCGTATTGACGGATCGTTTCAAGGAAGCGATAACGGGATTTTCCATCCTGCTCCTCGACGATGACCAGCGACTTGTTGACCAGCCCCGACAAACCGTCCAACGCTTCATCCGCGCCGACAACTGATTCAGCCGCCTCGAGCGTCCACCCGCCTGAAAAAACGGACAGTCCGCGCAGGGCGCGTTGTTCCGTTGGGTTAAGCAGTTGATAACTCCAGTCAATGAGCGCGCGCAGAGTTTGTTGACGCGGCAATGCAGTGCGGACTCCGCCCGTGAGCAGTTTGAAGCGGTC
This sequence comes from Candidatus Defluviilinea gracilis, assembly GCA_016716235.1. Classification (NCBI taxonomy): domain Bacteria; kingdom Bacillati; phylum Chloroflexota; class Anaerolineae; order Anaerolineales; family Candidatus Villigracilaceae; genus Candidatus Defluviilinea; species Candidatus Defluviilinea gracilis. The sequence continues at coordinate 283,560 of JADJWS010000003.1, forward strand.
GTCGAGACGCGCGGCGATCTGTTCGGGCGTGAGCAGTTTCACGCGCGCCGCGGCTAACTCGATGGCGAGAGGAATCCCATCGAGGCGGGAGCAGATTTGGGCGACGAAAGAGGCGTTCTCATCCGTGATGCGAAAACGCGGTTCGGCTTTCGTCGCTCGTTCGACGAAGAGTCGCGTGGCTTCATCATCCTTCAATGATGGGACTCGAAACACCGTCTCGCCATCCACGCCCAATGCTTCGCGGCTCGAGGCGACGATCTTGAGTTGCGGACACTCATGCAAAAGTTGATTCGCAATCCCCGCGCTGGCTTCGACGAGATGCTCGCAGTTATCGAGGATGAGCAGAATTTCCTTCGCGCGCAAATAATCGAGGACGAACTGAATGAGCGGAATATTTTGCACCGCGCGGATTTCGAACACGGTCGCAATCGCAGGGATGATGTACGCGGCGTCGCTTATGGGCGCGAGTTCCACCAGCCACACGCCATGTTTGAACTTAGCGAGTCCCTCCGCGCCGATCTGAATGGACAAGCGCGTTTTACCTGTTCCGCCTGGTCCGATCAGCGTCAGCAATTTTGCCGATGCGAGTTTATCGCACGCCTCTTTCAATTCGCGCTCGCGCCCAATGAACGAGGTGAGTTGTTGCGGCAAATTATTTGTCGCCGATGGAATTGAGTTGAGCGGGGGAAACTTTTCTTGCAGATTCGGCGCGATGATCTGATAAATTTTCTCCGCCTGCACGACTCCTTTGAGATAATGCTCGCCTAAATCAAGCAACGAAACGCCCGCTGACAAATGTTCTCGCGCCACTTGCGCGACCACATCCGAAATCAATATCTGCCCGCCATGCCCCGCCGACATGATGCGAGCCGCGCGGTTCAACGTTTGCCCGAAGTAATCGCCCTCGCGCAATTCGGCTTCGCCTGTGTGGAGTCCCATGCGGGATTTTAAAGAGAGACTAGAGACTGGAGACTCATCGTGAGATTGGTTATTAGTAATTGGTAATTGAGAGCTGAGAATTAGAGAATTGAGTTGGTGCTGTGACGTGATCGCCGCGTTGATCGCGTCAATGGCTGTCGAGAAGACCGCGTGGATTCCATCGCCTGTGGTTTTGACGATCTGTCCGCGATTCGATTCGACGGCTTCCTTCAGAATCGCATCATGCTTCGCCAACGCAGACTTCATCGCTTCGGGAAATTTCTCCCAAAGTTTGGTCGAGCCTTCGATGTCGGTGAAGAGGAAGGTGACGGTTCCAGATGGTAACGCGCTCATGTCTTGATTTTCCTCGTCAGCATTCTACTTTTTCTTCGGCAAAAGATCGAACGGCGGACGTTGATTCATTTTGACAAGACTTGCCCGCGACTCGTTCGCGTGGATTACAGTTACTGAACCCGTATCGCAACTCAACCGTTGAAAATGATCGAGCGGCATCCCCAGAAAATGCGCCACTGTGAGTTTGATGGGGTCGGCGTGAAAAACGACCGCGACGATATCTTTTGGGTTCTTGTGCTTGCCGATTATTTTTTCCAGCGCGGCGGCGCAGCGAGTCTGTGTTTCGATAAATGACTCGCCATTTGGAAATCTGAATCTCGACGGCGCGTTCTGCACGATCTTCCACACTTTTGTCAGCCCCAGCACACGCCACGAGCGTCCCTGCCAATCGCCGATGTCATTATCCATCAAATCGGGCTGTTGGATGATCTTCAACTTGTGCGATTCAGCGATGGGTTGCGCGGTTTCCATCGCCCTCTCCAGCGGACTCGCATACACGGCTTTCAGCGGCACATCCTTCAACGCGTCCGCCAACGCCTGAGCCTGCTTCTGTCCCTTTTCGTTGAGATGCACGCCGGGCAGTCGCCCTGCCATTTTGTGGGTTTTGGTGTAGTCGTTTTCGCCGTGACGGATGAGTAATAGGGTTGGCATGTTGAAAAGTTGAAAGTCGCAGGTTTGATGTTGAAGGATTTGACTTGCGACCTTCAACCTGCAACCTGTGATCTAACGAATCTTCCGCTTCATTTCGACGATCTGCTCCTCGCTCATGGCAGGGATGTTCTCCACTGTTGTGATGCCCAACGCTTTTCTCTGCGCGTCGCGCCACATTTCAAGTCTTGCGGTCACTTGCGCTTCGTAACCTTCTTGTGACGGGGAATAAAAATACGTTCCCAGCAATCTCTTCGGCAAATATTGTTGCGGCGTGAAGTGACCTTCATGTTCGTGCGGATAGACGTAATCTTTGCCGTGTCCCAGCGCAGCGGCATCGCGGTTGCTATCCATGAGGTGACGCGGCACGGAGACTTGTCCCTCGTCTTCGATCTTTTTCATCGCGGAGAAATATGCACCAGCGCTGTTTGATTTCGGCGCGGTGGCGAGGTACAACGTCGCTTCGACGATGGGATAGATTCCTTCGGGCAGCCCGATGAAGTCAAAGGCTTGGGCGGCGGAGGAGGCGACGACAAGTCCCATGGGGTCAGCCAAGCCGATGTCTTCGCCTGCGAGAATGATCAAGCGTCGGATGATGAATTTTGGGTCTTCGCCCGCGTAGATCATTTTGGCGAGCCAATACAACGCGGCGTCAGGGTCGCTTCCGCGCACCGATTTGATGAACGCGGAGATCGTGTCGTAGTGCGCATCGCCATCTTTATCATACAAGACCGCGCGCCGTTGAATGGACTCTTGCGCCACGTCCAACGTGATGTGAATAACCCCGTCTTTGTTTGCTTCGGTAGATTCAACCGCGAGTTCGATAGCGTTCAACGCGTTGCGCGCGTCGCCGCTGGCGGTTTCGATGAGGTGATTGCGGGCGTCGCTATCAAGCGTAACAACTGTATTTCCATAGCCGCGTTCTTTATCGGTCAATGCGCGGTCAATGAGGATGCCTGTCTCTTCTTGATTCAAATTTCGCAATTGGAACACGCGCGAGCGCGAGATCAATGCCTTGTTGACTTCAAAGTATGGATTCTCCGTCGTTGCGCCGATGAGGGTCACGACTCCCGCCTCGACGTGAGGGAGGAGCGCGTCTTGTTGGGCTTTGTTCCAGCGGTGGACTTCATCCACGAAGAGGATCGTCCGTTCGTTGTGCAGGCGGCGGCGTTCGATGGCTTCGTCTATGATGACTCGCAAATCCGCTTTGCCCGCGAGGATGGCGGAGATCGTTACAAAATAACTTTTGGTTGTGTTGGCGATCACTTGCGCGAGCGTGGTCTTGCCCGTGCCTGGCGGTCCCCACAAAATAATGGACGAGAATAACTTGTCCGTTTTGATGGCGCGCCAAAGGAGTTTCCCTTCGCCGACGATATGTTCCTGCCCGATGTATTCATCGAGCGTGCGTGGACGCATCCGCGCGGCGAGGGGCGCTTCACTTTTCATCCGTTCTTGCATGGCGTGGTCGAAGAGGTCGGGCATGAGAGGGATTATAAGGGAGAAAAGAGGGGCTGTCTAAAAAGGGGAGGACAGCCCCTCCTCAGTTGGGGAAAAGTTTAATACAATAGGGAGATGAACAACCGAAACCTCACCTTCAAGCCGTACGCAATGGAGCAGTTGAGTCTGCTGCCGCCGAGTTTGGAAGAATTGATCCCTGAAAAACATCTGGTACGGGTGGTCAATCGCGTCGTGGATGAGCTGGACATCGAGCCGCTTTTAGCAAAATACAAAGGGGGCGGGACGAGCAGTTATCATCCGCGCATGATGTTGAAGGTGATTGTGTATGCCTACACCCAGAAGATCTATTCGTCGCGGAAGATCGAAAAAGCGCTGTGGGAGAATATTGGCTTCATGTGGATCAGCGGGGGCAACCGGCCGGACTTTCACACGATCAACAACTTTCGGAGCGACACGTTGAAGGAAGCGGTGCGGAAAGTGTTCGCTTCGATGATGGAGCTTCTGGTGGAAGAGGGCTACGTGAAGATGGAGAATTACTTTGTGGATGGGAGCAAGCTGGGCGCCAACTCCAACCCGCACAAAGTGGTGTGGGCGAAGAAGACGCAGAAATACAAGGAGAAACTACAACAGCAAATTCAGGCGTTGCTGGATGAAATCGAGCAGGTGAACGAACGCGAGAATGCAGTATACGGGGAGGAAAACCTGGGAGAACTGGGCGAGCAAAGCGAGTTGACGGCCGAGAAGGTGAAGCGGAAAGCGGCGGAGATCAACGCCCAGTTGAAGGAAAAGCCGCTGACGCCGGAACAGAAAAAGGCAATGAAGAAATTGGAGCAGGAGGATGTGCCGCGTTTGGAGAAGTACGAAGAGCAAGAACGCATTCTGGCGGGACGCAACAGCTATTCGAAAACCGACCCGCAGGCCAGCAGTCTGCGCATGAAGGAAGACCGGGCGGCGCGCAAGCCGCTGGCGCGCCCGGCTTATAACGTGCAAATAGGAACCGAAGGACAGTTTGTGGTGGGCTATAGCCCACCAACAAGCCGACGATACCAGTTGCTTCATTCCCCATATGCAACAACAGCAGTTTCCGCAGGGCAAACAATTCAAAAACGTGTCTGGCGACGCAGGCTACGGCAGCGAAGAAAACTATGCCTATTTGGAAAAGCACGGCATGGGGAACTACCTCAAATACAACACCTTCCACCAGGAGCAACACCCGCCGCGCAAACCCGAACTGCTTGAGAAGATGCGCTTCAAGTCAACCTGCTTTCCCTACGATCAGGACAAGGATCAGTTCGTGTGTCCCGCCCACCATCGCATGGTCTATATCGAAACCAAACCCTACCAATCCAAAAACGGCTTCTTATCTGAACGGCGGGTTTATGAATGTTTGGAGTGTGCCGCCTGCCCTCTCAAACCCAAATGCACCAAAGCCAAAGGCAATCGCCAAATGCAAGTCGGATTTGAACTCCGCCGCTATCGTCAGCAAGCCAAAGACAACCTGCTTTCCGAGCAGGGTATGGCCTTGCGTAAATTACGAAGCATTGAACCCGAAACGGTCTTCGGGGACGTGAAACAGAACATGGGCTTCCGAAGGTTCATGCTCCGAGGGTTGAAAAAAGTGGATGTGGAGTGGGGTCTGGTGTGCATGGCGCACAATTTACGAAAACTGGCGATCCAATGACCGCCAGTTTTTTTGTCTCTTGCTCCGTTTACGCCGTTTTCTCAACTTGTTCTTCCCCTTTTTAGACAACCCCTCTGCGCGTGTGAGGCGAATCAGGTCGCCCGTCAGAAAGAAGCGACGGCGGTTTTCATGTCTGTGAAAGTTTGGATGAACATGTCGAATCCCGCCGTTTCGAATCCCACACGCGCTTCCGGCGACAGGTTGAGAAGTTTGAGGTGCGGAGATTTGTACGTCCCCGCGCTGATTCCCTGTCGCACATCATCGTCGTTCATGGAAGTGTCCGGGTCGAGGTCGCGGAGTTGGTTGAACACATCATGGAGCGCGCGCAGACCGGCGCTGCTGACAAATTTCGCATGGGAGAGATCGACCAGAATGTGGCGCGCGCCTTTCGCGATGGAATCGTTAGCCGCCGCTTGAAACGCTTCTGATGTCAGCGAATCGATATTTCCATCCACATGCATGACCGTGACTGGCACTCTGCCGTTTTCAGTAAAGGCTTTAACTTCCATGGCATTCTCCGTTTGATAAAACTTTAAATCATAGGGCTGACGCAGTTGAACCTGTTGCGCCGTAGTTGCGCGGCGGCGGCAGTATAACTGCCCGCCAACTGTGTGAGTCCCGAATCATTATACAGTTTTCACGCCAAATTGCAACTGATTTTGTCCGAAATTGGGACGAGTTGGCGCTCAGGCGTTTGGAGTTTCAGGTTGGGAGGTTTGGCGCGTACGGTTGACGATATAAATTCCTGCCAACGCGAGCCCGCCGCCCAGCCCCTGCCAGATCGTGGGGATTTCGCCGAGGAAAGGAATCGCCAAGAGTGTGGTGACCACTGGTTGCAGGATCATTGTCGGGGCAACGATGGACGCCGGCAAGTGACCAAGCGCGTACGCGAGCGACATATAACCGATCAGTTGTGAGACGATCGCGGTCGCGAGAAAGACAAGCCAACTCTGCGCGCTGTAGCCGGTAAGCGAATAACCGAGCGCAAGGTTGACGACGAATAACGCGAGGCTGGCGCCTGCTCCAACAAACCAGATATGGGTGAACGAGTCAAATGTTTCGCGGCTCTTCTCCGTGAAGAGGAAGTAACACCCGTAAAAGAAGCCGGTAAAGATCGCCATCACATCTCCAACGCCGAAGCGCGGATGCAGGATAAAATCGGCGCTGATGATGAGGGCGGCGCCAAACATCGCCAACCCCAAACCCAGCCAAAATTTTCCCGGGAAGCGTTTTTTGTAGATCAACCATCCAGCCAGGGCAACCCAAAGCGGCGCAGTGTTGCCGAGCAAGGTGGCGTTCGAAACTGTGGTGTATGAAAGGGAAGAGGTCCACAAGGCGAGGTCGAAAGCGGTGAAGATCCCAGCCAGAAGCGGAAACATGATCAGGCGCGAACGGACGGATGGATTGGCGCGGGCGCGCGGCAAAAAAAGCGGCAATAACAAAAATATCGAAAAGAACAGCCGATAAAAAGCGGTGACGGGACCCGGGGCGTTTGCCCAGCGCACAAACATACCGGAGAAACTTAATGCCAGAACGCCAACGCCCAGCGCGGCATAAGCAAGCGCGGATTTATTTTGACTCATGAATTATTGGACTTGCAGTCGATCGAGAATGGAAGGCAGTTCTGCCAGAGTGGAGATCGTCGCGTCAGGCGTGACGTCAGCCTGTTGCGCCGGGCGCGAGTTTGCCCGCCTCGTCAGCCACACCCCGAACAAGCCCGCGGCTTTTGCCCCTTTCACATCGGCGGTTAGGTTATCTCCCACCATCACAGCTTCCGAGGGCAGGAAGTACCAGTTGGAAAGCGCCATCTCGAAGATGCGCGGATGCGGCTTGCGATAACTGCAGGCCGCGGAGGTCAATACAAAATCGAAGTAGCGCGAAATTCGGAACTTTTGAACCATCTGTTGCACATCCTTGTCGTCGCCGGCGTTCGAGATCAGCCCCATGCGGTAACCGTCTGCTTCGATCTTTTTCAGAGTGGAAAGGGTGTCGCTCTCCAATACCCAGTTTGTCTGCGTGACCGCGAACAAACGGTCCAGCGCGTTGCGGATGAGATCGTCCGAAACATCGTCATAGCCTTTGGAGCCGAGAATGTCGCGCAGGACGAATGAGTAGGTTGTCTCGAACAGGTCTTTTTCGCGCTGGCTGAAATACGAGTCCAGTCTTTTCCGAAATTCCAACGGGAAGGTGGATAGATTCAATTCAAGACCCTGTTCGCGCAGGTATAAGGTCAGGGCTTCGTCTCCCTGGGCGCTGATGGGGCGCGTGGCTTCCCGCTCGAACATGAGCGTTCCGCCAAGGTCAAAAATCACTGCGCGAAGAATGTTGGGCATGGTGTCCGCTACTCACAACGGATGGGACGTCGTGAAGGAGGCGAAAAGTAATAATACTCGAGCCATGGGCGGGTGTCCGTCAGAATAGGCGTATCTTTATCTTTTTCGAGGATGCAATGGCGATCGCCGATGTATTGCGAAAAGATCGCTTCAGGTTTGAGAGACTCGCGCGCGGCGTCCGCGAAAATCCCATTGTTTAATTCGGTATACGCGGAGTATCCTTTTGCCATGTAAGCCCGGTCAAATTCAATTTCGTGGTTCCCAGCGACAACCCAATCTCGGAACTGCTCGAGATGGGGGAATACGGTTGCGGCAGTCATGGGAATCAGGTGTCGTTCGTTCATCCAACCGCAGAATATACCACCAACTGCGAGGTGAGAACGATACAACTCCATCGCTTCGCGCGAATAGAGGTTGTTGTGTCCAGCGGTATAACTGTAGAGCGGGTCAATGAAAATCAGATCGTATTGTTCGGCGGGGTTGGCATACAAATAGCGCCGGCCGTCATCCGCAATGTATTGAACGCGGGAGTCAGCAAACGTGCTTTGCGCAACCGGCGCGTACGTATTCAGCAGACTGCCGAGATCTTCCATCAATTCGACGATAGTGATCTCTTCCACGCCGGGCATGCGTGTCAGGAAGTAGGCGGTGTTCGCGCCGCCCAGCCCGATGATCAGAATTTTCCGCGGGCGGCTCGCGCCGGCGCAGGTGAATGCTGAGCGCTCGTAATCGCCATAGGTTGGGAAATAACTGTTTTGAATACCACCGATCCACAGCGTGGACGGCGAAGACGGCGTTTCTCTATATCCTATGGCTAGCACGCTTTCGCCGGTTTCGCGCACAAGGACAGGCGTATTGGTCGCAATGGAATATAACTTTTCATAGAAAGTTCCTTGCCGGGGCGCGATAAGCACGAGGATGATCAGAAATGCGGGGAGCCAATATATTTGTCTCCCAAGGTTCTGCCTCCTGCCCCAAACAAGGCTGGTGAAAATAAGGCTGAGCAGACACAGCACTTTGAAGGTCAACTCGGCGCCCAGGGTGGAAAAGAACACAAAACTGATTGCCAGCGACCCCATCACAGAGCCAAAGATGTTGGCTAGATGAACATCTCCCACGCGTTTTCCAGAAACGCTAGCGCTGGTGATGGCGATTCGATCCAGCAGAGGTAAGCCGCCGCCCATCATCAGGCTGGCAGGGAGGACAAGAATCAGAATCGGGGAAAAGTACTCGAAAAGGCTTGAGAGCATCAACCGCCGCGAGAATACCAATCCATTTTCTGTTTTCACAAAGGAAAGGACAGGCTGTTGGGGATTGTTAAACGATTCCCTGATTTGGTCTTGGAGCGCAGGGTAGTGCAATGCCGCCCAAACAGCCAACCAGGAAAGCAGTATGACGATTCCGCTGCCCAGTTGTAGTTTCCAGAACAGCGCAACCCGGTCTTTGCTCTGGTCCGCTTTGCGCCCCCAGAGAAAGCCCCCGATTGCCAAACCCACCAGGAAGACGAATAATACGCTTGGGAACCCGTAGGCTGTTCCTTTGTTGATCACCCCGAGAACGCGAAACCACAGCATCTCAAACCCCAGATTGATGAAACCGGACAAGAAGGCGGCAATTAATATCGCGCTGTATGAAATGGATGCCGCTGATTCGGGATTGTTTTCAACCTTTTGCGCGCGATCAACAGGCTTATTGTTCTTAAAAAGAGCTACTGCTCCGATACCGACGAGAACATTGAGCGCCACCGCCACTTGGGTTGCGCCATCGAAGCCCAGCCATCCGATCAGGAAATACCCGGCGACCAATGCTCCAAGCCCGGCTCCGAGCGTGTTGATCCCGTAGAGTAAGCCGATCACGTGACCGGAGATTTCTACGCGATTCACGAACGATTGGGTGAGCAAGGGCAGTGTCATGCCCATCAACGCCGTAGGGATGAGCAGAAGCGCGAAACTGAATAGAAACACCAACGGATACGGGCTTCCCGCCGTGCGTTGACCGATCCAGTGGATGAGATCGGGGCTACAATATCCGAAGACGGCTATTCCCATCTCAACAATGCCATAGACCAGGACGACGCGTTTAAGCCGGCGGGCAATTCGTCCACCCAGGAGCGACCCTATGCCAAGCCCCGCCATATACGCGGCAACGATCAGTGTGATCGCGGTCGTGGTGACCCCGAAATAGATTTCGAGCAAGCGGTGCCAGACGATCTGGTAGATCAAACCGGCGGCGCCAGACAATAAAAACAACACCGCGATGATCAACAATCGCGAATTATCTTCCGACCTGGTTGAATTCATCATAATGGAGAGATTCTAATTGACTATGACCGGCTCTTGCCCGGCAGAGCGTTGCGGCAACGTAGTGACGAGCACCTTGTCCACGCGGCGGCCGTCCATGTCGATCACTTCAAAACGCAGGCTGTGCCATTCAAAATGATCGGCGGCTTGCGGCACGCGCCCGAGCGACACCATCACGAATCCGCTCAGGGTTTCGTATTCATCCTCATGCGGAAGGGCTTGCACTTTGAAGATCTCTTTGAACTCATCCACCTCGAGCATACCGTCCAATAGCCACGAGCCGTCTTGTCGTTGTGTGGCTTGCGGCTCTTCGTGTTCCATCTGCCCGACGATCTCTTCCAAAATATCGTTGATGGTGATCAACCCTTGCAACCCACCGAACTCATCGATGACAAGCAGAATTTGAGTTCCCTTTTCTTTGAAGACTTCGAGCGCGCGCGAGGCGAACATGGTCTCTGGGATAAAGAACGCCGGTTTGAGCGTGTCTTTCAAACGGATATCCCCTCCGCTCAGACTCTTCACCAGTAGATCCCGCGCTTTGACGATCCCAAGGATCGAATCAAGCGTTCCCTGCCGCACCGGGAAGCGCGAATAATCGCTTTCGCTGATCTTCTTGCGGATATCGTCCAGCGAATCGTTGATGTCGAGATATACAATATCTGTGCGCGGGGTCATCAATGAGTACACGCGCTGGTCGCCGAGACTGAAGACGCCTTCCACCATGTCGTGCTCGGCTGCCTCAAAGACCCCCGCTTCCGTTCCCTGGTCGATCAGCAATTGGATCTCTTCCTCAGTGACCGGCGGTTCTTCGTTGATCTTGACGCCTAATAACCGCAACACCGATTCTGTTGAAAAACTTAGAAACCGAACGAACGGAGAAAAGATCCGCGAGAAGAACAGCATGGGGCGCGCGACGAACGACGAGACCTCTTCCGGGTCGCGCAGCGCCAACCGTTTTGGGACAAGCTCGCCCAACACAAGCGACAAATAAGTGACAGGCAACACGCCAATCAGCAAACCGATCAGTTCGCTGTAATTTTCCATGGCCGGGAATTGTTCCAGTTGACGGTCGATCCAAACGCCCAGCGTTGCCCCGGTGAGGGCGCCGATGGTCAAGTCTATGGATGTAATTCCGATTTGGATCACGGATAGAAACTGATTTGGGTTTTCCGTCAATTTCAACGCGATGCCGGCGCGATCATCGCCTTTATTTTTTTCGTTTTGCAAGCGGGCTTTGCGCGCGGAGAGTAAAGCCGTCTCTGCCATTGCCAACACGCCGTTCACAAGAATTAAAACAGCAATGGCGATCAACCCGGAGGTGAAATTAAATTCTATGGGGATTTCTGACATGATGATGTGGACGTTTCCAAACTTTTTCTTATTGTACTATGGATGCAACGCTTCATTCGACGCGGATGCCTGCTCCCGCTTCGACGCGCCCGATCACCCAGACGGGTTGTCTCAATTCCTCCGCGCGCGCGATGAACGACTCCAAGTTCTCTTGCGGAACGCCGAGCAACAATCCACCGCTGGTTTGCGGATCGAACAAGAGCATTTGATTCTCTTCATCGATCGATTCGGCAAACTTCACCTGCGACTCAAAATGCGACTTGTTATCGAACGCGCCGCCGGCGAAACAGCCTTTCTCGGCGTATTTTCGCGCGCAGGAAATCAAAGGGATCTTTGCAAACTCCATCTTCAATGAAACACCCGACGCGTTCGCCATTTCCAAGCCGTGACCTAACAAGCTGTAGCCGGTGATGTCCGTTCCGCCGCGCAGACCGAACTCCACTGCCAATTGACTCGCCTCTTTGTTCAAACGTTTCATCCAATTGACTGCTTCAAGCAAATCGTTTGCATCCACTTGTCCGCGTTTCAATGCTGTTGTTGTCACTCCGAACCCTAGTGGCTTGGTTAGCACAAGCGCGTCGCCGACTTTGAGTCCGCCTTTGCTCAGCATTTTGCGCGGGTCAACAAATCCGATGACGACCAGCCCGAACTTAGGTTCTTTGTCTTTGACTGTATGCCCGCCCGCAATGACCACCCCCGCCTCGCGCGCTTTTTCCGCGCCGCCGCGCATGATCTCGCTGGAAATTTCATTGGGCAAATTATCCGGCAATGCGGCGACGTTCAGCGCAAGGAACGGCTTGCCTCCCATCGCGTACACATCCGACATGCTGTTTGCCGCGGCGATGGCGCCATAGTCGTAGGCGTCGTCCACCACTGGGGTGAAGAAATCGGTGGTGACCACGAGCGCGCGGTCTTCGTCTAAACGCCAAACAGCCGCGTCATCCGGTTCGCGCAGACCCACTAAAAGGTCCGGATAAGAGGCGGCGTCGAAGATGTCTTTCACAGGACGCAGAACCTGCGTCAGCGCGTCGGCGCTTAATTTGGACGCTCAACCCGCGCACGTCGAAAGAGTCGTGAGGCGGATTTCGCGTCCCGTTTGTGGGATGGGCATGGCTGAAGAAGAAACGTCCCGCAGGTTTGTTGGGAGAGTCTGGGTTTGTTACGAAACCTGCGGGACGGTGATATTGATTTATTGCGGAAGTTGCGGCGAGCCCGGCAACGGCAGGATGAATTGATTGCCAGACGGGATGAAGATGGTTTGCACGCCCGGCGCAAGTTTTAAAATATATTGGTATTGAAGCAGTTCGGGCGTGAGCGATGCGGCGAGCAACTGATTGGCTTGGGCGTCTGCCTGCGCTTGAATGACGACCGCTTCCGCCTCGCCTTTCGCCGCGATGACAGCCGCGTCCGCGAGACCTTGCGCCTCCTGGCGGGCTTGTTCGGCTTCCTGTTTTTTCTGTTCCACGATGAGCGCGGCTTGCAATGCCTGTTGTTCGGCGATCTGTTTTTGCTCCACTGCCGCGGCGTACTCCTCGCTAAAGTGAATATCGCGCAGGATGAAATCGAGCAGTTCGAGGTTGTTGTCCGAAAGAGTGCTCGCCAGTTCGTCGGTGATGATCTGAACCATCTCTTCGCGCTTGGTCGAGACAACCTCCTCTACACCATATTGTGAGACCGCGTCGCGGATGGAGCCGCGCGTTTCCGGGCGAACGATGCCGCTTTCATAGTTCTCTCCCCAAGCGATGTGGAGTTGTACTACTTTGGCAGGATCAATGCGATAAATTACTGTTGCGTCTATGATCACTTCCTGTCCGTCTTTTGTGCGGGCGCGGATCGAGTCTTCGCCGGTATCGGGACCCTGCTCCGGTAAAAATGACATGGTATACGTTTGATTGGAGATCGAATAAGGCACCATTTGCTCGACACCCGGCAAGATCCAATGCAAGCCGGACTCCAAAGCCGCCGGGCGAATGCCTCCCGCGCTAATGGTTTTGACAATGCCGCGCTCGTTCGACTCAACGTAGACCAAGCCCGAGCCCAGGATCGTTAAGACGACAGCGACGACTAAAACAATGAGCGCGCTTGCGCTTGATCCTTTTGCGGTTTGGTTGCGGCTGGCGCGGATTGCCGCCATAATTCCCAGCGCGATTGCGGCAACCCACGCAAGACCTGCCGCCGTGCGAATCACATCAACGATATTCATAGTTCCTCCGGTTGTAAGTTGAAATAATTATACCGCCATGATACGATGGCGCTATGCATACGGGACGAGGACGGATAATCGAATTGATTTTGCAAGACGGAGGACGCGCCGCGCGCGTCTCCTGCCCAACGGAATTAACTCCCGCGCCGGGGCAATATTTGCTCGCCGGCGACGATTCATACGCGCCTCTGCCTGTTCCAGTCCATTTTACGGATTCGGCGCCGGGAGGTTTTATCGTCTCGCCTGTCCCCGACTTTTGGATGCCCGGTACAGAAATTTCATTGCGTGGTCCGCTCGGAAATGGATTTGCGTTGCCAGCCTCTGCCAGAAAAGTTGGACTGATCGCGCTGGACAGCTCGCCCTCGCGCTTGCGCGGATTAATTCTCCCTGCGTTGACTCAAGGAGCGGCGGTTGTTTTCGTCAGCGATTCGCAAGTGGAGAATTTACCCGATGAGGTGGAAGTCCAGCCGCTGTCGGCTCTGGGTGATGTTGTTGCGTGGGCTGATTACGCCGCGTTCGATGTGACGCGCGAGAATCTGCCGGGGTGGATGGAAAGGCTGAGGGAACTGAAGCAGGCATCCACGTTGAAAGAAGCGGAGATTTTAATCCGCGCGCCGGTCCCGTGTGGCGGAGTCGCAGAATGCGGAGTGTGCGCCGTCGTCACGAAGTCTGGTTGGAAGATGGCTTGCAAAGACGGACCAGTGTTTGCGTTGAGGGAAATTTAATACCAAATTCGGAACGAGATGATTGTCTGCTGAGTTTGCCCCCCGGCTTCCACGCGGACCTGGATGGAAACAAGCTCGCCCGGTTGTTGATCGGTAAAGCCGAACGAGATTCGCGCCACGCCGTGCGAGTCGGTGAGCGCGGTGAACGTCTGCGCGTTGCCATCGGGGAGTTGCACTGAAATATTTACATTGGCTCCAGGCACGCCCCGAGCATTTTGGTCTTGCACAAAAACTGAAACCGTTTGGTTGTCGTTTGCGCGGGTGATGGATCGCGCCACGAAGGCGCGGGTATCGAACGAGACGACCGGGGCAATGGACGCGTCGAGGGGTTGTGCCGGGATGAGATACGAACGCTCTTCACCGAGGCGGTCAAAATAATTTTGACCGAGCTGAGAAATTTCCACGCGGGTTGGCTCTCCCTGCGCGCGCCATTCGAAACGGGCGTTTTCAAAATATTGGATGTAAATTTCGTTTTGTTCCTCGGCGTTCGAGACTGGGTTTCCGAATTGCTCCGCGCCGCCGTTGGTGTTGTAAAACTTGAGGAAGTCATAACACACTTGAAACCCGGAGATCGTTTTACATGCCGACGAGTTTTGTGGTTCTAGTTGCGCGCCAGGTTGGTGGAGAGCCGCGCCGATGGGCGTCAGTCGAACGGTTTCATTCCCTTGGGCGTCGACGACGAGTTCGAAGCGGGCGCGTTGGAAGTATTGCACTGTCATCCCATCGCGGGAGGTGAAGCGGCTCGTGATGGGAAAACCGTATACCAGTTCGGGGTTTGGCGCGTTGTTGTAAAACCGCAGAAAGCCTCCCTCCACAAAATGCCCGGTCTCGCTGAAGTACGCGCTATGAGGCGGGTTCTGGGCATTGCACGAGGCTAATGCCAACACAAGAACCGTAACCCAAACGCCAAGCGTGCCGGTTGCTCTCATGCAGACATTATATTACGCCTTCAATAACGCTTCAACAATTCGTTCCGCCGCGTGACCATCGCCGTACGGATTCGCCGCCCTCGCCATCTGCGCGTACGCGGACGCATCATCCAGCAGACGATTCGCTTCTTTCGTAATTCGGTCTGTTTCAGTTCCCACCAGCTTTAATATCCCCGCCTCCACTCCCTCCGGGCGTTCGGTGGTCTCGCGCATCACCAGCACAGGGATTCCAAACGTCGGCGCTTCCTCTTGAATGCCGCCCGAGTCGGTGAGGATCAACGAGGCGTGTTTCATCAAATGCGCGAGCGGAAGATAATCCAGCGGCGGCAACAAGGTGATTCGTGTTACGTCTTTCAAGATTCGGTTGACGGGTTCCTGCACATTCGGGTTGAGGTGAACGGGATAAACAATTTCCACATCCTCGCGCGAGGCGAGTTGTTTGAGCGCGTTGCAAATATTTTCCATCGGCTCGCCAAAATTTTCCCTCCGGTGTGCTGTTACCAAAATCAATCGCTTGCTCGCCAATTCTCTACTCTCTATTCTCTCCAACAACTCACTAATCTCTTTCGGCTCTGGCTGATCTGCCACAAACTTCAACGCGTCAATGACCGAGTTGCCCGTGACAAAAATTGTTTCAGGTTCAACGCCTTCATGCAATAAGTTCTGCTTCGACCATTCTGTCGGCGCGAAGTGCGCATCTGCTGTGACGGTGGCAATGCGGCGATTGATCTCTTCGGGGAACGGATGCCATTTGTTGTGAGTCCGCAGTCCCGCCTCCACGTGACCGAATTTGATCTTGCGATAAAACGCCAGCAGGGAGGTGTTGATGACAGTGGTTGTGTCGCCGACTGCCAGAATCCAATCGGGTTTGAATTCTTCCAGCACCGGGTCGAGGTGAGTGAAAATCCCCGCGCTGAGTTGCGCCAATGTCTGTCCTTCGCGCATCAAGTCGAGGTCGTATTCGGGCTTGATCTCGAACAACTCCAACGCTTGATCGAGCATTTGACGGTGCTGGGCAGTGACGCATACCCGCGCTTCGATTCCCTCCGTTTGTTGGAGCAAGCGGACGATGGGAGCCATTTTGATGGCTTCGGGGCGGGTGCCGAAGACGGAGAGGATTTTCATAAGGAGAGATGTGAATGGTAAATAGTAATTGGTAAATGAGGATTAGAGAATTAGAGAATTAGAGAATTGGAGAGTGGAGATTAGGGGCTGGAGATTTGTTATCGCCTAGGCGGTGGAGGACGAAGCCGGTAGATTGCCATTGCTCGGGTTTCCAAACGTTGACCGTGTCAATTGCGATCCTTGCTTTGGTTTTGGACGCAATGCTGACGGGATTCAAAGTGCGGAATTGAGAATGGCTGACGAGCAGAAGGATCGCATCCGCGTCTTTGAGGGCGGAATCAAGATCGGATGCCATGTCAACGCCTTCGAGTTTTGCGTTTGGGGCAAAAGGTTCCCACGCATGGACGATGGCTCCTTCTTTTTGAAGGAGGTGAATCACTTCAACGGCGGGGCTTTCGCGCAAGTCGTCCACGTCGGGTTTGTAGGCGAGTCCGAGGGCGGCGATTTTTTTGTTTTTCAATTCGCCGATTGCCCGCCTCACTTTTTCCACAACAAAATTTGGTTGCTCATCATTGACTTTTCGCGCTTGATAAATGAGCGAAGAAAACTCCGGCGCGGCTTCGACAAAGAACCACGGGTCAACGCTGATGCAGTGACCTCCAACGCCGGGTCCCGGGTTGAGGATGTTGATGCGCGGATGCAAATTGGCGAGTCGAATCGCTTCCCACACATCTACGCCGAATTTTTCAGCGAGCCGCGCGAACTCGTTGGCGATGGCGATGTTCACGTCGCGCGTGGTGTTTTCCATGATCTTCACCATCTCGGCGGTGGTCGCGTCCGTTTCGTGGATCTCGCCTTTGACGAACGTGGCATACAAATCGCGCCCGGCGCGCGCCGACTCCGGCGTGACGCCTCCGATGACACGGGCGTTGTCCACAAGTTCGCGCAGGATCTGCCCGGGCAGGACGCGCTCCGGCGAATAGCACAGGTGGAAGTCGGTCCCTGCTTGAAGGGTGGAGCGAGTCAAAATCGGCGCGACCAGCTCGACCGTCGTGCGAGGCGGCGATGTCGATTCGAGGATGACGAGGTTGCCCTTCCGCAAGACGGGCAGGATCGCCTCGGTCGCCGACGTCACCGCGCGCATGTCCGCGAGTTTGAATCGGATTCCGTTGTACTCGCCGAATTTTTCATGCTGAAACGGAGTCGGCACCGCGATGATGAACGCGTCGGCTTCGACGGGCTGGCTGGATACCGTTAGCCTGCCGGATTTGATCGCCTCTTCAAAGAGGCTTTGAAGCCCCGGCTCATGGATGTGTATTTTGCCCGCTTGCAACGATTCCACCACGCGCGGATTGACGTCCACACCGTGGACTTCGATGCCATGCGTGGCGAACATGGTGGCGGTGGGGAGACCGATGTAACCGAGACCGAGAACACAGATTTTTTTAAATTTCACTAAGACTCCACGAAAAATTAATTTGCTTCCGACCGATTGTAATTGCCGCTATTGTATTGAACCAATTTAACCCAATCGAGTTCCCCGGTCTTGGCATCGAAAAAAGTATTTCCCATCTCAATTGAGAATCGGGAAATAATTTTGTCGCGTTCCTTTTCAAAACTTTCGTTGTGTTCTCTGGCGCGATGTCCAATCGGTTCGATAATATCGGTATAGAGATCCAGATTTTCGCTAATGAAATACCAAAAGTTTTGACCCACGATCTTCATGTATCCGCGGATGAACGCTGTTTTTGTTTTACCATAGCATATCCCTAAGACCGATTGAACATTTAGATTTCGCCTAGCTTGTTTTAGTCGCGCTGTCGCCGTCTGCAAGTCTTGCTCAAGTTTGCTTTGTTGAGAACTATTTCCCCAATTTGGACCCGATTTTATCGAGACAACATAATGCGTGTCGTTATTGAAAAACTCCAAATCCACTCCTTGCGCTGTTGATTTATGACCTCCGCAGGTCCTCTCTGCAACAAAAACGGCTAGCCCTTCCAGGAAATCTCCGAATAATTTTTCTTCGGAGGATGACAGAAACGCGGAAAGCAGATCCCGCACAAGCAACTCTGGAGTTCGTAGATTTTTTGCCTTGAAAAGATACGGATTTTTCGTGAGCAGTTTCTCAAGCCTTAGTTCTTCCAAAGATTTTATTCGCCTTCTATGAAAGTCAACAACATGATCGTTAACATATTCCTTGACATCGTCTAAATTCAATACATTCACTTTTTACCCGTCTTTCTGCGTTTGCCGTTCTTTGCAACGATATAGTTAGCCTTTTTCTCGGCAATTGCGGGCAGTCTGAGTTGGCTTTCCCCGATTCGTTCTCTGGAAAGAGTAACGTACTCGGAATTGATGTCAATCCCCACAAAACTCCTCCCTAATTCAATAGCAGCCAATGCGGTTGTGCCCGAACCCACAAAAGGGTCTAATACAATATCGCCGGGTTTGGTGAAAAGTTTGATGAACCATTTCGGCAAGTCTAATGGAAAAACGGCGCTATGATTCTTGTTTCCAGTTTCTGTTGCCATGTGAAGCACATTGGTAGGATAGACCTTATCTCTTCCAACCCAATTGGAAACATTTTTCCCGAAACCGCTCCCCGCTCTTGATTCATCTCTTGTTTTGTCAGTGTCGCTCAATTTGGCGAGGCGTTCTTTTGCCCAGGAACCAACAGGAACCATCACTGTTTCCTGGTACATTGCAAAGTTTTTGCCCTTGTTGAATTGAATCAATCTTTCCCAATTATCACGGAAGCGGTTAGGCCACTTTCCAGGATACGAATTCTTTTTGTGCCAAATGAATTCTTCCGTCCACAGCCATCCTTGCTCTCGGGCTTTTGAAATCAAATCAATCACATAGGTGTGACGTTCGCCATCCACAACCCTTTCTTTGATGTTCAAGATGAATGTGCCTGTCGGTTTGAGAACACGAAAGAATTGGGCGGTCTTAGGCAGGAACCACTCTACATAATCATCTGGCTTGATCCCGCCGTATGTTTTTGCGCGTTGATCCGCGTAGGGAGGCGATGTAAAAATTAAATCAATACAATTGTCGGGAAAACCGCTTAGGATTTTCTCGCAATCCCCAAGAATAATTTTATCTATGAAATTCATTGCCTGTAAGTTCTGGCCACGATGCGGAATCGGCCTTTTTAAAGCTGAAAAGCCTCGTTTTGAGCCATTTTAATTTCTTTAATTTGGAACTTGTATTCCTGTCTCTCTTCTTCAGAGGATGAGTCGTTGCAATTCCCAAGAAAAAACTCTGATAATTTTAACGCTTCTTCGAGGGTTTGGGCTTCAATTGTGACGGCAAAATAACGGGCGAGTCCAACTTCAAAGGTCGGCACGGCATATTTCTCCTTGCATCTGGTATAGGGTTATTCTAACCTAGAACGATTCCAGCGTGAAATTGCGCAACGCGCCAGCCCAGGCTGCGTAGAATAATCAAAACCGCTATCTTGCTGTATAATGAAATGGAGGAGTCATGGAGTTTCTACTTGATCCCGATGTCGCGTATCTCTTTTTGCTAGGCGGAGTATTTCTTGCGCTGATGGCTATCGCCACGCCGGGCACGGGGTTCTTTGAGATCGGCGCGTTCTTCTGCTTCGCGCTGGCAGGCTATGCCATCTACAATCTGTCCATCAATGTTTGGGCGCTGATCGTGATCGGTTTGGGTATCGTGCCATTTGTGTACGCGCTTCAAAAACCGAAACGTGAATGGGCGCTCGCGCTTTCGATCCTTTTGCTGATCGTCGGCTCGGTGTTTATGTTTGCGCGCGAGGGCGGTTTGCCGGCGGTGAATCCGCTCGTGGCGGTGATCGCTTCCGCGCTGACTGCCGGGTTTGTATGGATCGCCACGCGCAAAGCGATGGAAGCCTCATTTGTCACGCCGACGCATGATCTGGGAGCGTTGATCGGCTTGGAAGGTGAAGCGCGGACAGACATCCACGAGGAGGGAAGCGTGCAAGTCGGCAAAGAGTTGTGGTCGGCTCGCAGCGAGAGTAAGATCAAGGCGGGGAGCAAGATTCGCGTCGTTCGGCGCGATGGGTTTGTCGTTGTTGTTGAAAAGCAGGAATAAATAATCATCACAAAGGAGTAACTACTATGGAATTACTTACCAGCAGCGCCGTATGTTTAGTTGGCGCGATCCTCGTCATCGGCTTGGTCTTCCTAGCCAATGCCATACGGATCGTTCCGGAATATCAACGTCTCGTTGTCTTCCGTTTGGGTCGCAGTGTCGGACCGAAAGGACCAGGCATCGTGTTGTTAATCCCCGTGATCGACCGCGCCGTCAAAGTGGACCTGCGCGAACAAGTGCGCGAGGTGCCTCACCAGACCTCGATCACGAAAGATAACGCGCCGATCTCGATCGACTTCCTGTGGTACTACAAAGTGCTCGACCCCGCCGAATCGGTGTTGCAGGTCGGCAACTTTGAATCGGCCGCGGCCGGTATCGCGGCAACCACATTGCGCGCGGTCATCGGCGGTATCCCATTGGACGACGTGCTTTCGGAACGCGAACATATCAACAATATGCTCCGCACGCGTCTCGATGAAGTGACCGAACGCTGGGGCGTCAAAGTGACCAACGTCGAAATCCGCGAGATCATCCCGCCGCGCGACGTGCAGGATGCGATGAACCGGCAGATGTCGGCAGAGCGTATCCGCCGCGCCGTAGTGACCGAATCCACAGGCACGCGCGAAGCGGCCGTCAACGTGGCGGAAGGCGAGAAGCAGTCGAACATCCTGCGCGCCGAAGGTCAGAAGCAATCCGCCATCCTTGCGGCGGAAGGCGAACGAGCCGCCCAGTTGTTGCGCGCCGAAGGGTTTGCCCAAGCCCTCGAGCAGATCTTCAACGCCGCGAAAGCCGTTGACCAGAAGACGATGACGCTTCAATATTTTGAAACGCTCAAGTCCATCGGCGCAAGCCCCTCCACGAAGTACATCTTCCCGATGGAGTTCACGAGTATGTTGGATAACTTCCTGGGGAAGAAGTAGGCGGGTAGATAGACAGTCACGCTCGCATGTAGAAATGTGAAAGTAGAAAGTGGAGTTGCGTCTTTCCACTTTCTACTTTCTTTTTTAGAAAACGCTCCCATGGAAATCCTTCCCGCAGGCATCCTCGATCTCAACTCGCTCCGCAAACTCGAACATGCTTGTTTTGACAAAGACGCGTGGTCGCTGTTCGACCTGATCGCCGTTCTTTCATGGCCCGATGTGGTTCGACTCAAGGCGATGGACAACGGCAACATGATCGGATTCGTGGCGGGCGACACGCGTCCTTCTCAAGGGGCGGCTTGGATCTCCACCATTGCGGTTCATCCACGCTTCCAGCGACGCGGCGTGGGGCGGGCGTTACTGCTGGCGTGCGAAGCGCAAGTCAAAGCGCCGAACATGAAGTTGACCGTCCGCGCGTCCAATCATGGGGCGATCGCGTTGTATGAAAAAGAAGGCTATCGCACGATTGACATCTGGAAAAAATATTACAACGACGGCGAAGATGGGCTGGTGATGGAGAAGACGTTGTGAGCGCGTCGGTGAAACGATTGCCTGAGTTTGAGGTTGCGCGAGCGATTTCCATTGTGCTGTTGTTGATCCATCACAGCGGGTTTTACAGCCTTGAATTTTCAGGAAAAACTTTGCAGGTGTTGTCTCCCTATCTGGAAGCGTTCTTGTTGGGATGCTTCTTTTTTATTTCAGGGTACTTCATGGAATTGTCTCTGCAAAGGTCGGGCGGAAACGTCCATGCCTTTCTCCGATCTCGGTTGATCAAGATTTATCCGCCTTACCTGATTGCATTTGCCTTGTATGTTTTTGTCTTGGGTTTTGGGTTCAAGTCAAAGTTCGATGTAGCGGTCTGGCTGGCTGGACTACAATTCATTTTTTCGCCGAGTTTGGTAAAGCCGCTTCTCACGCTTTGGTATGTTGGCGCGATCCTTCTCTTCTATGGGGTTTTTCTTGTATTGTGGAAGGTCGCTCCAAAAGTAAGATCATTGCTCATCGTTTCGGTTGTCGTGTTTATTCTTGCTCTCATCCTTCATCGAACAACTGAATTGCTGGACGTTCGTTTCTTTAAATATTTTTTTGTATTCCTGACGGGATTGCTTCTTGCAAAACCGAATGTGTCTGGCGGCGTTTTGTCTGGGCAATGGATGATGGGAAAAACCGTTCTGGCTATCTTGGGGATTTGGCTCTTTTCGCTTGCCCTCCGCGCAGAGGCTGACCCCGCTTCTCTTTTTTATATCGCCGTTTCCTACATGTTCATCGCCTCGAATGTCATCTTGCTATTTACAGTCGTAGCAAAATTGGAGATTATCTCTCCGTGGGGTTGGGTGACTCGAATTTCATACGCATCCTATTTTGTGTATTTATTTCATCGCCCATTCTGGAAAATCCTTGAAGGTATCTTCCCTGTAGAAGGATTGCAGAATCAGATCTTATTCAGGATGCTACCGTCGTCGCTGACTGTGCTGGTTGTATGTTATTTTCTCCAGCAATTTTATGATTTTCTGTTGGGGAAATTCAAACGCCAAAGTCGGGGGCTTAATTCGGCGGTTTGAGTTTACAATACCGTTGTTCCTTATGTCCGAATTCCTTGCCCCGCCTGTTTGGGTGAACACAGATCAATCGCTCCGCAAGATGCTGGCGGATTTATCGTCACAGCCGCGCATTGCGGTGGACACCGAGTCGAACAGCCTGCACGCCTATCGCGAGCGCGTGTGTTTGATCCAGTTTTCGACGCCGAAGCACGATTACGTGGTTGACCCGTTCGCTTTTTCCGACCTTCGCCCGCTTGCCCCGATCTTCAACGACAAAAAAATCGAGAAAATATTTCACGCCTCGGAATACGATTTGATCTGTCTGAAGCGCGATTATGACTTCGAGTTTCGCAACCTGTTCGACACGATGCAAGCCGCGCGCGTGTTGGGGTATCCCGCTGTGGGGTTAGACACACTGCTCGCCGAAAAATTTCAAATGAAGATCGATAAACGCTATCAAAAAGCGGATTGGGGCGCCAGACCACTCACGTTGGCTCAAATCGCTTACGCCCGGCAAGATACTCACTACCTCTTCATCCTGCGCGATTTGATGGAAACGGAATTGCGCGAAAAAGACCGCTGGGAGCTGGCTCTCGAAGATTTTGCGCGCGCATGCAAAGTGGATGACGCGAAAGAAAAACTCAACGGCTCGTCATGGAAACGATTCGGCAGTCGGAAAGGCGTGAGCCTGCGCGAGTTGACCGTCCTTTCGGCATTGTGTCACAGCCGCGATCACATCGCCGAGAAACTCGACCGCCCGCCGTTCAAAGTGATTGACGATAACTTGTTGCTGGAGATCGCGAAACGAATGCCGGAGAAAGACGTTGATCTTGCGGATATCGGTTTGAGCGCGAAGCAAATCCACATGTGGGGCGGAGAGATGCTTGCCGCGGCGAGGCGCGGGGCGGCGGCTCCGCTGGTGAAACTGGACCAGCCTAAACGTCCGAGTGACGCGGTGTTGAGGCGGGTCGAGAAGTTGAAGGCGTGGCGGAAGAAAGTCGCGCAGGAGTTGAAGGTCGAGTCGGATATCGTCTTGCCTAAACTCTATCTGGGTCTGTTTGCGGAGCATCCGCCAAAGACCCTGGGCGAACTCGAAGAAGCGATGAAAGAGTCGCCGAGACGATTCCAGTTATACGGTATGCAAATTTTGGGTTTATTCGGAGGCTGAAATGCAAATTCATTTTCATGGCGCGGCGCACACGGTGACGGGAAGCCAGCATTTGCTGGAGATTAACGGGCATCGGCTCTTACTGGATTGCGGGCTGTATCAAGGGCGGAGAGAGGAAACCTATTCTCGAAACCTGAACTTTATGTACGACCCGCGCACAGTGGACGCGGTGATCTTGTCTCACGCGCATATTGATCATTGCGGCAATTTGCCGAACTTTGTCAAGAAGGGTTATGAGGGCCCGATCTACGCGACTCTCGCAACCGTTGATTTGGCGACGTTGATGATGGCTGACTCGGGCCGCATTCAAGAATCGGATGCGGAGTTTGTGAACAGAAAAAATTTGGAACGCGGCAAGCCGTTGATCGAACCGCTGTATACCGAGGTGGATGCGCAACACGCGGCTGATTTGTTCCGCGGCGTGAATTACGGTCAGCCGTTCGAGCCGATCCCCGGCGTGATTGCGAAATTTGTGGAAGCGGGACACATTCTCGGTTCTGCCGCTGTTTCACTGGAGATCGAAGAAAAGGGGAAGAAAACCCGCTTCTGGTTTTCGGGCGATATTGGGCGATTCGGTTTGCCGTTGTTGCGCGACCCGGTCATGCCTGACCCTGTTGACTATTTGTTGATGGAATGCACCTACGGCGACAAGAAACACAACGACCCGTCTGCCGCGTTCGACGAATTCCGCGATGTGGTGAGGCGGACGATCAAGCGGAACGGCAAAGTGATCATCCCCGCGTTTGCGGTGGGGCGCACGCAGGAACTGGTCTATCATCTAAACACGATGATGCACGACGGCGATGTTCCGCATGTGCCGGTTTTTGTGGATAGTCCATTGGCGGTGAACGCGTCGCAGATCTTCATGCGACATCGCGAGGTGTTTGACTCGGAGACGCTCAAGTTCATCGAAGAGGCGCGCCACCCGGCGCTCAATTTCAAGATGTTGACGTATGTTCACTCGGTGGAGGAATCGAAAGCGTTGAATAAGCGCACCGACCCGATGGTGATCATCTCCGCTTCGGGCATGGCGGAAACCGGGCGCATCCTGCATCATCTGCGCAATAATATCGAAGACCCTAAAAATACGGTGTGCATTGTCTCGTGGCAGGCGCCGTACACGCTGGGGCGCCGAATCGCCGACCGGGAGAAGCAGATCAAAATTTTCGGCGA